>JAUZRV010000205.1 GCA_030950105.1 Rhodobacterales bacterium | reverse complement strand
CGCCAAGAAAAAACTCGCGCTTGGTCCGCTTCTTCTTGTAGGCCTGCTCAAGTGACGAAAAACTCTGCTGTTTCAATGCCAATTCTCCCGTAAGTGCTGCCAGAATTATAGCACGGAAATCAGGGCTTTGTTCAGAGATTCCATAGATTGAACGCTCGCTGGACCCAAAAATTCGCAGGACAGGCGCAATATTGACCTGCGTTCAATATGGAGATGTTCGATAAGGTCATTTGCGTATAGAATGCCGAAAACCAAAAGTAGAACATCGGGGACACCATGCGATTGGCTGAAAGTATCATCGAAGGCTTGGCCGTTCCGGTCATTTCTGTGGACGTAAACCTGCGGATTCTGGCGATAAACAGCCTTGCCATAAACGCGTTTTCAGAAGCGGATGAGGCGTTTGATTTCGATTTATTTCTCGATAGGGTAAGCGGATTACGTCCGCTGTTGGAAAACACGATTGAAACGGCAGAACCGGCAAAGTTGAAAATAAAACCCAAGGCGGGGTTTCGATCCGACTATTCGATAACCGTTAAAAACATCGGCGCGCTTGAGGGCGCCGCATCGCCGGTTTTGGTGCTGACGTTCGAAGACCGGTCGCTGTTCAATGATCTGAAAGCCATGCGAATCGGGTTTGTCGCGAATGTCAGCCATGAAATCCGTTCACCGCTTACCGCTATTTCGGGGTTTGTCGAAACTCTGCAAGGACCGGCGATTGAAGATGTTGCCGTGCGCGAACGGTTTCTCGGGATGATGGCCAAAGAAGTCACCCGCATGACAAATCTTGTCTCGGACCTTTTGTCACTGTCGCAGGTCGAGGCAAAAGAACGATATATTCTCAAGAACAGGATTGATCTGCGGTCTGTTATTGATCAGGCGGTGCAATCTGTGGGTCCTGTCGCGCAAAAATGGGGCAAAACCCTTGAGATGGAAATCGGGGCGGATTTACCATCTGTGATGGGGCGACAGGATGATCTGGTGCGGGTTTTGATCAATCTTCTTGAAAACGCGATCCACTACAGCGCCCCAAACGGGAAAGTCCGACTTGTTGCGCGGGCTAATTGTGGCGTTAATCCATTGGACAGAGACGCGATTGAAATTTCTGTCACTGACGATGGTGAAGGGATTGCACCGGACGAAATTCCGCGCCTAACCCAGCGGTTTTACCGTGTCGACAAAAGCCGGTCACGCAATATGGGCGGCACGGGTTTGGGGCTTGCGATTGTGAAACACATTCTTGTGCGGCATCGCGGTGAGCTGTCTATTGAAAGCGTTGTTGGGCAGGGCGCGACCTGTACGATTTACCTGCCTTCGGCTGCGCAAGAAACACCCGATCTGTCATAAAAGTGTTACCCGCACGTCATAAACCTGAATCGTTCCCGGGGGAAACGGGGGGCGCTCAACCTTGGGCGCTTTTTTACAGGAGACGATGAATGTCTGTTTGCTCTAATCTGACTGTGGCTGCTGCGCTGCTTGCGATTGCCGCCCCCGTAATGGCGCGGGATCAAATCAACATCGTGGGATCGTCCACGGTATTTCCGTTTTCAACAACCGTGGCCGAACGATTCGGAAAATCCACCGACTTCAAAACGCCGGTTGTCGAAAGTACCGGATCGGGTGGCGGTTTGAAACTGTTTTGCGCCGGTGTTGGTGAAGATTCCCCCGACATTACCAACGCGTCCCGCCGGATCAAATCAACCGAAGTTGAATTGTGCGCGTCCAATGGCGTGACCGAAATTGTCGAGGCAATGATTGGTTTTGACGGAATCGTTTTGGCAAATTCGAGGACTTCCCCGCAAATGACCCTTACATTGCGGGATATATTTCTGGCCTTGGCCAAGGACGTTCCCGATGGAAATGGTGGCACGCGGCCGAACCCGTATACCACATGGGATCAGGTGAACGGCGATCTGCCAGCCGTCAAAATCGAGGTGCTTGGCCCGCCGCCCACATCCGGCACCCGCGATGCCTTTGCCGAGCTGGCAATGGAAGGTGGCTGTAAAACGTTTGACTGGATCAAGGCGCTTAAAAAGTCGGACAAACCGGCCTACAAGGCACTGTGCCACACCCTGCGCGAGGATGGCGCCTATATTGAAGCCGGTGAAAACGACAACCTGATCGTTCAGAAGCTTCAGGCCAACCCGGATGCTGTCGGCATCTTTGGCTACAGCTTTCTCGAGCAGAATAGCGATGTTGTCCAAGGGTCTATCGTTGAAGGGGTTTCCGCCGAGTTTGAAGAAATCGCAGCGGGCAACTATCCCATCGCGCGCTCGTTGTTCTTTTATGTGAAATCCGCACATGTCGGTGTGATCCCGGGGATTGCAGAATTTCTGGCAGAGTTCACCAACGAGGACACTTGGGGCGACGACGGTTATTTGGCCGACAAAGGTTTGATACCCCTGTCCGCCGAGGAGCGCGAAACCTGGTCTGCAAAAATCAACGGTCTGACACCGCTGGATATGTAGCGACGGCGGCTCTGGGCCTGCCCCCCCTTTTGGCCCAGAGCCGATTTTGAAAGTTATTCCCGATGATTGAAAAACAGCCTATCAACATAACAACAGCCGTGCGCCCGATGTGGTTTGACCGGGGCGTTGTGGCCTTGCTTGCGGCAATGGCCGGCATCGCAATTCTGGTCACGGTTGGCATTGTCCTGTCGCTTGTCGTCGAGACCATGCTGTTCTTTGACAGAGTCCCCTGGACCGATTTTATGTTCGGTTTGAAATGGAGCCCGCAAACCGCCATTCGCGCCGATCAGGTCGGATCAGGCGGGAGTTTCGGGATACTTCCATTAATCAACGGAACGCTGTTGATTTCCGCGATTGCCATGATGGTTGCTACCCCTCTCGGGTTGGCATCGGCGGTGTATTTGTCCGAGTATTCGACCAAACGCATGCGGGCATGGATCAAGCCGGGATTGGAAATCCTCGCCGGTATTCCAACCGTGGTCTATGGATTTTTTGCGGCCCTGACATTGGCCCCGTTTATCCGCATGACCGGCGGGCAGTTCGGGTTTGAAGTCGCCTCCGAGAGCGCGCTGGCCGCGGGGATTGTCATGGGGTTGATGATTGTGCCGTTGATTTCCTCGCTGTCGGATGACGTGATCAACGCGGTGCCGCAATCGTTGCGCGATGCCTCGTTGGGGTTGGGCGCGACGCAATCGGAAACCATCCGCCGCGTGGTGTTGCCCGCTGCCTTGCCCGGCATATCCGGCTCGCTATTATTGGCGGCCTCGCGTGCCATCGGGGAAACCATGATTGTTCTGATGGCCGCAGGTATGGCCGCAAAACTTACCCTCAACCCGTTGGATGCGGTGACCACAATCACCGTGCAGATCGTGGCGCTGTTGACCGGCGATCAGGAATTTGACAGCGCCAAAACCCTGTCGGCTTTTGCGCTCGGGCTATTCCTCTTTGTCATCACCCTTTGCATCAATGTTGTCGCTTTGCACATCGTGCGGAAATATCAGGAACAGTATGATTGATTTCACCAAAAAGGCGGGTTTCAACCTGTCCACCCGCCATCGCGCGGAACAGCGTTTTCAATGGATGGGGCGGTCCGCAATTGCCATTTCCCTATTGTTTCTGGCCCTTATGGTCGGGTCAATTGCGCGCGACGCAGGCGGTGTATTGCGTCAGGCGCAAATTGCCATTGTGGTTGATTTGGGGGCTGCGCAGGTTGATCCCGCCGACCCCGCAAACGCCCGTTATGGGGCTATCGTGAAATCGGGCCTGCGGGACATGTTTCCCGATGTCAGCAATCGGCGCGACAAGAAGCGGTTGTATAATCTGGTTAGCCCCGAGGGCGGTTTCGAGGTTGCGCGTAAAGTGGCGAAAAAACCCGACTTGTTGGGCGGCCCACAGGTGCTATGGCTTACTGCGTCGGATGATCTTGACCAATATTTACGTGGGAAAGTGGATATCACCCTACCGGAAAATCAACGTCAGGTTTCAGACGCCGAGATTGCGTGGATTGAAACCCTGCAATCCGATGGTCAATTGCGTCGCGTGATCAATTGGGGGTTTCTGACGAATGGCGACAGCCGCGAACCCGAAATTGCCGGTATATTAAGTGCCTTTGTCGGGTCGCTTTATTCGCTTGCGGTGTGTTTTGCCCTTGCGTTTCCGATTGGTATCGGCGCTGCGATATACCTTGAGGAATTCGCCCCTGCCAATCGCCTGTCCGACCTGATCGAGGTGAATATCAACAATCTCGCGGCGGTGCCTTCTATCGTGTTTGGCCTGCTTGGCCTGTCTATTTTTCTCGGTGTTATGGGCCTGCCAAGATCGTCGCCATTGGTCGGCGGCATGGTGTTGGCGTTGATGACATTGCCCACGATCATCATCGCGGCGCGTGCGGCCCTGCGCAGTGTCCCGCCCTCGTTCAAAGAGGCGGCATTGGCCATGGGCGCAAGTCCGGTTCAGGCGGTGTTTCACCATGTTTTTCCGGTGGCAATGCCGGGCATGTTGACCGGCGCAATTGTCGGTATGGCGCAGGCACTGGGCGAAACCGCCCCGTTGTTGATGATCGGCATGGTGGCCTTCATCGTTGACATTCCAGAATCGATTTTGGAACCCGCCACGGCATTGCCTGTGCAAATTTTCCTTTGGGCCGATAGCCCGGAACGCGCATTCACCGAAAAAACCGCCGCCGCGATTATCGTTCTTCTGGTGTTTCTCATCGCCATGAACCTGATCGCGATCCTGCTGCGCCGCAAACTTGAAACAAGGTTCTGATTATGGCTGATCCAATTATCACGGCCCGCGATGTGAACATATTCTATGACACCACGCAGGCGCTTTTTAATGTCGATCTCGACATTCTACCCAACAAAGTGACCGCCCTTATCGGGCCGTCAGGATGCGGAAAATCGACGTTTTTACGAGCGATAAACCGGATGAACGATCTAATCCCGTCCTGTCGGATGGAGGGATCTCTGACCATTGGAAATCAGGATATCTATGCGCGCGATGTCGATGTTGTCGCCTTGCGCGCGCAGGTGGGCATGGTGTTTCAAAAGCCCAACCCGTTTCCGAAATCCATCTTTGAAAATGTTGCCTACGGGTTGAAAATCCACAAGTTGACGACGTCAAAGTCCGAACTTCAGGATCGCGTGGAATGGAGCCTTAAAAATGCGGGCCTTTGGAGCGAGGTGGCCGATCGCCTTGATCAACCGGGCAATAGTCTTTCTGGGGGGCAGCAACAGCGCCTGTGCATTGCGCGCGCGATCGCGGTGCAACCAAAGGTGATCCTGATGGACGAACCCTGTTCGGCGCTTGACCCGATTGCCACGGCTGTGGTCGAGGAATTGATTGATAATCTGCGCAAGGATTACACGATCGTTATCGTTACCCATTCGATGCAGCAAGCGGCGCGCATTTCACAACGAACCGCGTTTTTCCACCTTGGAAAACTGGTTGAATTTGGCGATACTAAAACCGTCTTCACCACCCCAAATGATGAGCGCACGCAAAATTATATTACGGGACGTATCGGTTAGGATTCCATTATGACACATGAACACATCGTTAAGAAATTCGACAGGAACCTCGAAAAAATCAAGGTGAGCGTTCTTGAAATGGGCGAAATCGTTATCCAGCAGGTCGAGGATGCAACCGCTGTTTTGGTCACGTTTGATTCAAAAGAGGCCGACCGCATTACAATGCTGGATCGCTGGGTAAACGGGCTTAACAAGGAAATATATGATCGCGCCGAAATCCTTATTGTGCGCCGGCAACCCATGGCCTTGGATCTCCGTCAGAGCCTTGCACCGATCAACATTTCAAGCGAATTGGAGCGTATCGGCGACCATGCCAAATCAACCGCCAAACGGGCAGAGATTATCAATAAGGGAGACCCTGTTCAGGCTGCTTTGGACCTGATCCTCGAGATGAGCCGACTGGTCCAGACAATGTTGCGGGATGTGCTGGTTGCCTATGCTAATCTGGATGTTGAATTGGCTGCGGAAATTCGGATGCGCGACCGTGAAGTGGATAACCTCAACAAACAAATGCTAGAGGCCGCTATTGCATTGACCAGAGCGATGCCGGAAAATGCAGAGGCGTTGATCCATCTCGTCCTGATTTCGCGGAATTTCGAACGCGCCGGAGACCACGTTTGCAACATCGCTCGTTTCGTGCACCAGATTGCCACCGGCGAAGATTTGAAAGCATCCGTTACGTAAATGGCCAAGCGCGTCGAAAATGTTGAAGAACAATCGACCAATCCCCGAAGGGATATATGATGAGCATCACCAACCCGAGAATTCTGGTTATCGAAGACGAGCCGTCACAGGTAGAAATTCTTCGTTTTAATCTGCGTCAGGAAGGGTTTGACGTTCGGGTTTCAATGGACGGCGAAGAAGGCGTGCAGGAGGCGATAGAAGATCCGCCCGACCTTGTTCTGCTCGACTGGATGTTGCCCAACCTGTCGGGTATCGAAATTTGTCGACAGTTGCGGCGGGCCAAAGAGACCCGGGAAGTTCCGGTTATCATGCTCACCGCGCGCTCCGAGGAACGCGACAAAATACGCGGGCTGGATATTGGCGCGGATGATTACATCACCAAACCCTATTCGATCAGAGAACTTATGGCCCGTATTCACTCTGCTTTGCGGCGCCCCCAAGCCAGCATTGTGGAACATATTTTGTTTGTGGGTGTGATCGAACTCGATCTGGAAAAACACAAGGTGACGAGTGAGGGCAACGAGATTGTTCTGGGGCCCGTGGAATTCCGCCTTCTGGCGACTTTGATGCACAGCCCGGAACGGGTTTTTACGCGCGAAAGGCTGCTCGATCTGGTGTGGGATATCTCGGCAGATCTGGAAACACGCACGGTTGATGTTCATATTGGCCGTTTGCGTCAGGCGCTGGCCGGGACCAAAGGCAAAGCGCAAATTCGGACGATACGCGGGTTTGGCTATTCGATTAACCCGGTTTGAAAGACACGGCATTGCCAAGGGCAAAACCGGAAAACGGTATCTCGCTGCCCCCACTGAAGGGACTTTAGACCCACAAAAAAGGCGCGGCCATAACAGCCGCGCCTTGTTGAACTATTTGTGCAAAGAAGGCTTAGCCGTTGCGATACGGCACGCCGGCTTTTTCCATCACATCGGAATACTCTTTGAAGATGTCGATCACCTTGGCTGCGCGTGGGCTACGCGAGGCAAGTTCGTCCCAGAAACCTTCGGCGTCTTTGATCACTGTGTTCCATTCTTCTTGTGGAATGGTGGTGTGCTCGAGTTTGCCGCCATGCACGCGCAATTTGGCCTCGCCACCCCAATACCAGACCTGACGGTAGTAATGCGACTGGTCCATGGTGATTTTGAACAGCTCTTGCAAATGCGGCGGCACTTTGTTCCAGCTTTCGGTGTTGGCAAAATAGGAACCACACCATGCGCCGGTGACGTTGTTGAGCAGTGCATAGTTACAGATGTCGGCCCAGCCAACTTCGTAAGCTTCGGTAAAGCCACACCATGCCACGCCGTCAAGTTCGCCAGTTTGCATCGCAACTTCGACGTCTTCCCAAGGAACAGTCACAGGGATAAGGCCATAACGCGACAGGAAACGACCCGCTGTTGGCACGCCAAATACGCGCAAGCCGCGCATGTCTTCCAGCGAACGGATCGGTTTATCGACGGTGAAGATGTGCAATGGATCCCACGCACCGGCGCCAAGCCATGTGACGTTTTCAACTTCGCCGTATGCTTCGGCCCAGATTTCATTCAATCCGTATTGGTTGAACAACACCGGCAGATCGAGCGAAAATTTGGACGAGAACGGGAAGTAGCCGCCGAAATCGGAAATATCGACAGGTGACGCCATTGTCGCATCATCCGATTGCACCGCGTCCAGTGTGCCGTTTTGCATGGCACGGAACAATTCATCCGTAGGCACCAATTGATCGGCGTAATAGAGTTCAATTTCCATCTCGCCATTGGCGGCTTTGTTGAACGCTTCGATTTGTGGTTTGATCACGTGGGCACCAAGGGGCGCGCCGGAATATGTTTGCAAACGCCATTTGATTTTGGCTTGGGCTTGCACAATGTTCGGGGACGCCAGCGCCGCTGCGCCGCCGATCCCGGCTGTGGTGATAAACTTACGTCTTGTTGTCATCGTATCCTCCTGGGTGTTGATGCTCGTTGTGACGGGAAATCCGCCCTTGTCGGCCCTCTTTGATGAGGGTCTGATTATCTTCCGTATACATATTTAGGCAGCCACATGGCGATCTCGGGGAACGCCATAATAAGTCCCAGCGCGCCCACCATCACCAAAACAAACGGGATGATGGATGTATAAATGTCGATGATCGTGATTTCTTTGGGTGCCATCGCGCGCATCAAGAACAGATTATACCCGAACGGTGGCGTCATATAGGCGATCTGTGTGGTGATGGTGTAAAGAACCCCATACCAGATAAGATCGAAGCCCAGAACCTTGACCAGTGGCACATAGAGTGGGGCCACAATGACCAACATGGCTGTGTCGTCAAGAAATGTGCCCATCACAAGAAATGACAATTGCATGAGGATCAGAATGGTCCACGGCGACAGGCCCATTTGTTCGCGAAACAGGCTATCAATCGCGCGCACCGCCCCAAGACCGTCAAACACCGCACCAAATCCAAGAGCGGCCAGAACGATCAACATGAACATACATGAAATCGCCAGCGTTTGCCGCACCGACACCTCGAAGACTTCGCGGGTCATGCGGCCTTTGATAACGGCGGCGGCAAAGGCGGTCAGCGCGCCAATGGCCGAACTTTCCACCAGCGACGTATAGCCCTTGATAAACGGGATCATCATGGCGAAAAAGATCACCAGCGGCAGCATACCGGCCCAGAGAAGTTTACGCTTCTCGGATGGGGTGATTTTATCCATTTCCGCCTTGGGAATGGCAGGGCCAAGCGACGGGTTAATCTTGCACCGGATTACGATGTAGATGATGAACATCGCGGCCATCATCAGGCCGGGAAACAGACCGGCAAGCCAGAGTTGCCCAACAGGTTGGCGTGCAATCATCGCATAAAGCACAAGAACAACCGACGGTGGCACCAGAATTCCGAGAGATGATCCGGCCTGAATCACCCCCGTAACCATTCGTTTATCATATCCTCGTCGTAACAGTTCAGGCAGGGCAATCGTCGCCCCGATCGCCATACCGGCCACCGACAGGCCGTTCATCGCGGAAATCAGCACCATCAACAGGATGGTGCCAATGGCAAGCCCGCCATTGAGCGGCCCCATCCAGACGTGGAACATCTTGTACAGATCTTCGGCAATTTTACTTTCCGACAGCACATAGCCCATGAAAATAAACATCGGCAACGTGAGCATGGGATACCATTTCATCACCTTCATCGCGGCGGAAAACGGAATGTCCGACCCGCCCGTGCCCCAAAGGGCAAGCGCCGCAATCGCTGCAATCCCGCCGATGGCACCGAACACGCGTTGCCCCGTCATCAGCATAAGCATCAGCGACGAGAACATGAAAATGGCAATATATTCTTGTGACATTAAAGCGACTTTTCCTTAAGCGACTGTGATGTTTCTCTGGGCGCAATTGGTGCGCCCTTGAGGATGGCAATATCTTTGACCAATTCGGAAATGGCCTGAAGCAGCATCAGGAAAAATCCGGTGACCATGATCAATTTGACCGGCCAGATCACCGGCCGCCACAAGGACGAGGTATGTTGGTTGTATTTGATCGAATATGACAGGGAATCGATGCCGCCATAGACCATCACCCCGAGATAGAAGATCAGCAGCAGCACGGTGAAACAATCCACCCAGGCTTTTTGGCGGGTCGACCAATTGTGATAAAATAGATCCATGCGCACATTGGCACCAAGTTGGATCGAATAGGCCCCGCCCAGCAGATAATAGGCGACAAGGATGAATTGTGCGACCTCCAGCGTCCAATAGGACGGGATCACAAACGCCTGTTTCGATATGGTCGACCACATCAAAACTGCCATCAGGACGAAAATGCCATACATCATGACGCGCCCGACCAGATAATTGAAGCGGTCAACGCTACGCACATACATTATTGCGAATGTTGGCATTAATTCCCCCCTAGGACGATGTTTTTCCAAACAGTCAAAACCGTTAAGTGCCCACACGTCAACAAGTTTCGCGGTATATTTGAAAAATAAATTTCAGGCGGCGGCTTCTTGAAGCATTTTGAACATTTTTTAATCACAACAGGTCTACTCCGGCTTTGGCAAGTGTTGCGCCCAAGGTTGCGTCGGGGTGTCTGTCGCTCACCAATTGTCCGATCGCGGGTAAAGATGCGACATGAAACGCGGCTGTTTTGTCAAACTTACTGTGATCGGCAGCGATGATTGTCCTGCGAGAGGCCGCCATCATGGCGCGCGCGACTTCGGCCTCGTGATTCGAGAAATCCATGATGCCGCTGGCATCCAGTGCGCCCACGGTCAGCAACGCAATATCTGTGCGATAGCGGGCGATATCGGCAATCGCGGTGCCGCCTACGGTTTGCGCGTTGTCGCCGCGATACCGCCCGCCGAGCAGGTAGATGTCTGCCCCGCCGCTGCCCTCGGCAAATGTTGCGGCGATGCGGGTGGAATTGGTGATGATGGTCAGGTGTTTGAGGCGGGCCATGGCTTCGGCGCAGATCAATGTGGTTGATCCGGTGTCCATAAAAATGGTTTGGCGTGGCGCGATCAGGGTTGCCACTTTTTCGGCAATTTCCCGTTTCGCCAGGGCATTGCGCCGCATCCGTGCGCCAAAAACCCCCTCGACCGAACGTGCTGCCGCTGCCATCGGTGCCGACAGTGGTTTGGCACCGCCGTGGATTTTGCGCAATTGTCCGGCCTCGGCCAAGGCGGTCAAATCGCGCCGGATGGTTTCGGCGGAACTGTCAAATTTTTCGCCGAGGGTTTCAATGCTGACCTTGCCGTGGCGCTGCACGAAATCGTTTATTTTGGCCTGCCGAAGGGCGGGGCGAACCGAGGCACGTTTAAGGGTCATGGCATTGCACATAGGTGTTGGTCGGGTAAGGTTCCCGTATTGAATTCACATAAAATAAATGACCAAGTGGTCATAATGAACTCCAAGCCTGTGTTTTTGAGAGATAAAATAACCACGAAGTAGAAAAATTTTAACACCCTAGTCAACATTAGAGAGAATTTCTACCTTGTCAAGCGGTCCTGCCACGCCTTATTGTGCCTTTAAATCCGCCACTCAGGTGCGGACCATTCAGGAATAGACCATGCCACCCCATCCCGCCGACTCCCAAGAATTTGACGTTGCGATAATTGGCGCTGGGGTGGTCGGGTGTGCCATGGCGCGCCGTTTTACCCTTGATGGGGCGCGGGTGGTGGTGCTTGAAAAGGCGGCGGATGTTCTGGATGGCGCGTCCAAGGCCAATAGCGCGATTTTGCACACCGGATTTGATGCGCCGCCCGGTTCGGTTGAACAAAAATGCATTGCCGACGGGCATCGGGAATATCTTGAAATTCACGAGGGGCTTGGCTTGCCGCTCCTTAAAACCGGCGCGCTGGTTCTGGCGTGGGATGGTGAGCAACTGGCCGCGCTTGCCGGTCTTGTGGCCAAGGCCCGTGAAAACGGCGTTGACGATGTTGAAGTGCTGACCCGCGCCGAAATCATGAAGCGCGAACCGCATCTTGCGTCAACGGTCATGGGCGGGTTTTGGGTGCCGCGTGAATATCTGATTGATCCATGGGCGTCGGCACATGCGTATTTGTTGCAGGCCATCGCCAACGGGGCCGTTTTGCACCGCAAATCCGAGGTAATCGAGGGCCGGCATGATGGCGCGTTTTGGCATTTGACCACCCCGAACGGCATTATTCGCAGTCGCCAAGTGATCAATTGCGCCGGTCTATATGGGGATATTGTCGACCAACGATTGCTTGGCCAAAGTAGTTTCACCATCAAACCGCGCAAGGGCCAGTTTGTGGTTTATGACAAACCTGCGTCGGCGCTGACAAGCGCGGTGATCCTGCCAGTGCCCAGCAAAACCACCAAGGGCGTGGTGATTTTCCGCACGATTTTTGGCAATCTCGCCGTTGGCCCAACAGCCGAAGAACAGACCAGCCGGACCAATGCGTCGACCGACAAGGTCATGCTCGAAGATCTTCATGCCAAAGGCGTTGCCATGCTGCCTGAACTTGGCAATTACGAGATCACCACCACCTATGCAGGTCTGCGTCCGGCGACGGAATTTCAGGATTACCAGATCACAACCGATGCGGCGCGCAATTATATCACCGTCGGTGGTATCCGCTCAACAGGGTTAAGTGCGGCCCTTGGCATCGCGCGCTATGTGGCGTCGTTGAACAGCATTACCCCTCTTGGCAAGCCGATCAAATCACCGAAAATGCCGCCGCCCGATCGGTTGTCCAACTACCACCCGCGCGATTGGGAAACCCCCGATCATGGTGGCATTATCTGCCATT
Source organism: Rhodobacterales bacterium (assembly GCA_030950105.1). Classification (GTDB taxonomy): domain Bacteria; phylum Pseudomonadota; class Alphaproteobacteria; order Rhodobacterales; family Rhodobacteraceae; genus JAUZRV01. The sequence goes on along the minus strand of JAUZRV010000205.1, from coordinate 14,721 downwards.
GTGAAATGGTCACCAAACGCGAAATTCTTGCCGCGCTTGATGGCCCGATGCCCCCCGCCACATTGCAGGGTCTCAAACGGCGCACCCGCGTTTGCATGGGCCGCTGCCAAGGGTTCTATTGCACCGGTCCCTTGTCGGAATTGACCGAAGGCCGCCTTGATCCCCCGATCGGAGAGCGCGATGAATAACGTGCAAAATTGCAACGTCGCCATTGTCGGTGGTGGCACCTCGGGCCTGGCACTCGCGACCGAATTGACGCGCCTCGGCGCGGATGGTGTTGTGGTGCTTGAACGCGAAGGCGAAGCCGGTGGCGTGCCCCGCCATTGCGGGCATTACCCCTTTGGTGTCAAAGAGTTAAAGAAAGTGATGAAAGGCCCGGATTACGCCCGTGCATTGGTCTATAGGGCCGAAAAATCCGGTGTTGATATCCGCCGAGGCACCACCGTCACCGCCCTGCACAAAGACGCGCGGTTAAGCATTACCACAGCACAAGGGGCCTATGATCTTGTCGCCAATCGCGTGGTTTTATGCACCGGTGTGCGCGAAAGCAGCCGCGCCCAGCGGTTCATCGGCGGTGAGCGCCCGCAAGGTGTGATAACCACCGGCGCGCTGCAATCCATGGTTTACCTTCATGGCCAACGCCCGTTTCGCCGCCCCGTAATTGTTGGTTCCGAATTGGTGTCGTTTTCGGCGATTATGACCTGTCGGCACCTCGGGATACGCCCCGTTGCCATGATTGAAGAAGGCCCGCGCATTACCGTGCGCCAATTCATGCGCCCCTATCCGGCGATGATGGGGGTGCCGCTGCATTTTGGCGCGCGTGATTTGCGGATTGTCGGCCATAGACAGGTCGAGGCGATCACCTACACGGATGCCCACGACAAGGTGCAAACCATCGAAACCGACGGGGTGATTATCTCGGGTCGTTTTCGTCCCGAAGCCGCGCTTCTTCATGACAGCCATCTCGTGATCGACCCGGCCACCGGCGGCCCGAGCATCGACCAATATGGCCGTGCGTCCGATCCGGCGTATTTCTGCACCGGAAACCTTTTGCGTCCGGTTGAAACCTCGTCGTGGTGTTGGCACGAGGCGGTCGAGGCCGCGCCGCGCATTGTGCATGATCTGGCGCATAACCGTGATTTAACCAAAGGCACCGCCCTTGTGGTTTCCGGCGATGCGCTGCGATTTGTGGTGCCGCAACGGTTGGTGCAATCGGACGCTCCCCATGCGATGGAACAGATGCAATTGCGCCTTAAGCGGCCCACTGTTGGGCACCTCATCGCGCGTTCGGGTGGCAAAACATTATGGACCGATTTCCTGCAATCGCGCCCTGAACGCCGGATTTTGGCCCCGCTTGCGCCGGTGTTGGCGGCGCGCGATAGTCAGACAATAAAAATGGACATTATCGAAGGCCATTAACATGCGCATTGCCGCCATCGACCAAGGAACCACAAGCACCCGCGCGTTAACTGTTGATGCGTCGGGCGCGATATATGTTGTTCATTCCGTTGAACATAAACAATATTATCCAAATTCCGGTTGGGTAGACCACGACCCAGAAGAATTAGTTCGCAATATCATTGCATGCGCCAAAGCCCTGCCGGATGTGGCCGCGATTGGCATAGATAACCAAGGCGAAAGTTGCCTCGCGTGGGATAGCGAAACCAAATTGCCGCTGTCCAATGTGATCGTGTGGCAGGATCGGCGCACCACGGGCATCATCGAGACCCTCAAAAAACGGGGCAGCGAAAACCTGACACTCGCGCGGGCCGGTCTGCCGCTCGACCCGTATTTTTCGGCGGCAAAACTGGGCTGGATTTTGGAAAACCTGCCCGCAGCACAGGACGCGCATAAACGGGGCACGCTGCGGCTTGGCGCTACGGACGCGTTTTTTCTGGACCGCCTCACCGGCCATTTTGTGACGGACGCAAGCACGGCATCGCGCACTTCGTTGATGAATTTGGATACACTTGAATGGGACGCGGATCTTTGTGCACTATTCGGGGTGCCGATGGAAACCTTGCCGGAAATCACGCCGACGACCGGCGATTTCGGGACGCTTGAAACCGCGCATGGCCCGCGCCCGATCACCGCGAGCGTGGTCGATCAACAGGCGGCATTATACGGGTTTGGCTGTCGTGATGCGGGGGATGTGAAAATCACCTTTGGCACCGGCGCTTTTGCCTTGATGGTGACCGGAAACACCCCGCACCGCGCGCCCCAACAAGGGCTTTTGCCGACGGTGGCGTGGCAGATTGCAGGCGATCCACCAGTTTATGCGCTTGATGGCGGGGTGTATACCGCCAGTGCGGCGCTTAATTGGGCCAAATCTCTGGGTCTGTTCGCCGATTTCGCCGATATTGGCGGATTTGACGGACCTTCCGCGATGGAACGCGGTCTTGCGTTTGTGCCGGCATTGTCCGGTCTTGGGTGTCCGCATTGGGATGCGCGGGCGCGTGGCGTCTGGCTTGGGTTGTCGATAGATCACGGGCCACGGGATATGGTGCAATCCATCCTCGAAGGCATCGCGTTTCGTGCGGCGCAAACCATCGCGGCAATGGGCGGGATCGCGGCGCAAACCGGCCCGATCCCGATTGATGGCGGGATGAGCAGGAACCCCTACTTTGTGCAATTTCTAGCCGATATTCTTGGTCGCGAGGTGCGGCGGGCAACCATGCCCGAAGTGACCGGATATGGCACCGCGATGTTGGCGGCGCAGGGCGCGGGACTTGTATTGCCCGCGTTGGCCGGATTTCAACCTTTTGCCGCCAAAACCGCCCCCGACGGGGCACAGGCGCGATTTGAGGCCGCTTGTGAAATATCGCAGCAGTGGAAACTGCCAAACCGATAATCTATAGGGAATAGGAGTGCGCGACTCACCGATCTTTTTATGACCTAATTCACAACCCATAGGACGCAGCAGATGGACCTTAGAAAACTCTCGGATGATGTATCGGTTGCGCCGCAAATCCTGCCCGAAGAAATCTCTGCCATTGCCGCCCTCGGGTTTCGGTCGATCCTGTGCAATCGCCCCAATAACGAAGATCCCGGTCAACCCGATTTTCAGGAACTCGCCGCCGCTGCACAAGATGCCGGCCTCGATTTCCGTCATATTCCGGTGGCCGGTCGCACCATTGATGACGGCGATGCCATGGCGTATCGTGCCGCCCTCGCCGAGATGCCCGGGCCGGTTTTGGCCTATTGTCGTAGCGGCACCCGGTCGACCTATCTGTGGTCAATGGCGGTTGCCGATAAAATGCCGGTGCCTGAAATCATGATGGCCGCGCGTGCCGCAGGGTATGATGTTTCACCCTTGGCGCGTCGTCTTGCCAATGGTGGCAAAACCCCCTCGGAAGAAACCGATGCCATTTTTGACGTGGTGATTGTTGGCGGCGGATCGGCGGGTATTGCGGTCGCTGCCTCGTTAAAGAAACGCACGCCATCCTTGAATATCGCGATTATTGATCCGGCCAATGTGCACTATTATCAACCAGGGTGGACCATGGTTGGAGCCGGTATTTTTGACGCGCAAACCACCGCCAAAACCATGGGGTCGGTGGTGCCCAAAGGGGTGCATTGGCTTAACTGCCGCGTGGTCGGGTTTGAGCCGCAGCACAACATTATCGTGACCGAAGACGCGCGCACGGTGCAATATAGCCGTTTGGTGATTTGCCCGGGATTGCAACTTGATTGGGGCAAAATTGACGGGCTGGTGGACACGCTGGGCAAAAACGGTGTGACCTCGAATTACCGCTATGATCTTGCGCCGTATACCTGGGATCTGGTGCGCGATATGAAAAAGGGCCGCGCCCTGTTTACCCAACCGCCATACCCGTTTAAATGCCCCGGTGCGCCGCAAAAGGCGCTCTATATGTCCGCCGATATCTGGCGGCGCGGCGGGGTTCTCGGTGATATCGACATCGGGTTTATGAACGCGGGCAATGTGCTGTTTTCGGTCAAGGATTACGTGCCGGCATTGGAAGAATACATCGCGCGCTACGGTGTTGATGTGCAATACCGGACCAATCTTGTTGCGGTGGACGGCGACACAAAAACCGCCACATTCGATGTCTCTGTCAAAGGCCAAAAGCCGACGCAAATCAGCGTTGAATTTGACATGATGCACGTCACACCGCCGCAATCGGCCCCCGATTTCATCAAGGTATCGCCCTTCGTTGACAAGACCGGCTGGATCAATGTTGACCACGCGACGCTGCGCCTTGAAGGCTTCGAAAATATCTGGGCGCTGGGCGATGTGATCAACGCCCCTTGCGCCAAAACCGCAGCCGCTGCGTGGGCACAGGCGCCCGTCGTTGCGCAAAATCTGGTTGATGATATCGCGTCGAAATCGCCCAAATCCATGTATACCGGATATGGATCTTGCCCCCTCACGGTGGAACGCGGCAAGGTGGTTCTGGCGGAATTCGGATATGGCGGCGTGTTGCAACCACGGTTTCCAACTTGGGTTCTTGATGGTACGCGGCCAACCCGTAAAGCATGGTTTTTAAAGGAACAATTGCTACCGGGTATTTATTGGTCGGCGATGTTGCGCGGCAAAGAATGGCTTGCCAAGCCCGAAAAGCCTGCCCGTAAATAGCGGTTATGAACTTCCCGAAAATCTCGCGCGCGCGCCTTGAACGCAACCTGCCGATCCTGCAATGGTCCAAGACCTATGATCGTGAAACGCTGACCTCCGATAGTGTTGCCGCCCTGATCGTGACCATCATGTTGATCCCGCAATCGCTGGCCTACGCGCTGCTTGCCGGCCTGCCCCCCGAGATGGGATTATATGCGTCGATCCTGCCGCTCGTCGCCTATGCCATCTTCGGAACCAGCCGCGTTTTGGCCGTCGGTCCCGTTGCTGTGGTGTCATTGATGACCGCCGCCGCCGTTGGTAATATGGCGCTTCAGGGCACCGCCGAATATGCCGCTGCCGCCATTGTTCTGGCGTTTATGTCGGGATTGATATTGCTGGTGATGGGGGTGTTTCGCCTCGGGTTTCTGGCCAATTTCCTGTCGCATCCGGTGATCGCCGGATTTATCACGGCCTCGGGGGTTTTGATCGCCACCAGCCAACTCAAACACATCTTCGGGATCGACGCGCAGGGCCACACATTGATGAGCATCGCCACATCATTGTTCGAGAATCAGCACCTGACCAACACCATCACCCTGTTCATTGGTCTCGCGACGATCGGGTTTCTGTTCTGGGTGCGCAAGGGCCTTAAACCGCTGTTGCTGGCGACGAATATGAACCCGCGACTGGCCGACATCATTGCCAAGGCCGGTCCGGTTGGCGCAGTGTTTGTGACCACTTTGGCGGTGGCCATTTTCGGCCTCGCAGACAAAGGCGTGGCCATCGTCGGCACCGTGCCCCAAGGGTTGCCACCGCTGACCATTCCCGCCTTTGATGCCGAAATATGGTCGCAGTTGTTTATGGCGGCGGTTCTGATTTCGTTGATCGGGTTTGTAGAATCGATTTCCGTCGCCCAGACCCTCGCCGCCAAAAGGCGCCAGCGTATTATCCCGAACCAGGAACTGGTGGGCCTTGGCACCGCCAATATCGCCGCCGCTCTTTCGGGGGGCTATCCGGTGACTGGCGGGTTCGCGCGTTCAGTGGTGAATTTCGATGCCGGTGCGCAAACCCCCGCCGCCGGTGCCTTTACTGCCATCGGCATTGCACTGGCCGCGTTTCTTCTTACCCCGCTGTTGTTTTTCTTGCCCAAGGCAACCCTTGCCGCGACCATCATTGTTGCGGTGCTGTCCTTGGTTGATTTTTCAATTCTCACCCGCACATGGCGGTATTCAAAGGTTGATTTCGCGGCCGTTTTTGCGACCATTACCCTCACGCTTTTGTTCGGGGTGGAAACCGGCGTTTCGGCGGGGGTGATCCTGTCGATCGGGTTGTTCCTGCACAAAACATCGCGGCCCCACGTTGCCGAGGTCGGCCTTGTTCCGGGAACCCAACATTTCCGCAATATCAATCGACATAAGGTCGAAACCGACCCGAGTTTGCTGTCGATCCGGATTGACGAGAGCCTGTATTTTGCCAATGCGCGGTTTCTCGAAGATTACATCTATGACCGGATCAATTGCTCCCAGCCGATCAAAAATGTGGTGTTGATGTGCTCGGCGGTGAACGAAATTGACCTCTCGGCGCTCGAGGCGTTGGGCGAAATCAACCACCGTTTGCGCGATCTTGGCATTGCCTTGCATCTGTCCGAAGTCAAAGGGCCGGTGATGGATCGTTTGAAATGTAGCGAATTTTTGCACGACCTTACCGGCGAGGTATTCCTTGCGCAATATGACGCGATGCTAAAACGGTCACCAAAGGGGGCGTGATGCCGGAAGATGCGAATCCTGTGCGGCCCGAATATGTTCCGGCCAAATTGCGCCCTGATGATATGGGGGAAATCGGCGATTTACCGGCATTGGCACAGGCCGATCCGGTTGATGTTTTACCGGCAGAGGCGCGGTGTCGCCTGATCCGGTTTCTAGACACGACAAAAGATTGGGATGGTGTGGCGCTGCTGCAAAATGGCGACATGACCCATTGGGTGCATTTAAGTGCTGGTGAGGTCGTTAGTTTTCAATCCTTCCTCACCGGTCGCCTCGCTGCGGCGTTCGATGTGCCGCCGGAAACCCGTGCCGATGCACAGGCCATAGCCGCCACAATGGCCCGCCCCGAACGCCTTGCCACCCATCTGCGAAGCGGGGAAATTTCGGGCGGGCCTGCGGGGGTTCTCGGGGCGTTGATCGGGGCCGAAATATCGGCGGCGCGGGCCTATTGGCTAGGTCAACGGGTGGTGCTGATTGGCGATGCGGTGATGGTTGAAAACTACAATGCACCGCTTGTGGCGCAGGGTGTGACCCCTGAAATCGATGTAAATGCGGCGGGCTAGGCCATAGCAACGTATGCACATAAACCATACGTTTTACATACACCCGTTTCCTATCGTCTAAATCAATGGGTTATAGCTTTATTGAATTTCTGAAATATCAAGAAAAAGAGTAGCCTCCGTTTAAAATAGCCACCCGAATTTTGGGAGTGGCGGATGAATGACCGGGAGAAAACCATGCTTAGCCAAGAAAAAAACGACGCCCTTACCAAAGTCGGCCCAGAGACGCCGGGCGGTCAAGTGCTGCGTCAATACTGGATTCCCGCCGCCCTCACCGAAGAAGTCAGCGGGGAACGCCGCATTGCTCCGGTGACGCTTCTGGGGGAGAAACTTGTGCTGTTTCGCAATGACGAAGGGGCGCTTGGGCTGATTGACCGGCGCTGTCCGCATCGCGGTGTCGACCTGTGTTATGGGCGCCTTGAAGACAACGGTTTGCGCTGTCCGTTTCATGGCTGGAATTTCGGGGTTGATGGTCAATGTCTTGAACAGCCGGGTGAACCCGAGGGGTCAACAGCGTTTGAAAAAATCAAAGCACCTTCATATCCGGTGGTTGAAAAAAATGGCATTGTTTTTGCATACCTAGGGTCGGGCGACGCGCCGGAATTTCCCAATTTCGATTGTTTTCGCGCGCCTGAAGGCCATGTGTTTTCGTTCAAGGGCCATTGGAACTGCAACTGGTTGCAAGCCCTCGAGGTGGGCATTGATCCGGTGCACGCGTCGTTCCTGCACCGGTTTCTCGAGGACGAAGATCCAAGCGATCAATATGGCAAGCAATTCCGCGATACAGCCGCCGATACCAACATCCCGATCACCGCCGTTTTACGCGATTATCCGCGCCCTGATATCCATGTCGACAAGACCGAATATGGTCTGCGCCTGACCACTTTGCGCCATCTTGATAACGGTATGACCCACGTGCGGGTCACCAATCAGGTATTCCCGTGTGCGATCACCATTCCGATGTCGAGTACCATGAACATCACCCAGTGGCACGTGCCGATTGATGACGAAAACTGTTTCTGGTTCACCATGTTCACCAGCTTTGAAGCCCCTGTAGACAAAGAGAAAATGCGCGCTCAGCGGGTTTCGGAAAACACCGGAGATGACTATCGTCCCAAACGAAACGCGAGCAATGAATACGGGTTTGATGCTGCTGAGCAGGCGACGTTGACCTACACCGGAATGGGCACGGACATCAATGTGCACGACCAATGGGCGGTTGAATCCCAAGGCACAATTCGCGACCGGCGATTGGAACATCTTGCCACCTCGGACAAGGCGATCGGGGCGCATCGCCAACTCATGCGCCAAGCGATGAACCGACTTGAAGCGGGCGAAGGCCTTGCCAATTTTCTATCGGATTTGCCGCCACGCGACGTGACGGGTCCGGTTGCCCTTGATGCAGTGGCGGTGACCGATGATCACGAGGCGCTTTGGCGTGAAAAAGACGGCGAGCGCCGCGCGGCCTGTGCGTGGGACGCCGTGCTTTAGGGGGATTGTAAATGCCAAGTTTCGTTGAAAAACACGGCCTGTGGGACGCGCAAACCAGAGAGCGCGCGCAAGCGATTGTGGCCCGGGCCGAGGCGGCGGAGCTTGAGGTGGTGCGCATCTCTTTTGCCGATCAACACGGGGTGTTGCGCGGTAAAACCCTGATGATTGATAGTCTGAAAACAGCATTGGAAAACGGGGTGAATATGACCTCGACGTTGTTGTTGAAGGATACGGCACACACCACGGTTTATCCGGTTTGGCAGGAAGATATCGGCTTTGGTCACGGGGTGTTGACCGGCGCCAGTGATATTATCATGTTGCCCGATCCCGCGACGTTTCGGGTGCTGCCGTGGTCGCCCAAAAACGGATGGTTATTGGCCGATCTATACCACACTGACGGCGCGCCGGTGCCGGTTTGCTCGCGCAGTTTATTGCGCCGCGCCATAGCAAAATTGAATGAGACAGGCCGCCAAATCGTGACCGGCCTCGAGGTCGAATTTCACGTGTTACGCATCACCGGCCCGATGTTGTCGGCGGGGGATGCAGGGCAACCGGGGGCACTGCCACAGACAGAATTATTGTCTCAAGGTTACCAATATCTTACCGAGCAGCGCTATGACGAGGTCGAGGATGTTTTTGATGTGATCCGGCGCAACTGTGTGGCGCTTGATCTGCCGATCCGGTCACTCGAGGTTGAGTTCGGGCCGAGCCAGTTCGAGGTCACGTTTGATCCACGTTCGGGTATGGAACATGCTGATAACATGATGTTATTTCGCTCGATGGTGAAACAGGTCTGCCGCCGTCACGGGTGGCACGCGACATTCATGTGCCGGCCAAAATTTTCGGATGCCTTGGCCAGTGGTTGGCATTTGCATCAGTCCCTCGTTGATCTGGAAACCGGTGAAAACCTGTTTGTCCCCGAAGAAGGCGCGCAGATTTCACAGCTTGGGGAACAATGGATTGCCGGTATTCTTGACCATGCGGCGGCCAGTTGTCTGTTTTCGACGCCGACGGTCAACGGCTATAAACGCTATCGCCCGTTTACCCTTGCGCCGGACCGTATTCAGTGGGGGCGTGACAACAAGGGCGCAATGATCCGTGCGCTGGCGGGACCGGGCGACAAGGCGAGCCGGATCGAAAACCGGATCGGGGAACCGGCGGCCAATCCTTACCTCTATTTTGCCTCGCAAATTCTGTCGGGGATGGACGGGATCGCGCGTGAGTTAACTGCGCCAGAGCCGGTAGAGCGGCCCTATGACAGTGACGCCGAGTTGCTGCCCAAGAGCATGATCGACGCGGTGAATGCCCTCAGGGCGAGCGGGTTTTATCGGGACGTGATGGGCGACGCATTTGTGGACTATTACGCCCATATAAAAACCGCCGAATGGGAGCGGTATGTGGCGACGATATCGGAATGGGAAGAACGCGAGTATTTTAATCTGTATTGAGATTCCCACCAAACCGACACCAAAAAAAGGCCCCCGCGTGAAGCAGGGGCCTTTGGGATTTTGAGTGTTCTAACAGTGCCTAGTCGATGTGTTCCGGCAAAATCAGGTTCAGCACAATCGCCAGAACCGCAGCCGGCAACAATCCGGTGCTTAGCAACATGTTGAATGTTTTGCCCGATGCGGATTCACCAAGAAACTGCAAAGCGTCCGGCACCTGTTGCAAGCCAAGACCAAGGGTCAACGACACGGCAAAGATTACCATGTTGCGTTTGTCCCACTTCACGTCTGACAGCATGTTGATACCTGCCGCGGCAACCATGCCAAACATCACGATCACACCGCCGCCGAGAACCGGATAGGGGATGGTATTGACGTAGGCCGCGATTTTCGGGCTTAGGCCACAGAGCACAAGGAAGATCGCGCCGATGGTGACCACATGGCGGCTCATGATGCCGGTCATGGCGATCAGGCCAACGTTTTGCGAAAACGAGGTATTTGGTAATGCACCAAACATACCGGCAACGGCGGTTCCCAAACCATCGGCAAATGTTGCGCCGCTGATTTCTTTTTCGGTTGCTTCGCGTCCAGCGCCACCCTTGGTGATGCCCGATACGTCGCCCACGGTTTCAACCGCCGACACAAACGCCATCAGACACATGCCGATGATGATGGTCCAGTTCAGTTCAAAACCGAATTTGAACGGGCTTGGAATACCGAAGTTCGCGGCAAATCCGACTTTGGAATAATCCACCACGCCGAAACCGAAATGTGCCACCAGATACCCGGCGATCAATCCGATCAATACGGCGGCCGCCGATAGAAATCCTTTGGTGAAAAACTTGATGCCAAGGGTGACGATGATCACGGTAAACGCCATGGTCCAGTTGGCGCCGCCCCCCCATTCGGGTTTGCTGCGGTTGAAATTGCCTGCGCCACCGGCGGCATATTCGATGCCCACCTTGATGAGTAGCAGGCCGATCATCAAAACAATCAGGCCGGTTACCAAAGGCGGCAAGGCAAACCGGATACGTCCGATCACGAACCCCAGAAGGAAATGGAACACGCCGCCGATCATAACGCCGGTCATCAGGCCGGCCATACCGCCAACACCTGCGCCTGCTACGGCCGGAATCATCACCGGTAGAAAGGCGAATGATGTGCCCTGAACGATAGGCAGTCGCGCGCCAACCGGCCCCATGCCGATGGTCTGGATCAAGGTTGCGATACCGGCAAACAGGATCGACATCTGGATCATATAGTTGATTGACGCAATATCGGCATTGGGGGATCCAAACCCGAATCCGGCGGCCCCCGCGACGATAATTGCGGGTGTTACGTTACTGGCAAACATCGCCATAACGTGTTGGATACCCAGCGGCACGGCCTGTGCCAATGGGGGTGTGTAATTGGGATCGCGCAGTTGTTCCGGCGTCCCTATAGAACTGTCACTCATGTTGGTCCCTCCCTGTGAGTGTCTGTGGTCGTATGTCGTATGTCGCGCCATTCTTGTCGGGCGCTTGTTTATGCCTTTACCACATATTGCGGTTCAAGCAGAAATTCTTCTAGGTTTGGGGTGTCGCCGATGCGATCAACGACAGCAAAAAGCCCCGGCGCGGCCAGCGGCGTCAATACGCCATGCCAGATATTGCGATGGTAATTGATGCCTTGGCCCGCCTGCGCGATAAACGCGCGGATGTTTATCGGGGTGTTATTGTCATCCTCGGCGACGATCACGAGATACGGTTCAAGGCTCATCGGGATGAAGGATTGGCAGCCATCGGGGTGGCGTTCCATCAGGTCAAGCGTATAGGGCAGGGCGCGCGGTTGGGCCTTGAATACGCTGATACCCGCGCGGCCTTGTGGCCCGAAATCGAGTTGGGCACGGTCATGAAAGCGGCCACAAAACCCGTTATTGATGATTTTATCTGGCTGACCCGCCGCCTCGAGGACATCGCCAAACGGGGCAAAGGCATCTTGGGTCAGGGGGCTTGTGGTGATCTCGATCATGCGCCGAGGCCCAGTTTCGGGTGGCGGTTCACATCTTTATAGAGAAGATATCGAAACGGTTCGTCACCCGTGGCAATACAGGCCTGTGGGCAAAACGCGCGCAGCCACATGAAATCGCCGGGAACAACATCAACCCAGTCTTTGTTCAGAAGATATTGCGCGGTGCCTTGCAGCACATAAAGGCCGTGTTCCATGATATGGGTTTCGGCAAACGGGATCCGGCCACCCGGTTGAAAGGTGACGATATTGACGTGCATATCGTGGCGCAGATCATCGGGCTCGACAAATCGTGTGGTCGCCCAGACCCCGTCGCAATCGGGCATCACATTGGCGGCAACATCGCGTTCGTTGGTCACAAATGCGGTGGGTGCGTCAATGCCGTGGGCGTGCTCATAGTGCTTGCGAATCCAGTGGAATTGCGCCAGCACATTGCCGAGATTGACTAGCGACCATTTGGCGGTATGCGGGATATAGGCATACCCCCCTTCGTCAAGATCATGTTGCACGCCGTCTATGGTGAGGCGCAGACTGCCACGGGCGACAAAAATCACTGCCTGCGCCGTGGGATCGGGTTCGGGGGTGTCGCTGCCACCGCCCGGTTCGACTTCGACGGCATATTGCGCGAATGTCTCGGAAAATCCGGTGAGCGGGCGGGCGATAATCCACGCACGCGTTGCCTGCCATCCGGGCAATTGCGAGGTCACGATATCGCGCATGGTCAGGGCCGGAATCACCGCATAGGCGTCGGTAAATACCGCTGTTCCATCGGGATGCACGGTTTGGTCGGGCAGGCCGCCGGGCGGGAAGGCATAGGTCGGGGGGGTGGTCATAGCATATCCTCTAGGCGTAGGCGGGCGATGCGTTCGACCTGTTTGCAGGCCTCGGCGAATTCGGTTTCGGTGCTGTTGTTGGTGCGACGGGTGAAGGCGGCCAGAATGTCGGCTTTGGTATTGTCGCGCACCGCGATGATAAAGGGGAACCCGTGTTTTTCGACATAGGCCGCGTTGAGCGCGCCAAATGTTTCGCGTTCCGTATCGGTAAGCGCATCAAGACCTGCGCCGGCCTGTTCCGATGTGCTCTCGGCAGTCAAACGCTTTGCCGCAGCGAGTTTTCCAGCAAGATCGGGGTGCGCGGTGAGAACGCCCAGACGTTCGCCGTCTGTCGCGGAACGGAACATGCGGGCCAAGGCATTGTGCAGGCCTGCGGCGCTGTCGTGGGCGGGACCAAGTTCAAGATCATGGGCGCGTTCGGCGATCCATGGGGAATGTTCAAACACCCCGCCATAGGTGGCGACAAATGCGTCGCGTTCCATCAAATGCGGATGCGGGCGGCGCACAGGCGGGTGGATTGCGGCCCAGTGGTCGGCAATATCAATGCGGCGCGGAAACCAGACATCGGCGTGGGATTGGGCATAGTCGATAAACCGGCGCAACGCGGCAACCCGACCGGGACGTCCGATAAGGCGGCAATGCAGGCCGATCGACATCATTTTGGCGCTGCCGGCCTGTCCTTCGGCATAAAGCGTGTCAAACGCATCCTTGAGGTAGGCGTAAAATTGATCGCCGGAATTGAACCCCTGCGGTGTGGCAAAACGCATGTCATTGGCATCAAGCGTATAGGGAATGATCAATTGATCGCGCTCGTCAACCTGTATCCAATAGGGCAGGTCATCGTCATACGTGTCGCTGATATAGGCAAGGCTGCCTTGTTCAGCCGCCAACCGCACGGTATTTTCCGAACAGCGACCGGTATACCAACCCTGCGGGGGCGTGCCGACAACTTCGGTATGCAGGCGAATGGCCTCAATCATATCGGCGCGCTCGGCCTCGGGTGTGGCATCTTTGTATTCGATCCATTTCAATCCGTGGCTGGCGATTTCCCAACCGGCGGATTTCATGGCTTCGACCTGTTCGGGCGCGCGGGCAAGCGCGGTGGCGACGCCGTAAACCGTGACCGGAATATCGGCGCCTGTGAACAGGCGGTGCAAACGCCAGAAACCGGCGCGCGCGCCATATTCATAGATGCTTTCCATGTTCCAGTGGCGTTGGTTTGGCCACGCTGCCGCGCCGACGATTTCGGATAAAAACGCCTCGGATGCGGCATCGCCGTGCAGGATATTGTTTTCGCCACCTTCTTCGTAATTGACGACGAACTGAACGGCGATTTTTGCGCCACCCGGCCATTGGGCATCAGGGGGGGTGGCCCCATAGCCAATCATATTGCGAGGATAGCGGTTCATTTGATGCCCTTTCCGGTTCCCGAAACCTTAGATCATCTATGGGTGTCTCGTTTTCAAGAAATTCCATAAACACTTTATGTGATGATAGGATGATGTGGCGGATTGGCCGTGCTATAAAGGGAAAAATAATAGGAGACGGGAATGTCTGACGGATATTTGACAACGCATGTTCTGGACACGGCCCTTGGCCTGCCGGCGGCGGATCTAGAGGTGGCGCTTTACCGGATCGAAGGCGAGGCGCGGGCGCATATCGTGACCATGCGCACCAATGCCGATGGCCGCACCGATAGCCCGATTTTGCCCAAGGACGATTTTGCGATTGGAACCTATGAACTGGTATTTCAGGCGGGGGCCTATCTTGATGCGATTGGCACGGTGCCGGAATCTCCGCGATTTCTGGATGTGGTGCCGATCCGGTTCGGGATATCGGACGCAGAGGCGCATTATCATGTGCCCCTGCTGTTGTCGCCGTTCGGGTATTCGACCTATCGCGGCAGCTAGCCCGAATTATTCATCAGCCTCCGGGTATTTCCTTCCGGCGCACTGGATCGGCCGGGTTGACGGCGGCGTTTTGAACTGAGTTTAGAGTGTGCGTTGAAGGTTGATATCTGGGGGTGTTCGGGCGGCTGATGCCGCG
>JAUZRV010000204.1 GCA_030950105.1 Rhodobacterales bacterium | reverse complement strand
AGTCGCGAAAGCGGCCGCAAAACGGCTGGTGCCGTGAACCCGAGCGGCAATCGACAACTTCCGCATGCCGAAAGCCATGTTGTTCAGAGTTTCCTTAATTCCTGTGGGGTTGGCGGGGCGTCGGCATCCCATCGGGGTGTCATCCAATCGCCATTCAGCACCACGCCGGATTTCAAAAACAGGTCAACGCGGGCCATGCGTTTGTTAGGAAATGCATCATTGGCGTGGTCGTCTTCCTGCATCACCATTGTGTCGGACAGGCGCAAGATTTCGGGATCATCAAGGGCATCATCCGCGATATCGGCAGGCGTGACGTCGCCGCGCACCAAAGCCACAGCGCAAGGATAAGACGTGGAATATTGCGCGGCATTGCTATCAACGGGGCGGCGGGTGGCAAGGCGGATTGATTCGTGGAAAGTGGTGACTTCGATACGGGCGACATCTTCGCTGGTGACGTTATGCGCCCGTTTTAGCGCCAGCACACCTTCGATCGGGGCCTGTGCCCATCGGCAGACCGGATAGGGTTTGAAATATTGCTCTAGCGTATACCATCTTGTGCCCAAATCGGCCCAATGGTTAGGCAAATCTTCAACGATGAGCGCGGGGGCACCGGTAAACCCGGACGCTGCGAGGCGGGCGGCCGATACCCCTGTCATGGCGCCCCAACCAGAGCCGTCCTTGACCATAGTGGGATGGTCAATGCAGCGCATCATCTGGCTTCTTGGGCCGTGATATTCGGCAATTCCAAGGGCATGACGGGTTTGTTCGGGGTTGAGTTTAAGCAATCGTGCGGCGGCAGCGGCGCATGTGACCGCGCCCCAGCTTCCCGAGGTGTGATAGTCGCAAGTGGTGGCGTGTTGGGCCATTGCTGCGCGGCTTCCAAATTCGTAACCCATTATAATGGTTTCTAGAAATTCGATTCCAGTGGGGTTTGTCGCATGGGCAACGGCCAAGGATGCGGGGAGTAACCCACAGCCGATATGACCTTTGGCGGGGTTAAATCCATCGTGGCCATCAAGGGAATCGATGGTCATGCCACCGGCAAGGGCCGCGCCGGAAGCGCTCGCGGTGCGGGCATCAAACAGCAGGGGCGTGGTGCCGCCAAATTCACCGACGGCGTGGTCACGGATAATCCGGCCCAAACGCGTGGAAGTGGCGGCGGCGGCGATGCCGATTAGGTCGAGAAGTATGAACGGTGCGCGGGATTGCACGGGTTTTGGAATGTCGGCCCATTTTAGCGAATGGAGGAAATCGGCGGGTGTTCGGGTGTTTAGCGGCATAAGGTTAATATAATGGGGGGTGCGCGCGCGGGTATGGTCGTTTGCGGCACGGGATATGTCTATGAGCGACATTGACGCGGCGCACAATCACCGGCAAAAACAAGCCATGAACGAGATATTTACCGGTAGTTTTACCCAGCAAGAACCAATCCCCAAAGATGCCATCGAGGCCGCGGTTGCCGTGATGCGTCACGGGCGGCTGCATCGTTATAATGTGGGCGCGGGCGAGTCCGGCGAGACGGCGCTTCTGGAGGCGGAATTTGCCGCCTATATCGGGGTGCCCTATGCGTTGGCGGTGGCCTCGGGCGGGGCGGCAATGGCGACGGCGTTGCGGGCGATGAATGTCGGGCCGGGCGACCGGGTTTTGACCAATGCGTTCACCCTAGCACCAGTGCCCGGCGCAATTGCAAGTGTGGGCGCGGTGCCGGTGTTTGTCGGCGTGACCGAGGGGTTGGTGATTGATCTTGACGATCTGGCGGCCAAGGCGGATCAAGCGGATGTTTTGATGGTGTCGCATATGCGCGGGCATATGTGCGATATGGATTTGTTGATGGAGATTTGCGACGCCGCCAACATTCGGGTGATCGAGGATTGCGCCCATACGATGGGTGGGCATTGGCGCGGGAAAATGTCGGGAACCCATGGGGTTATGGCGTGCTATTCAACCCAGACCTATAAGCATCTGAACAGTGGCGAGGGTGGTTTTCTGGTGTCAAATGACGCGGAAATGATGGCACGCGCGGTGATGCTCTCGGGGTCGTATATGTTATTTGACCGGCATTTGGCGGCGCCGGAACCGGCGGTTTTCGAGGCGGTAAAATATGACACGCCCAATGTGTCGTCGCGCATGGACAATCTGCGGGCGGCGATTTTGCGGGTGCAATTGCGCGGTCTTGAGGATCAGATTACCGCGTGGAATACGCGTTATGCGGTGATTGAAAACGGGCTGCGCGGGGTGTCTGGTTTGACGGTGATCGAGCGCCCCGAGGTCGAAGGATTTGTCGGATCATCCATTCAGTTTTTATTGCTTGACTGGAGCGCACAAAAGATCGGCGAGGTCCTGTCGAGATGTGGCGCACGCGGGGTCGAGCTTAAGTGGTTTGGCGGCGCGGAGCCAAGCGGGTTTACCTCGCGGTATGACAGTTGGCGCTATGTCAAAAGCACGCCAATGCCGGTGAGTGACCGGATTTTGGCGGGGATTCTGGATATGCGGGTGCCGCTGACTTTTTCGACAGAAGATTATGAATTGATAGCGCGTATCATTCGCAACGAGGTTAACATTGTGGCGCAATCCGACCTCTGATCTGGCCAAAATCCGGTTATGGGTTTCGTGTATATCGCGTGCATAGTTTTGCGCATTTTGCACGACATGAGGTGCGAAACGGTTTTCGGAAATTAAGGAATGCAGGTTTTTGTTGACCGATCTCCGTAGCGGGTGTTATTTGAACAATTGTTCAATAAGCTCGGAAGGTGCGCAGATGTTCAATGCAACGATGAATTTTGATCTTGGGGAAGATGTAAACGCATTGCGCGATATGGTGCATCGCTGGGCGCAGGACCGGATCAAACCGATGGCGGGCGAAATTGATGCCAGCAATGAATTTCCGGCCGAGTTGTGGCGCGAGATGGGCGAATTGGGCCTGTTGGGGGTGACCACAGCCGAAGAATACGGCGGTGCGGGCATGTCCTATCTGGCGCATGTCATCGTGGTTGAGGAAATCGCCCGGGCCAGTGCCAGCGTGGCCTTGTCCTATGGGGCACATTCCAACCTCTGTGTGAACCAGATCCGGCGCAACGCAACAGAAGCGCAAAAACAGAAATTCTTGCCCAAGTTGATTTCGGGCGAACATGTGGGCGCCTTGGCGATGAGCGAGGCGGGGGCCGGATCCGATGTGGTCAGCATGAAATTGAAGGCCGAGAAAAAGAATGGCTATTATACGTTGAACGGCACTAAATACTGGATCACCAACGGGCCGGACGCCGATACATTGGTGGTCTATGCCAAGACCGATCCCGATGCCGGATCGCGTGGGATGACCGCGTTTATTGTCGAGAAATCCATGAAGGGATTTTCGACCAGCACGCATTTCGACAAAATGGGCATGCGCGGCAGCAATACGGCGGAATTGGTGTTTGACGACGTCGAAGTGCCGTTTGAAAATGTGCTTGGCGAGGAAGGTCGCGGCGTGGCCGTTTTGATGAGCGGTCTGGACTACGAACGCGTGGTGTTGAGCGGCATCGGCACCGGCATTATGGCGGCCTGCATGGACGAGGTGATGCCTTATTTGGCCGAACGCAAACAATTTGGCGAACCGATCGGGAATTTCCAGCTTATGCAGGGGAAAATCGCCGATATGTATACAGCGATGAACAGCGCGCGGGCCTATATTTACGAAGTTGCGCGGTCCTGTGATCGTGGTCAAGTGACCCGTCAGGATGCGGCGGCCTGTGTTTTATATGCCTCGGAAGAAGCGATGAAAGTCAGCCATCAGGCGGTGCAGGCGTTTGGCGGGGCCGGTTTCATGTCGGACGCGCCGGTGGGGCGGATGTTTCGCGATGCCAAATTGATGGAGATCGGCGCGGGAACCAGTGAAATCCGCCGGATGTTGATCGGGCGTGAATTGATGGCGGCGATGAAGTAAGAATAGGTTTTTACATTATAGCAGGGAGATTTGGCATGAAAATAGCAGCGATTATGGGCCTCGGGGCGATTATATCAAGCGCATTGGCGTTGCCGGTTGCGGCGCAATCAAACGATTTGGTCTATTCCGACAACGAGGTGATTTTCTGTCTAGGCGTGTCCGATCTTCCGCAAGAAAAGCGCACATGCATTGGGAAATCGGCCGATGCCTGTGTGAATGCGACCCCGATGGGGGGCACCACATTTGGTATGGGCGGGTGCCTTTCACGGGAGCTTGCGTTTTGGGACGCGCGGCTGAACCGGATTTATGGTCAGGTGCGGACATTGGAAAAACAGCGTGATCGCGAAAACGCCGATATGGGCGCGACATTGCCGTCGTCCGAGGCGGCCTTGCGCGACATGCAGCGGGCGTGGATTCCGTATCGGGATGCGCGATGCGCCTATGAACATACGCAATGGGGCGGTGGCACCGGGGGCGGACCGGCGGTTCTTGCCTGTTTGATGGATGCCACGGCGCAGCAAACATTGCTGTTGGAGCAATCAATTTATTAGGCGCTATTTGGGCGTTATACGGAGCCAGATTATGAAACTGACGTCAACTGCGCTGCCTTCATCGGCGGATTTTCAAGCGAACATCAAGAGCCATATGGAAGCGATTGATCTGGTGGCCGGTGTGGCGCAACAGGCGGCCCTTGGCGGGCCGGAAAAATCGCGCGAGCGGCATTTGTCGCGGGGCAAGATGTTGCCGAGAGACCGCGTGGCTAATTTGTTGGATCCGGGCAGTGCATTTCTGGAAATCGGGGCGACGGCGGCGCATGGGTTGTATGGGGGTGCGGCGCCGGGGGCCGGGGTGATTGCCGGTGTTGGCACGGTTATGGGGCAAGAAGTGATGGTGGTGTGCAATGATGCCACCGTCAAAGGCGGCACCTATTATCCGATGACCGTCAAGAAACATTTGCGCGCGCAGGAGATTGCCGAGGAAAATATGCTGCCGTGCATTTATCTGGTGGATAGTGGCGGCGCGAACCTGCCCAATCAGGACGAGGTGTTTCCCGATCGGGATCACTTTGGCCGGATATTTTACAATCAGGCGAGGATGGGCGCCAAAGGGATAGCGCAGATTGCCGTGGTGATGGGATCATGCACCGCCGGTGGGGCCTATGTGCCGGCGATGTCGGATGTGACGATTATTGTCAAAGAACAGGGCACGATTTTTCTCGCGGGGCCGCCATTGGTGAAGGCGGCGACCGGCGAGATTGTGAGTGCCGAGGATCTGGGCGGGGGCGATGTGCATACGCGATTGTCCGGTGTTGCGGATTATCTGGCGGAAGATGACGGGCACGCCTTGGCATTGGCGCGCCGTGCGGTGGGGCATTTGAATCGGGTGAAACCGGCGACGGTGAATTGGGCGGCGTCGGAAGAACCGTTGTATGATCCCGAGGAGTTGTTGGGGGTGGTGCCGACCGATTTGCGCATTCCCTATGACATTCGCGAAGTGATTATGCGGGTGGTGGACGGGTCGCGGTTTGATGAATTTAAGCCGCGTTATGGCGAAACTCTGGTGACGGGATTTGCGCATCTCAAGGGCTGTCCGGTTGGGATCATTGCCAATAATGGCGTGTTGTTTAGCGAGGCAGCGGTGAAGGGAGCGCATTTTGTGGAACTGTGTTCGTCGCGCAAGATACCGTTGATTTTCTTGCAGAATATCACCGGTTTCATGGTTGGGCGCAAATATGAGAACGAAGGTATTGCGCGGCATGGGGCCAAATTAGTGACCGCAGTGGCGACCACATCGGTGCCCAAGGTGACGGTGGTTGTGGGCGGCAGTTTTGGCGCGGGTAATTACGGTATGGCCGGAAGGGCTTATCAGCCGCGGTTCATGTGGTCTTGGCCAAGCAGCCGGATTTCGGTGATGGGCGGCCCGCAAGCGGCAGGGGTTCTGGGCACGGTGAAACGCGACGCGATAGAGCGCAGCGGCGGGACATGGTCAGCCGAGGAAGAAGCGGCATTTAAACAGCCGACGATTGATATGTTCGAGGAGCAATCGCATCCTCTCTATGCATCGGCGCGATTGTGGGATGACGGGGTGATTGATCCGCGCAAGACCCGTGATGTGTTGGCGTTGAGTTTAAGTGCGGCGTTGAATACGCCAATTGAAGACACCAGGTTCGGGATATTCCGGATGTAAGGGACCAAAAGAGATTTTGGGCCTCCGGCTGGGATATTTGGACGAAAAAGAAACCGAAACAGATAGTGGGCGAGACATGTTTGACAAAATACTGATTGCGAACCGTGGCGAGATAGCGTGTCGGGTGATGGAAACGGCGCGGGCGTTGGGCGTGGCGAGTGTTGCGGTGTATTCCGATGCGGATCGTGCGGCGAAACATGTCGCGGTGGCCGATGAGGCGGTGTTTATTGGCGGATCGGCCCCGAGCGAGAGTTACCTGCGGGGGGATGTGATCATTGCGGCGGCGATCGAGACCGGAGCGCAGGCGATCCATCCGGGGTATGGGTTTCTCTCGGAAAACCCTGAATTTGTCGAAGCGGTCGAGGCGGCGGGGTTGGTGTTTATCGGGCCATCCGCAAGCGCGATACGGGCGATGGGATTGAAGGACAATGCCAAGACATTGATGGCGGCCGCCGGTGTGCCGGTGGTGCCCGGATATATGGGGGACAATCAGGACGAGACCCATTTGATGGCCGAGGCAGCGCGCATCGGGTATCCGGTGATGATCAAGGCGGTGGCCGGTGGCGGCGGCAAGGGTATGCGCATGGTCGAAAGTGCCGTGGGTTTTGACGCGGCCTTGCAAGCGGCGAAATCCGAAGCGATGAAAGGGTTTGGCAACGATGTGATGTTGATCGAGAAGTTTATCGAACAGCCGCGTCATATCGAGGTGCAGGTGTTTGGTGATGGAGAAACAGCCGTGCATTTGTTCGAGCGCGATTGTTCGTTGCAGCGCCGCCATCAGAAGGTGATTGAAGAAGCGCCAGCCCCCGATATGCCGGAAACGGTGCGCAATGCCATGGGCGCGGCGGCGGTCAAGGCTGCCGAGGCGATCGGGTATAAGGGCGCGGGCACGGTTGAATTTATTGTTGACGGGGCCGGAGGCCTTCGTGTTGACGGGTTCTGGTTTATGGAGATGAACACGCGGCTTCAGGTGGAACATCCGGTAACCGAGGCGATTACCGGCGTTGATCTGGTGGAATGGCAATTGCGGGTGGCGGCGGGCGAAGCGTTGCCCATGCGGCAAGACGAATTGTCGATTGACGGCCATGCATTTGAAGCGCGGCTTTATGCCGAGGATGTGCCTGCCGGGTTTTTACCGGCCACGGGCACTTTGGCGCATCTGGAATTTCCACAAGGGGCGCGCAGTGACAGTGGGGTGCGCGCCGGTGATACCATTAGCCCGTTTTATGATCCGATGATTGCCAAGGTGATCACCCACGGGCCAACGCGGGCGGTGGCCTTGGCCAAAATGCGCCGCGCGCTGCGGGAAACGCAGGTGGGGGGCACGGTGACCAATCTCGGGTTTCTCGGGGCGTTGGCGGCGCATGAGGGATTTGGCAAAGGCGAGGTTGATACCGGATTGATTGCCCGCGATATTGAGTTGCTGGTGGCGATGCCGGAGCCGGATATCAGGGTGCGCGCCGTGGCCGGTCTGGCGGCGATGGGGGTGTTATTGGCGCGTGATTGGGGCACGGGATTTACGTTATGGGCGTCGCTGGCACGCAGTATAACGCTTGCTTATAACGGCGAAGATTTTGATGTTGTTGTGCAATCCAAGAGTGCGACCGCGCATGTCGTGAGCGTTGGCAATGATCAGGTGCGCGTGGAAAAAACCGGCGGCGTGTGGTTTGTTGACGGGGCGCGGGCGCCCGATGTGGTGGTGAACGGGGGGGTGGTCACGGTATTTGCCAATTATGGCATCGGGTTCACAATTGTTGATCCTTTGGCGCGGGGCAGCGGGGCGCAGGGCGATGGAAACATCATCGAGGCCCCGATGCCCGGCGCAGTAAAAGCGGTGTTTGCCAAGGCCGGTCAGGTGGTGCAAGCGGGGGACCGGCTGGCCATTCTCGAGGCGATGAAGATGGAGCACGCATTGCTCGCGGCGCGTGACGGGGTGGTGGCCGAGGTTCTGGTCAGCGCCGGTGATCAGGTCGAAGCGGGGGCGGCGTTGATCCGGCTCGAAGATGAAGATGCGGAGGTCGCGGCATGAATATTACCTTGCATCACGCCCACGATTCACGGTCGCTTCGGGTGTTGTGGTTGCTCAATGAACTCGGTGTGGATTTCACCCTTGTTGTGCATGACTTTTTCGATAAATCGCTACGGTCACCGGACTATGCCAAGCTGAGTTTGGCCGGACGGGTGCCGATGTTGGTGATTGATGGCACGGTGATGGCCGAAAGCGGGGCAATGGTGGAGTATCTCTGCGAGATGTTTCCCGATGCCGGATTTGGGCGCGCGGCGGGGCAGGTCGGGCGCCTCGAGTGGCTTGACTGGGTGCATTACGCCGAGACCATCGGGCAACATTGTGCGAACCTGACCCAGAGCCATATCATGCTGCGCGAGGACTGGATGAAGTCGAAAACCTTGCAACGTCTAGAGGCCAAGCGGCTCGAGCGGGTGTTGACGCGGGTCGAGCAGCAATTGAGTGACGGGCGCGATTATTTGCTGGGTGACTTTAGCGGGGCGGATTGTGGCGTTGGCTACGGGGTCAAGGTGGCGGCGCGGTTTGTGCGGTTTGACCATTTGCCCTATGTCGCGGCGTATTTTGAACGGATTGCGGCGCGCGCGGCGTATCAGGCGTCACTACCGCCAAAAGGCGCACAATTGATTTATCGTCAGGAGTTTTACGAGATGCCAGATGTCCAGAACGGTTGAGATATTCGAGGTTGGCCCGCGCGACGGGTTGCAAAACGAGGCGCGCCAGATTGCGACAACCGATAAGGTCGCCTTGGTGGATTGTTTAAGCGGGGCCGGATTTTCGCGCATAGAAGTGGCGAGCTTTGTCAGCCCGAAATGGGTGCCGCAAATGGCCGATAGCGCGCAGGTTCTGGCGGGGATTACGCGCGCACGCGGGGTGTCCTATGCGGCGTTGACCCCGAATATGCGCGGGTTTGAAGGGGCTGTGGCGGCGGGTGCCGATGAGATTGCCATTTTCGGGTCGGCATCGGAAGGGTTTAGCCGTGCCAATATCAATGCCTCAATTGCAGAGTCGCTAGAGCGGTTCGTGCCGGTGGTGGCCGCGGCCAAAGCGGCGGGGATTGCGGTGCGCGGCTATGTGTCTTGCGTGGTGGAATGTCCGTATGACGGGCCGACGAAACCGGCGAGTGTGACAGAGGTTGTTGAACGATTGCAGGCGCTTGGGTGTTACGAGGTGTCGTTGGGCGATACCGTTGGGCGCGCAACACCCGACGGTATTCATGCGATGCTTGCTGCGGTATTAGAGGTGGCAGAACCGACATATCTGGCGGGGCATTATCACGATACCGGCGGCATGGCGCTTGATAATATAGAGACCTCTCTGGCGATGGGATTGCGGGTGTTTGACGCGGCAGTTGGCGGTTTGGGCGGATGTCCCTATGCGCCGGGGGCGGCGGGCAATGTGGCGACCGAGGCGGTGTTTGACCGGGTTGAGGCGCTTGGGTTTGCCACAGGTCTGGATCGCGAAATTTTAGGGCAGGCGGCGGATATGGCGCGCAAAATGCGGAGTTAGAGCGTTTTGCATTTGATCCGAGACACAGATTGGATGCAAACGCCCACAACATTGAGGCGGGTATGGGCCTTTTCCATTTCCCCTGATTCAGAAAAAGGCAAAAGGCTTTTGATAATGTTTGAAACAATTTCGATAGATATAGACGGGCGCGGGGTGGCGACGCTTTGGCTTGATCGGGCCGGGAAACATAACGCACTGTCGGCGGTGATGATTGCGGAGCTGACGCAAGCGGCGGCGGATCTGGGGGCGGATGCGGCGGTGCGGGTTGTGGTTCTGGCCGCCAAGGGGCGCACGTTTTGTGCCGGTGGTGATCTGGGATGGATGCGCGAACAAATGGCGGCAACCCCCGAGGTGCGCGGCATTGAGGCAACCAAATTGGCGATGATGTTGCAGGCGCTCAATACGATGCCAAAGCCCCTGATTGGGCGGCTGCATGGCAATGCCTTTGGTGGTGGTGTCGGCATGGCCTGTGTGTGTGACGTGGCGATTGGCACCGAACGGGTTTTGATGGCGCTGACCGAAACGCGGCTGGGTTTGATCCCTGCCACCATCGGGCCATATGTGGCGGCGCGTATGGGCGAGGCAAATGCGCGGCGGGTGTTTATGTCGGCGCGTCGGTTCGGGGCCGATGAAGCGCGGGATTTGGGCGTGTTGGCGCGCGTGGTGGCCGAGGATGACCTGGACGCCGCTGTTGAGGCCGAAATCGTGCCTTATCTCGAATGTGCGCCCGAAGCGGTGGCGCGATCGAAAGCGTTGTTGCGGGTGTTGGGACCAACAATTGACGCAGCGACGATTGCCCATACCATCGGTGAATTGGTAATTTGCTGGGAAGGGGACGAGGCGCAGGAAGGTATCGCTGCGTTTTTTGACAAACGCGCGCCAAGTTGGACGCCAGCCGACAGTTAACAGGTGGCAAGGCGGGCGTCAGGTGCTGCGGAGATCATGCAGTTTTGGTCAGCCTGTCGGCATTTTGGGTTTTCAAGGGCTGAGTCGCCGAAATTCGAGGTGGATTCGCCGTGTTTTGAAAATTTGGGAAACGTCTTTCTCAAAGTAACCTTTTGGTAAGCTAAAAAAGCGATGCAGGGACCGGCGTGTGGCAAGTGCCATACGGGTTGAATTGTCTTGTTTACAGGGCGATTTGGGGAAACGGTGCACATTGGCATACATAATCGTGCCAAACACATGCGTTAACCTAAATTTGTCTTGTCTATGTTGACCCTGCCTAGGTGCGGGAGTAAACCGAATTTAGCGAAAGAAGCCTCGCTGGTGGTGCGGATAAGCGACCAACAGCCCAAAAGGAGCCGATACGTGGACGAAATGCTTAGGGAGTATCTTCCCATCCTCGTTTTTCTGGCCATGGCGATTGCCCTTGGTCTTGTTTTGATCCTTGCCGCCGTTGTTTTGGCTGTGCGCAATCCGGACCCCGAAAAAGTATCGGCCTATGAGTGCGGATTTAACGCGTTCGACGATGCCCGTATGAAGTTCGATGTGCGGTTCTATCTGGTGGCGATCCTGTTCATCATTTTCGATCTCGAAATTGCGTTTCTGTTCCCTTGGGCGGTAGCGTTCAAGGACATCAGCATGACCGGGTTCTGGTCGATGATGGTGTTTCTCGGCGTGCTGACCATCGGGTTTGCCTATGAGTGGAAAAAGGGAGCCTTGGAATGGGAGTGATGACAGGTCAAAATACGGCGGGCGGCGATCGGGATTTTGCAGTTCAGGAATTGAACCGTGATTTGCAGGACAAAGGGTTTCTTTTGACCAGTGCCGAGGATATCGTGAATTGGGCACGCACCGGATCATTGCACTGGATGACGTTCGGTTTGGCGTGCTGTGCGGTTGAAATGATGCACACCGCGATGCCGCGTTACGATGTTGAACGGTTCGGGTTTGCCCCGCGCGCCAGCCCGCGCCAATCCGACGTGATGATTGTGGCCGGCACATTGACCAACAAAATGGCACCGGCGCTGCGCAAGGTTTATGACCAGATGCCGGAACCACGGTATGTGATTTCCATGGGGTCCTGTGCCAATGGCGGCGGGTATTACCACTATTCCTATAGTGTTGTGCGCGGCTGTGACCGGATTGTGCCGGTCGATATTTACGTGCCCGGATGCCCCCCGACCGCCGAAGCGTTGATTTACGGTATTTTGCAACTGCAACGCAAAATTCGCCGCACCGGCACGATAGTAAGGTAGGGTCAGATGAGCGAAGCACTTAACCAACTTGGCGCCCATATCGAGATGAAGCGCGCCGATTGCGTGTTGTCATGGGATGTGACCAATGGCGAACTTACCCTTAATATCGCGCCGACAAGCATTGTTGGCATTGTCGAGTTTTTGAAAACCGATGCGAGTTGCAAATTCTCGTCCCTGGTCGATATTACGGCGGTGGATTATCCCGAGCGGGCCAAACGGTTTGATGTGGTTTACCATTTCCTGTCAATGTATCAAAACCACCGTATTCGGTTGCGGGTGGCGATCCGCGAAGAAGATATGGTGGCGTCGATCACCGACATCCATCCGTCGGCCAATTGGTTTGAACGCGAAGTGTTTGATATGTTCGGCATCCTGTTTTCGGGGCACCCCGATTTGCGCCGGATTTTGACCGATTACGGGTTTCGCGGGCATCCGTTGCGCAAGGATTTTCCGACCACGGGGTATACCGAAGTGCGCTATGACGAAGTGCAAAAGCGGGTGATTTACGAGCCGGTGAAGCTGGTTCAGGAATACCGCCAATTCGATTTCATGTCTCCGTGGGAAGGGGCGAAATATATCCTTCCGGGCGATGAAAAATCAGATGACAAGGAGGCCAAGAAATGATGGATCTTTGGATTTCTATGACCGTTCTAACGGTGGCATTGGGTATCTCGATTGCGCGTCCCAAACGTAAATTGATCCGTGTGAGGGTCAAATGATGGACGGCAGCACCCCCAGCAGCGCGCTTGGCGATTCCAAATACGACGACGGCAGCAATGACGTGCGCACCGATGAACAGTCAATTCGCAATTTCAACATCAACTTTGGTCCGCAACACCCTGCGGCGCATGGTGTTTTGCGGATGGTTCTCGAACTTGACGGCGAAATAGTCGAACGTGCCGATCCGCATATCGGGTTATTGCATCGTGGCACTGAAAAACTGATGGAAAGCCGGACATATTTGCAAAACCTGCCGTATTTTGACCGGCTGGATTATGTTGCGCCGATGAATCAGGAACACGCCTGGTGTCTGGCGATTGAAAAACTGACCGGAGTGGAAATTCCACGTCGCGCGTCGTTGATCCGGGTGCTGTATTCCGAAATTGGCCGGATTTTGAACCATTTGTTGAATGTGACCACGCAGGCGATGGACGTGGGCGCGTTGACGCCGCCGCTCTGGGGGTTTGAGGAACGTGAAAAATTGATGATTTTTTACGAGCGGGCGTGCGGTGCGCGACTGCACTCGGCCTATTTTCGTCCCGGTGGGGTGCATCAGGATCTGCCCGAGGATCTCATTGATGATATCGAGACATGGGCCAAGGAATTCCCCGAAATTCTTGGGGATATTGACGGGCTGTTGACCGAAAACCGGGTGTTCAAACAACGTAATGTCGATATCGGGATTGTGACCGAACGGGATATTCTGGACTACGGATTTAGCGGCGTCATGGTGCGCGGTAGTAACATGGCGTGGGATCTGCGGCGTGCGCAACCCTATGAATGTTATGACGAATTCGAATTTGATATTCCTGTCGGCAAAAACGGTGATTGTTTCGACCGGTACCTGTGCCGGATGGAAGAAATGCGTCAATCGTTGCGGATTATCCATCAGGCGATCAAGAAATTGCGTGCCGAACCGGGCGATGTTTTGGCACGGGGCAAATTGACCCCGCCAAAACGCAATGAAATGAAGACCAGCATGGAAGCGCTGATCCATCATTTCAAACTCTATACCGAGGGGTTCCATGTGCCTGCCGGCGAAATTTATGCCGCTGTCGAGGCACCCAAGGGTGAATTCGGGGTGTATTTGGTGTCGGACGGATCGAACAAACCCTATCGCAGCAAAATTCGCGCGCCGGGGTTCTTGCATCTTCAGGCGATGGATTACATCGCAGGCGGGCATCAGCTCGCCGATGTGGCGGCGATTATTGGCACCATGGATGTGGTTTTCGGGGAGATCGACAGGTGAACCGACCTATCGCCATCATGTTTGGAATCGTGGCAACCTGTGGGTTGGCGACGTCGGCGATGGCGGGCGAATTCTATGATTTCATCGACTATTCAGAGGGGTATGTGAATATCCGTCCCGATGTGGTGTTGGTTGAAGGCGAAGAAGACATCAAAATTTGCAAATTCTCGGCCAGTGACGCGTTGTTTTCTGCCTATGCGGCGGGGAATACGGCAGCGTTTGACGCAAACAGGGCCGATCCGGTCTGTGTTCCGCTGTCTTTGGTGGCGGTTGCCGCCCCCCATGAGGGGTTGATGAATTCGTTTGATTTGCACCGGTTTGTCGACAATTCCGAAAGTTACGAACAAATTCGGGCCGGTGTCGTGATGATCGAAGGCGAGCGCGATATTAAACTGTGCAAATTTGATATCACCGATGCGCTGTTTTCCGCGTTTAAAGTCAATGATATGGCGGCCATCGAGGCAAACCGGCCAAGTGTGATCTGTATTCCGATGGGCGAGGTAGCGAGCAGATGACTTTTGCCAGCACAACGCTTTATTTGTCGGGAATTGGTGTTGCCGTGACCGGATATTTGGCCGTGATATTTCTGCGCGACCCGCAAAACGGGTTGCAGCAAACCACGCATCACGCCGAAAACCTTCCGTCGGTGATGACCGACCGTTATTTGGCGATGACCGCATTGGCGGCTGGTGCCACGTTTTATGGGGACTTCAAGGTAATCGCCTTTTTGTTCGCCACATTTGCCTTCATGGGGTTTGCCGACGCGTTTATATATGCGCGTGCAGGCAAATCCATTTCGAAACATATGATCGCCGGAGGGGCTGCAATGATCGTTGTGATCGTCGCAATTCTGGCACAAATAACGAACGGAGCCGCCTGATGCTACGCCGTCTGCATCCCGAGCAACCAGAAACATTTGCGTTCCTGCCCGCCAACCAAAAATGGGCCGAAGCGCAAATTACCAAATACCCCGAGGGCCGTCAGGCAAGCGCGGTAATTCCGCTATTGTGGCGCGCACAGGAACAGGAACGCTGGCTTACCCGTCCGGCGATCGAACATATCGCGGATATGTTGGGCATGGCCTATATTCGGGTGCTGGAAGTGGCCTCGTTTTACTTTATGTTTCAACTGCAACCCGTTGGTGAGATTGCTAATATTCAGGTATGTGGCACCACGTCCTGTATGATTTGTGGCGCCGAAGATCTAATCGGGGTGTGCCGCGAAAAAATCGCGGACAAACCCCATACGTTGTCGACAGATGGCAATTTCTCGTGGGAAGAAGTCGAGTGTTTGGGGGCGTGTTCCAATGCGCCAATGGCACAGATCGGCAAGGATTATTACGAAGATTTGACGGCGAAACGTCTGGGCGAGATCATTGATGAACTTGCTGCGGGCAAAGTGCCGGTGCCGGGTCCGCAAAACGGCCGCTATGCCGCCGAGCCGCTCAACGGACTGACCAGCCTGACCGAATATGACAGTGGCAAAACCCAGTATAATGCGAGCGCGCAAATGGCGGTGGATATTGGCGACAGTGTTAAACGGATTGATGGCACCGAAGTGCCGATTTTGACGCCTTGGTTGGGGAAAGCATTTGGTAAAGCTGCGAAACCGGCGAAAAAAGTGGCGGCGGCCAAACCCGCCAAAGCCAAGCCCGCGAAAGAAGAAGCCGCAAAGCCAGTTGAGAAACCCGCAAAAGCGGCGAAAAAAGTCGTGAAGACAGCTGTGAAATCGGATGTTGTTGCAGATGCGGGCGCAGATACGGGCGCGGGGAAAAAGCCAAAGACCCGCAAGGCGGCGCGCAAGGGCGGGGCCGATAATCTTAAGACGATTAAAGGGATTGGGCCAAAGCTTGAGGCGATGCTCCATGAGATGGGGTTCTTCCATTTTGATCAGGTTGCGTCCTGGGGCGCGGATGAAGTGTCTTGGGTGGATCAGAATTTGACGGGATTCAAAGGGCGGGTAAGCCGCGATAACTGGGTTGATCAAGCTGCAACGCTTGCGCGCGGCGAGGAGACAGAGTTTTCTGCGCGGGTCAAAAAAGGCAAGGTTTATTAAACGAGTGACTGGGTAAATTGGTGAGACGTAAGTTGGAACAGACGGGAACAAACAATATGTGCCGGAACATATGCTGGATCATTGGTATCATTGCCGGTGTTATCGCATTCTGGGTTGCAAAGCTGCCGGTGTCTTTTATCGCGGCGTTGCTTCTCGGGATTGCGGTTGCTGCATTTGTCGGGTTGGTTTTGAGCAGTCTGTTTTGCAAATCCGCGACTGCTGCGCAGACTATGACCCCTGAAAGCGCGCGGGATTTGGAGGCGGACAATGCGGCGGCTTTGGAAAAAGCCAAATCTGACGCTGCTAAAGCAGAGGCAGATGCACTGGCTGTTGCACAATTGAAGGCCGATCTTGACGCCAAGGCGGCGAAAGAAGCCAAAGATGCAGAGGCTGCGAAAGCAGCAGCAGATAAGGCGGCAACAATATCGGCCGCGAAACCCGTAGCAAAGACCAAAATAGCGGCCAAGGCCGACCCTGAAAGTGGCGACGATGCCGCTGCTGAAACACGCAAACCCGAAGGCCTTTCCGCGGCGCGTGGTGGCAAGGCGGATGATTTAAAGCAAATCAAAGGCATTGGTCCGAAACTTGAGATCCTGTGTAACGAAATGGGGTTTTATCACTATGATCAAATCGCGTCGTGGGGCACCGATGAAGTTGCTTACATGAACGAAAATCTTAAAGGGTTCAAAGGACGGGTAAGCCGGGACACATGGGTCGAACAAGCGGCATTACTGGCCTCGGGAGAGGCAACAGAATTTTCTAAACGTGTCGAAAAAGGCAACGTTTATAACAAGTAGGAAGACGATACATGGGTGACGATCTCGAGGTGAAGCTGGCAAAAAAAGGGCGCATGGCGGCCTTGGTTATTGCGGGCTCGATGATCCTCTGGATTGGCGCGCAATGGGTGGGAAAACAATTGGGATTGCCAGCGCGCTATGCCTTTTTGTTTGATTTCGCCGCCATCGGGGCCCTGATTTGGGCCTTGGTGAATATCTATCAAATATGGCGCATGCGCCAAAACGCAGACAAGAACGGGCAGGGCCTTTAGATGCTAAAAGATCAAGATCGCATTTTTACCAATCTCTACGGGATGCACGACCGCTCGCTTGCGGGGGCGAAAAAACGTGGGCATTGGGATGGCACCGCCGGAATCATCAAAAATGGCCGCGAGTGGATTATTGACCAGATGAAGGCATCGGGTCTGCGTGGACGTGGCGGGGCGGGGTTTCCGACCGGTCTCAAGTGGTCGTTTATGCCCAAGGAAAGCGACGGGCGGCCGGCGTATCTGGTGATTAATGCCGATGAATCCGAACCGGCGACCTGTAAAGACCGCGAAATTATGCGCCATGATCCGCATACATTGATCGAAGGCGCGTTGATTGCGTCGTTTGCGATGAATGCGCACACGTCATACATATATCTGCGCGGCGAATATATCCGCGAGCGCGAGGCGTTGCAGGCGGCAATTGACGAATGTTATGACGCCGGATTTCTTGGCAAAAATGCGGCCAAATCGGGCTGGGATTTTGATTTGTTCCTTCATCACGGGGCCGGTGCCTATATTTGCGGGGAAGAAACCGCGTTGCTTGAAAGTCTTGAGGGCAAAAAAGGCATGCCGCGGATGAAACCGCCATTTCCGGCGGGGGCGGGCCTATATGGCTGTCCGACCACGGTGAACAATGTGGAATCTATTGCGGTTGTTGGCACGATTTTGCGGCGCGGGCCGGAATGGTTTGCCGGATTTGGGCGGCCTAATAATGCGGGCACCAAATTGTTTGCGATTACCGGACATGTGAATACGCCTTGTGTGTTTGAAGAATCCATGTCGATGCCGGTGCGCGAATTGATTGACAAACACGGCGGTGGCGTTCGTGGCGGTTGGGATAATCTCAAGGCGCTGATCCCTGGCGGCG
>JAUZRV010000203.1 GCA_030950105.1 Rhodobacterales bacterium | reverse complement strand
GCCATCACCTACCGCAAGTTTAGGTGGGGTATTCAGGCCACGGGCCTTTAGATCAAGGAGTAGTTCACGCCAGCTCTGCGTGCTTTCACGGTAGCCATCGGTAAAGCCGACAAGCTCCTTCTTTCCCTCAGGTGTTGCCCCGATAATAACCAACATACATTGGCTTTCCTGCTCCATTGGGGCCTGAAAGTACACCCCATCCGCCCAGATATAAACGTAATTCCGGGCCGATAAATCCCGCTTTTCAAAAGCGCTGAGTTCGGCCTGCCAGACTTTGCGTTATCCACGCTTGCGGGGTATTCGTTGGGAAATTCTTATAGGAGATGTCCGATGACTGCTTTGCTTGAAAATGTCGATCCCGATGGGATGCTGGAATATTCGGTGGTGTTTACGGATCGTTCCCTCAACCATATGTCCGCAACATTTCAAGAGGTTATGCGCGATATTTCGACGATGTTGAAAGACGTTTATAATGCCGATGCGGTGGCGCTGGTTCCCGGTGGTGGCACCTACGGGATGGAATCGGTTGCCCGTCAATTTGGCCATGGCGCACATGCGTTGATCGTGCGCAACGGGTGGTTTTCCTACCGTTGGAGCCAGATTTTTGATGCCGGTAAATTCACCCGCGAAACCACGGTTTTCAAAGCCCGCCAAACCGGCAACGGGGTGACCGCACCATTTGCGCCGGCGCCGATCGAAGATGTAACAGCCGCTATTCGCGACGCCAGACCCGATGTGGTGTTTGCCCCGCATGTGGAAACCTCGGCCGGATTGATTCTGCCGGATGATTATGTGACCGCTATGGCCACCGCCGCGCATGAGGTCGGGGCGTTGATGGTGCTTGATTGTATCGCGTCGGGGTGTGCGTGGATCGACATGAAGACAACCGGCGTTGATGTGTTGATTTCGGCCCCGCAAAAAGGGTGGTCGGCGTCGCCTTCTGCGGGGTTGGTTATGATGTCCGAACGGGCGCTGGAACGGTTGGAGGCTACAGATTCCGATAGTTTCGCGCTCGATTTGAAAAAATGGCGCTCGATCATGGTGGCCTATGAAAACGGTGGTCATGCCTATCACGCGACGTTGCCCACCGATGCGCTTCGGGCGTTTCGGGACACCATGGTGGAAACCCGCGATTATGGTTTTGAAAAACTGCGGGAGGCGCAATGGGCGCTTGGCGATGGTGTGCGTGCGATGTTGGCAGAAAAAGGTGTGAAATCTGTTGCTGCCGAAGGATTTGGGGCGCCGGGGGTTGTGGTCAGTTACACGGATGATCCGGATATCAAAAACGGGTCAAAATTTGCTGCGCAGGGTATGCAAATCGCCGCAGGTGTGCCGCTTGCCTGCGACGAACCCGACGGGTTTAGCACGTTCCGACTCGGCCTGTTTGGTTTGGATAAATTATACGACGTAGACGGTGCGATGGCGCGTTTGAACACGGTCCTCGACAAAGTCCTCTGATTGGTTCGTCGCCCCAACAACCCGGTTATTGTGGCTGTCGGGGCGAAAATTTCTATACCGCGATCTGGCGATTGCCAAAGAACGGATGCTTCGTGAATACCCGATCAATTCAGGTCTTAACCATTCCGCAAGGCCCGCGCCGGAAGTTGCCTGTGTTCGACTTCCTATTTTTGTCTGAAAGCGAGGTCAGGTGGTGATTGGCATAGGGGGACTTTGCCAGCAATGTCACAATGAATTGGCGGGTGTTAAACGTCGGATAGCACGCTGTTTATAGCGCCCACCAATGGGCCGATGATCTCGGGAATTTGGAATTCGGTCATAATAAAGGGGGGGGCCAAAAGGATATGGTCACCGGATTTTCCGTCGCGGGTGCCGGCCATGGGATAACAAACGAGGCCATTTGCGAACGCGGTTTGTTTGAGGCGAGCGGCAATTTGATGGTCGGCGGAAAACGGGGTTTTGGTTTCGCGGTTCTCGACAATTTCGACACCGATAAACAGGCCGCGCCCGCGAATATCACCGACGTGGGGATGTTCGCCAAGGGCAGCGATCAGCGCGGTTTGGAGTTGCTCTCCGCGAGTTTTGACCTGCGCCAAAAGCCCGCGATCAAGAATTGCACGCACAACGGCCACCCCCGCCGCCGCTGCGACCGGATGGCCGATATAGGTGTGCCCGTGTTGGAAGAATCCGCTGCCGTCGGCGATTGTATCGTAGATCTCGCCACTACACATCATTGCGCCGATAGGTTGATAACCAGCACCTAACCCTTTGGCAATGCACATAATATCCGGGGTGATATTGTCGGCTTCGCAGGCGAACAGATGCCCGGTGCGCCCCATGCCACACATCACCTCATCAAGGATGAGTAACACCCCGTATTGATCGCATATCTCGCGGATGCGATTGAAATAGCCCTCAACCGCTGGCACGGCCCCAAGGGTCGCGCCAACCACAGGTTCAGCCATGAACGCCATCACGGTATCGGCCCCAAGGCGGTTGATTTCGTCTTCGAGTTCTTGCGCGGCGCGTTGGCCATAATCATAGGCGGTCTCGCTTGCGCCGCGCAATGCGTATTCGTAACAGGGGGATATGTGGCTTACGTCAATCAGGATCGGGGCGAATTGTTCGCGTCGCCATTGGTTGCCCCCCGCCGAAAGTGCACCGATTGTATTGCCGTGATAACTTTGCTTGCGGGCAATCAGGTGCCGGCGTTGCGGTTGGCCACATTCGACGTGATATTGACGGGCGAGTTTGATCGCCGCCTCGGTTGCCTCGGACCCGCCGGAAACAAGATAGACACGATCAATGCCGGGTGGCGCGTGCTCTATCAACAAATCTGCCAAGTCTTCGGCCGGTTCCGAGGTGAAAAATCCGGTGTGGGCAAAGGCCAATTTATCAATCTGCGCCTTGATCGCATCGGAGACCTGTTTGTCGCCGTGACCAAGGCAAGACACCGCCGCCCCGCCTGACCCGTCGAAATAGCGTTTTCCGGTGTCATCGAACAAATAACACCCCTCGCCGGAAACGCCCGTGGGTGGCGTGCGTTTGCTGTGGCGTGGGAAAATATGGCTCATTTCTAGCCCGAATTATTCATCAGACTCCGGGTATTTCCTTCCGGCGCACTGGATCGGCCGGGTTGACGGCGGCGTTTTGAACTGAGTTTAGAGTGTGCGTTGAAGGTTGATATCTGGGGGTGTTCGGGCGGCTGATGCCGC
>JAUZRV010000202.1 GCA_030950105.1 Rhodobacterales bacterium | reverse complement strand
CGTTGCCGCAGATTGGCCAAAGATTGGGAGAAATCAATCGAGAGTTCAAAGGCATGGATACTCATCGCCCACATTCGAACTCTCACAAGGAGGATCGCAAAGCACTGACATCAATCATAAAGTATTGAATCAGCCTCTGAGTGCGGGAAAGGCGGGTAACCAGCAAATTTGACCTCGAGGTAGAAAAAACCCAGCTCAAACGCCTCGAAGCCGAATACGCCTCAAATGCGCTGACCGGATTGCGGTTGATTGAACAGAAAGCGCAGCATATTGCCAATGCGATATCCATCCTGAAACGCCATATTTCCGGGTTAAGCACGACGCGGATCATGTGCAAGATCGAGGCGGCAAACCTGCCTGCCAATGCCGAAGGTCTAAACGGTATTATCGGCGATTTTGGCCGGTTTCAGGATGCGATTGAACACTCTCTTGAACAGATCAACCGCCACAATATTGTGGTGCAATCACAGGCGCGCTCACTTATCCCGCGATAATCATTCTGCAATTATTTTGTGGATGCCGCCCTATTTGGCCGCTGCGTCGATGGCGTCAAGACGCGCCTTTAAGGCTTCGTTTTCTTCGCGGGCTTTTTGCGCCATGGCCCGCACCGCGTCAAATTCTTCGCGGGTTACAAAATCACGATCCGCCAACCAGCGATCCACCAGCGACCCAACGGCGGTGTTCGCTTCATCCTTGGCCCCTTGGGCAACGCCCATAGCGTTGGTCATCAATTGCGAAATATCGTCAAGAATTTTGTTACGGGTCTGCATGGTTTTCTCCGGCTTTATAGACACACCCTATATGGGGGGCTTTGCGGGCTATCACAAGTCTATGTGATCTGCACCTGTTGTCACGCGCGGCATCTTGACTTTCACACCGTGCCCACGGCACACAAAGACATGCAAGCCATGATCCCTTTCCCCGAAATCTCGCCCGAAATTTTCTCCATTCCGATATTCGGTTTCAATTTTGCCCTGCGCTGGTATGCCTTGGCCTATATTGCCGGTATTCTTTTGGCGTGGCGTATTACCGTGCACGCCGCCAAACGCGCGCATTTGTGGCGCGCAAACACCGCCCCGATGACCCCGCCACAGATCGAAGACCTGCTCACTTGGGTCATTCTCGGTATTATTCTCGGGGGCCGCCTTGGTTTTGTTCTTTTTTACCAACCGGCCTATTACATGGCGAATCCCGGTCAAATATTGATGGTATGGCAGGGCGGCATGGCCTTTCATGGCGGGTTTCTCGGCGTTGTTATCGCTACTTTCATCTACTTGCGCCGTCACAAAATCGACATCCTGCCCGCTGCCGATGCTGTCGCGCTTGGTGTTCCGACCGGCTTGTTTCTGGTGCGCATTGCCAATTTCATCAAGCCCGAGCTGTGGGGGCGCCCGACCGACGTGCCTTGGGGGGTCGCTTTTCCCGGTGCCGCCGCCCAAAATTGCGCCGACGTCGTTGGTATTTGCGCGCGCCACCCTTCGCAACTCTACGAGGCCGCCCTCGAAGGTATCGTCCTGCTTGCCCTTTTGCTTTTCCTTGCCTATCGCAAGAACGCTCTCAAAATACCCGGTCAAATCACCGGCGTATTTCTGGCAGGATATGGGTTCGCGCGTTTCATCGTCGAATTTTTCCGTCAGGCAGATGCGCAGTTCATAACCCCCGACAACCCGATGGGCTACATTCTCAACCTCGGTCAGGTTGGCATTACAATGGGGCAATTGCTCTCGTTGCCAATGCTTTTCGCAGGTCTCGTCCTGATTATCTATGCCCGCCGACAATTGAAATGACCCCTCTCTACCCTCATCTTTTGCGCCGAATCATTGCCGATGGTCCGCTGACCGTTGCCCAATACATGCAAGAATGTCTGCTTCACCCCGATCATGGCTATTACAGCACCCGCGATCCATTCGGTGCCGACGGTGATTTTATCACCGCCCCTGAAATATCGCAGATGTTTGGCGAATTGATCGGCCTTGCCCTCGCCCAAACCTGGCTTGACCAAGGGGCCGCCCCCGACATTACCTTGGCAGAGATCGGTCCCGGGCGCGGCACCTTGATGGCCGATATTCTGCGTGCCACAAAGCCCGTGCCGGGTTTCCACGCCGCGTTGGACCTTCATTTGATCGAGGCCTCGCCAACCCTGCGCGCCCTCCAGAAAAGCAAACTTTCCAGTATCAAAACCACATGGCACGATGAAATTCATACCCTCCCCGATCAGCCGCTGTTCCTTGTCGCCAATGAATTTTTTGATGCGCTACCCATTCGCCAATTCATGCGTGACAAAACCGGATGGCGCGAACGCCGTATTGGTATCGCACCTGACCAAGACCCGCCAAAACTTGCTTTTGGCCTTAATGATATGGCCCCGCAGCCTGCCCTGAATCACCGCCTGCACGACACCAAAGACGGTGATCTAGTTGAATTTTGCCCTGCTGCACCCGCAATTATGGCCGAAATAGATGCCCGCCTTCATACCTACGGTGGCTGCGCTCTGGTCATTGATTATGGCGATTGGAGCGGTATCGGCGATACCTTGCAAGCGCTTTCAAATCACAGTTTCTCTGATCCGCTGGATCATCCGGGGCGGGACGACCTGACCGCCCATGTTGATTTTGCCGCCCTTGCCCGTGGCCGGCAATCCGCCACAACCAAACTCACCTCGCAAGGTGATTTTCTGCATCGTCTTGGCATCGCCGAGCGCACCGAAGCCCTCGCCAAAAATCTACGCGGTGATGCACTTACCGACCATATTTCCGCATATCACCGCTTGACCGATGGCGATAAAATGGGGACCTTGTTCAAAGTGATCGGCTTTTTCCCCGAAAATGCCGCCCCCCCTGCCGGACTTACCCGCTAACCCAAGAAGCCACCCCATGACCCTGGAAATTATCAAAGCCGACCCCCTTGCCGCGCACCGCCACGGCTTTTTCACCCGTCGCGGCGGCGCGTCCTCGGGCATATTTTCCGGTTTGAATTGCGGCTATGGTTCGTCCGATCAATCCGAAATTGTCGGCATAAATCGTGATCGTGTTGCCACCGCGATGGCGGTGCCCCCTGACAAATTGGTAACCGTGCATCAAGTCCACTCTGCCGATGTTGTGCATGTAACCGGCCCGCTTGCGGCATCGCCACGCGCCGATGCCCTCGTCACCGCCACGTCCGGTGTTGCCATCGCCGTATTAACCGCCGATTGCCAACCCGTCCTGTTCAGCGATGCCAACGCCGGTGTCATCGCCGCCGCCCATGCCGGTTGGCGCGGTGCCCAAGACGGCGTATTAGAGGCAACCCTAACCGCAATGGAAAACCTCGGCGCCCAGCGCGCAAACACTTCTGCCGTCATCGGTCCCTGTATTTCCCAACGCGCTTACGAGGTCGGTCCTGAATTTTTCGAAGACTTCATCGCCAAAGACCCCGCCTATGACCGTTTTTTCGCCAGCGGGCCAAAGGACCGGATGATGTTCGACTTGCCATCCTTCGGGCTACATTGTTTGCGTCGTGCCAATGTTGGCCATGCCGAATGGATTGGCCACTGCACCTATCATGACCCCGACCGCTTTTATTCGTATCGTCGCACCACACACGCGGGCGAGACCGATTATGGCCGTCTCATTTCGGTGATCGCCCTGTAGTTTGGCCAAAATTGGGGCAAGTCTTGCCATTTCGTCGCCCCAATTGAACGAAACAATCCCCTGAATTAGCGATCATTGACCACAGCATATACAGTTTATTGTTTGTTTTCTTGCGCTTACACCCAGAACCACACCCCGCCATATTTTCTTAAAATTTTCCATCAAATTAATTTCGATTTTTCACAATCGGCCAAATCATTGCCGTATTGCACCGCCAAATTGGTAAGCGAGCAAACAATCAGCCGCACAATGTCGGCACACAGGAGACGAAGACATGAAAAAGAATAGCCGTTTTATCAAATCCGTTATCGCAACTGCAAAATCCGAATTACCGGCTCTGCCTTGGCAGCGTGGTGGGCATCGCGCCGCTTTGATCGCAAGCCGCGGCATTTCCCTTGCCAAACCCAAAGCGGCCTAACCCGAATTATTCATGAAGCGGCGTAAATCGTTTGGCGGGCGTAGATCAAGCTGTTGAAATGGCGTATGATTTTGGTGTTGAACAAGATCATTCACCTCCAGCAGAAAATCCAACCCACCATGAATGACGATACGC
>JAUZRV010000201.1 GCA_030950105.1 Rhodobacterales bacterium | reverse complement strand
GAAAAAACTCGCGCTTGGTCCGCTTCTTCTTGTAGGCCTGCTCAAGTGACGAAAAACTCTGCTGTTTCAATGCCAATTCTCCCGTAAGTGCTGCCAGAATTATAGCACGGAAATCAGGGCTTTGTTCAGAGATTCCTTAGGGCAAGATGAAAATTAGGGACTAACCCAAGGGGAAAACGGTTTGTGGATCGTCGATTTGCCATTTCGGGTATTTTGTCATGATGGATGTGAAGCGTTCCGAGGCGAGAAAGGCATCGAGCCATTTGCGCAGATGTGGCCAGCGTTGGGTGGCGAACCAGTGTTTGTCGATACCTGCGAACTGGCGCACGAAAGGCAGGATTGCCATATCGGCCAGTGTCGGGGTTTGGCCGTAAAGGTAGGGTTGCTTTAGTAGCATTTTATTGAGTTTGCGCAGAAATAGAGCCGCATATTCGCGTTCGAGGTGGGAATCGACGTCGGCGTAGCGATTGGCGTATTTGGTGTGATCAAGCGCGGTTTTGAACGGGCCATCGGCGGTCTGGATCAGAACGCTGGCGTTGGCGGGCATATCAAGCCAGCCTTCGGGATCGTTTTGGCGCAAGGCCCAGATCATGATGTCGAGGCTTTCGTCGATCACGGCGGAGTCGGTTTTCAGGCAGGGCACGGTGCCTGAGGGCGAAGTGGCGAGAAAGGCCGGTGCCTTGTCGCGCAGCACGATTTCGCGCAGATCGCATTGGATACCAGCCACAGAAATGGCCAAGCGGGCGCGCATTGCATAGGGGCAGCGGCGAAACGAATAGAGGATCGGCAGCGTCATTTGCCGGATCACGAATTGCGTTGTTTCAGGGTTGTGAGGTGGGCCTCGCGCTGGGCCGCTTTTTTGTCTTTCATGATATCGTTGTAATCCATTTGGGCCTGTTGAATGTCTTTTCTGGCGTAGAGATACCAAAGATAGGCCACAATCGCTGCGAGGGCAAACCCGAGAAGCGCCCATTGCGGCAGGCCAAAACCACCAAACAAACGCCGTGGATCGGCGATAATCAGGGCTATTGAGGCAAAACTGCCCAGAAGTGCCCAGATCAACACGGCCTCGTTGCCGGCGTCACGGCGCGCTTTGCGGGCCATTCGTTTTTCTGCGTCGCGCATCGTAGCACCCGTTTTTAGGGGTGGGCAATCAGCGTTGTGCCGGACAGCCCGGAGATCGTTGCCTCTACAATCTGCCCTGTTGGTTGTGATTTGTCAAAAAACACCTCGGCAAATTGTTGCGTGCGCCCCATTTGAGGGGTTTCCATCAACACGCGGTGGGTTTGGCCGATTTGGGCGGCTAGGTGGGTTTGCACCTGCAGATCGCCCTTGGCACGCAGGCGGGCGGCGCGGGATTTGATGTCTTTGCCATGCACCGCCGGCATACGGGCAGCGGGCGTCCCGTTGCGTGGAGAATAGGGAAAGACGTGCAGCCACGTGAGGGCGCAATCGTCGATCAAGGCCAGAGAGTTTTCGAACATGGCCTCGGTCTCGGTCGGGAAACCGGCGATGATATCGGCACCAAAGGTCATGTCGGGGCGCAGTTTCAGGGCGCTTTCGGTAAATTCAATCGCATCATCGCGGTTGTGGCGGCGCTTCATCCGTTTGAGGATCATGTTGTCGCCATGTTGCAACGAGAGGTGCAAATGCGGCATCAGGCGTGGTTCGGACGCGATAGCGAGCATCAGGTTATCGTCAACTTCGATACTGTCGATTGACGAGATGCGCAGGCGGGGAAGATCAGGCACAAGCCGCAGGATGCGCATCACCAGATCGCCAAGGCGCGGGGTGGCGGGAAGATCGGCACCCCAACTTGTCAGATCGACGCCGGTGAGCACGATTTCATTATAACCCTTGTCCACGAGACGTTTGATTTGCTCGACCACAACCCCGGCGGGCACCGAACGCGAATTGCCGCGACCATAGGGGATGATGCAAAAAGTGCAGCGGTGATCGCAGCCATTTTGCACCTGCACATAGGCGCGCGCGCGAGTGCCGAATCCATCAATGAGGTGTCCCGCCGTTTGGGTGACCGACATGATATCATCGACCTGAAGTGCCTCGGTTTCACCAATGAAATCGGCGGCCATACCGGCCCATGTTTCGGGCTGCATTTTTTCGGTATTGCCAATGACGGCGTCGACTTCGGCCATATTGGCGAATGTTTCGGGTTCGATTTGTGCGGCACAACCGGTAACGATCAGGCGCGCCTGCGGGTTTTCACGACGCAGTTTGCGAATCTCCTGTTTGGCCTTGCGCACGGCTTGGGCGGTGACGGCGCAGGTGTTGACGATCACCGCGTTATCAAGGCCCGCATCCGCAGACAGGGATTTCATGGCCTCGGTTTCATACGAATTGAGACGGCACCCGAGGGTCGAGAATATTGGCGGGCGCGCAGTCATTGCAGTGCATCCATAAAATCCGCAGTGAAGGTTGCGGTGAACACGTGTTTTGTCGGGCCGGTCATCCAGACGCAGTCGTCGCGCCAATCAACGTGCAACGTGCCGCCATCAAGGTCGATACGCACCTTGCGCGAGGTCAGGCCACGGCGGGCCGCAGATACGGCGGTTGCGCAGGACGACGATCCAGAGGCGAGAGTGATGCCAACCCCGCGTTCCCAAACCCGCATGCGGATGTGGTCCTTGCCGATAATCTGGGCGATTTGCACATTGGTGCGTTGCGGGTAAAGCGGGTGATGTTCGATAGCTGCGCCAAAGGTCGCAAGGTCGATGGTGGTCACGTCATCCACGAAAAATGTGCAATGGGGATTGCCCATGCCGGTCGCGCTGGGCGTGCCGTCTATCGGGAGTTCGAGAGTGTCCATTTCGTGGGCAAGCGGGATATCGCGCCAATCAAGTTGGGGTTGGCCCATGTTGACAGAGGTGAGGCCATTGCCAGCGTCGCGTGCGAACAGATCACCACGGTCGGTGGTCAGGTGCAACGCGGTTTTGCCGCTCTCGTCCATCAGGAAGCGCGCGATACAGCGGGTGGCATTGCCGCAAGCCGCCGAGGTCGACCCATCCGCGTTGTAAAAGGTCAGGTGGGCATCGTGATTTCCTTGCGTGATCACTGCAAGTTGGTCAAAGCCGACGCCGCAATGGCGATCCGCCACCGCAATTGCAAAGCCAGGGGTGACGCGAATCATTTGCGCACGCGAATCAATTACGACAAAATCGTTTCCAAGGCCGTGCATTTTCATAAATCGCAATTCTGCGGGGTTTTTTGCGTCCATAAACCGGCATATAACGTCGGTATTAAAATGAATCCAGACTTGGAGCGAAATTGTCTGCTTTTCGGGGTTGACGGTGGGGGCGGGTGTTTCTAGATAGGCGCTCAGTGGGCCGGTAGCTCAGTTGGTAGAGCAACTGACTTTTAATCAGTAGGTCCCGGGTTCGGATCCCGGCCGGCTCACCACTTAACTCTCTTTTAAAGTCAATAGGTTAAGTGATGGTGGGCTAGAGGATTTCCATTTTTTGAAATTCAAATTTGGCCATCCATGTGTAAATTATGAGCAATGCACGATCAACATTGATCATCACCCATCAACATAGAGCAACCGAATCCAGAGCGGTGTCGACCACCGAGTCGGATACGTGTGTGTCGCGCGTGACCATTTGGAGCGTCTTGTGGCCGCTTACCTTGCGCACGACCCCTAGCTAGGGAAAGTCTGAACACCGGGGACTTTGCTGCGTATAGAATGCCGATCGCCGCTCGAATTTACGACACCAGCCTTTTTGTGACTGTTTTACCCCGCTCCCCTGATTTCAGGCAGACTCCGCCCTCAAGCATCTTCGCGCGAGGTAGAGGT
>JAUZRV010000200.1 GCA_030950105.1 Rhodobacterales bacterium | reverse complement strand
CGGCATCAGCCGCCCGAACACCCCCAGATATCAACCTTCAACGCACACTCTAAACTCAGTTCAAAACGCCGCCGTCAACCCGGCCGATCCAGTGCGCCGGAAGGAAATACCCGGAGGCTGATGAATAATTCGGGCTAGGTGAAAAGGTCGGCCCGTTTCGCATTGGCGCGGTGATTGTCGGATTTGTCGGCGTTTTGATTATGTTGCAACCGTGGCAAGGCGAAAACGATTTCGGCGTAAGCTGGATCGTGATGGTATTGCCGATCATCGCCGCCCTCACCTATGCCCTGAACCAGATTTTGACCCGCAAACTTGGCGCCACAACCAAGGCAAGCGCGTTGGTGATCTATATTCAGGCGACCTTTATCATCGTTAGTATCGGGTTTTGGCTCTTTGCTGGTGATGGCCGTTTTGCCGTTGGGTTAGAGAGCGAAAGCCTGATCTTTCTGCTGCGCGCATGGGTGTGGCCCGCCGATAGTGACCTGTTGTTGTTTGGTGGCCTCGGGATGATTTCAAGCGTGGTCGGCTATGCATTGTCACAGGCATATCGGGTGACCGATGCCGCCACCGTGGCCCCGTTTGAATATATCGGCCTGCCTTTGGCGGTATTCTGGGGATGGTTGTTCTGGTCGGAACTCCCTGATTCCATAGCAACAATTGGGATCGCCCTAATCATGGCCTCGGGATTATTCGTATTCCTGCGCGAAAAAACCCGCGCCCGCCCCGTTACCAAACCAGTGAACCGAAAATATTAACCATAACCGGCTATACTGCGGCGCAGTGACCGTAATCGCAAAAATAAAACACGCGACAATTGCAAATGAATGGTATTTAAGTTTATGAATGTGTCCGCAGGTTGCCAATCTGGCCCGATCTGCACGCAGCAATACAATGACCAAGGTGCCCTCTGCGCCGTGATCGCCAAGGAGATGACCATGTATAGACGCGCAAGTAGCGGCGGCTTCGTTGTTTTGACAACGGCGGGTAT
The DNA here is from genome assembly GCA_030950105.1 of Rhodobacterales bacterium. Taxonomy (GTDB): domain Bacteria; phylum Pseudomonadota; class Alphaproteobacteria; order Rhodobacterales; family Rhodobacteraceae; genus JAUZRV01. Next base: position 35,115 of record JAUZRV010000200.1, on the reverse strand, counting down.
CCTTATCGTCATGGCCGTATTTACCTGGGTTATGTATGGGATGGCCCTGCGGGTGTTCACCATGACCGATATCATGGTTGAATTGAACGAGAGCATCAAAACCATGAACACCACCTTGGTCAGCATGACAACAGATGTGCACAGCATGAGCGAAAATTTTGTCGTCATGAACCAGAACATGACCGAAATGAACGACAGCATTAATGGCATGAACCGCAATATTTCCGGCATGACCGACGATATCGGGGATATGAACCAATCGGTTGCGGCCCTGAATTATTCGATGAATGGTCTGGTCGGCAATATGAACCGCATGACCTATGACATCAGCAATGCCACCAACGCGTTTTCAAATCCGATGTCCTATATGTGGGGCAACACGCCTTTCGGATTTTAACCGCCCCCCACTCCACAAATATACCGTTATAACCGAATCAAACCCGCCCGTTCCAAGGCGGGTTTTTTGGTCTAATGCAATTCTTATATTCAAATATGACAATATATCTTTGAAAAAAACGCAACTTATGGTAAACCTTAACTCATATCTTGAATATTGAATATCAACATATTCGGAAAAAGTGAATGAACGGGGGGGGTTAACCAAGTGACGAATCAGTTTTCAACTTTGGGCTTTAAGTGGGTATTAGCGGCTACTTTGGCGGCTGCACCGGCGCAAATCCTGTCTGCGCAGCAATCCACCACCGATTTTGAGACCGCTTTCGTCACTTCGAACATGTCCGGCGGCAGTGCAACCATTGGTGGCACGGTCGTTCCTTACAAAGAAGTCACCCTAAGCGCCCAAATTCCCGGCCGCGTGACCTACCTTGCGGGCATCGAAGGACATGACGCCACCAAAGGCGATGTTCTGGTGATGATCGACGACACCGCCCTTCAGGCCCAGCGCCGCGCCGCAGGGGCGCAAATCCTGCAAGCCGAATCCGCTTTGCGCAACTCGCAAATGCAATATTCCCGCGAACTCTATTCGCCGCGCACCAATTCGCTTACCGGAATTCCGGGCATGGGCGTGCCGTCGATGTTCGACCAATTCTTTACCCGTGGGTTTTCCAACCAGATGGGCCTCTCCAACAGCAATGTGGAACGTCAGGCCGATCTATATGGGGCCGGTGCCGGTATTTCACAGGCCGAAACCGCGGTTCTTCAGGCGCAGGCAAATCTTGACGCTCTTGATGCCGGTCTGCGCAATGCACAATCCATCGCCCCGTTTGACGGTGTCGTGATCCGCAAAAATGTCGAGGTCGGCGATACCGTGCAACCGGGCATGCCATTGATGACCGTCGCCTTCACCGAATATCTGCGTATCGAGGCCGACGTGCCCGTGCGCCTTGCTGCTGGCCTGACCGAAGGCATGATCGTGCCGGCGCGTCTTGATCTCGGCGGCGTTACAGTTGACGCCAAAGTGGCGCAAATATTCCCCGTGGCCGATCCCGGCCGCCACACGGTGATGGTCAAATTCGACCTGCCGTTTGAAACCCCCGGTGGTCCCGGCATGTATGTCGAGGTCACGGTGCCCGACCTTTCGGTGCCCACCCGTTCCGAACCCGCGCTTCCAGCCGAAGCCCTGATCTGGCGCGGTTCGCTGCCCTCGGTCTTTGTGCTTGAAAATGGCGCGCCAAGCCTGCGCATCGTGCGCGTCGGCTACCCGCTTCCTGATGGGCGCATCTCGATTGTTTCCGGCCTCTCGGGCGGCGAACAAGTCATCCTCAACCCACCGGCCAGTTTGGTCTCCGGCGAATAATCCGGTTCCAGGCCAGCACATAAGGGAGAGATATGATGGCAGACAATAGAGACGCAAAAGACGGTGCAAGCCCCGAGTTTTCCAACAATCTCGGCTTGGCGGGCGGTTTGGCCAAAACTTTCATAAATTCGCCGCTTTCGCCACTTTTGCTGATTGCCTGCCTTGCCCTCGGGTTGATGGGTCTGGTTCTGACACCGCGTCAGGAAGATCCGCAAATCTCGGTGCCGATGGTTGATATTTTCTTTTCCTATCATGGCGCTTCTGCCGATCAGGTGGCCTCGCTTGCCACCGATCCGCTCGAACGCATGATGTCGGAAATCGCCGGTGTTAAACACGTCTATTCCATGTCGCAGCGCAACGGCGCGATGGTCACCGTGCAATTCGAAGTGGGCGAAGAACTCGGGCCGTCCTTGGTCAAACTGAACGACAAGATCCAATCCAATCTCGATCGTATCCCGCCCGGTGTCTCCCAACCCCTGATCCGCCCCAAAGGCATCGACAATGTGCCGGTTGTCACCCTTACCATGTGGTCCCACGAGGTCGACGAGGCGTCGATGCGCACGCTTGGCCTTGATGTGATGCAGCGCCTCAAGGAAATCGGCGGCACCTCGCAGAGCTTTATCGTCGGTGGCCGCTCGAATGCTTATAACATCGAGGTTTTTCCTGAACGCCTTGCGGGGTTTGGTATTGGTCTTGATCAATTGGCCCAAACCATTCGCACCGCCAATTCCGAACGTGGCGTCGGCAATGTGGAAACCGGCCAAACCACATTTTCCCTTTATACCGGCGCTTTCCTACAGTCGGTGCAAGACATCGAAAACCTGATGATTGGCGACAGCCAGGGCCAGGCCGTCTATATCCGCGACGTTGCCCTTGTGACCCAAGGCACCGACGACGCCAATACAATGGTCGCCTATTATACAGGCCCCTCCTATGGCGTCCACGCCGAAGAAGGCGAAGCCATCACCGACACCCGCGCGCCCATTGGCGCCCCCGCCGTGACCATCGCGGTTGCCAAAAAGGCCGGCTCCAACGGCGTGCAGGTGACCAAAGATGTTCTGGAATACATCGAGCGCCTCAAAGGCAGCCTGATCCCCGACAATATCCATGTCGAAGTGACCCGCGATTACGGCGAAACCGCCAATGAAAAAGTGAACGAGCTGATCTTTAAATTGTTCGTGGTCACCGGCGCCGTCACCTTGTTGATCTGGTATGCGTTGGGTCTACGCGCCGCCATTGTGGTGTTGATCGTGATCCCTGTGGTGATCCTGCTCACCGTATTTGGCGCTTACCTGCTTGGTTTTACCATTGATCGGGTGTCGTTGTTCGCACTGATATTTTCCATCGGGATTTTGGTGGATGATGCCATTGTGGTGGTTGAAAATATCTACCGTCGCTGGTTGATGAAGGGCGAATGTTCTGACCAATGCAATGTCGATGCGGTGCGCGAAGTCGGCAACCCGACCATTTTGGCCACATTCACCGTCATCGCCGCCTTGTTGCCGATGGGGTTTGTGACCGGCATGATGGGACCGTATATGGCCCCGATTCCGGCCCTTGGGTCTGTGGCCATGCTGATCTCGCTGTTTGCCGCGTTTATATTCACGCCCTGGCTCGCCCAGCGCATCAAACCGACGATGAAACAGCTCGACAAGCTGCAAAAGGCGGAACACCGTCAGGAACGCAAACTCAACCACTTTTTCAAAGGTATGTTGCTGCCGCTCCTCGACAGCCGCCTCAAAGGCTGGATTTTCGGCATCGGCCTGTTGTTCGTCTTCGCCCTGAGCCTGTCGATGTTCGGCACCCAAAGCGTCGCGGTGAAAATGCTGCCAAACGACAATAAACCGGAATTCAACGTCGTACTGAACATGCCCGAGGGCACCGCCCTTCCGGTGACCGCCAATGTCGTGGCGCGTCTTGCCGAGGAACTGATGGATATTCCCGAGGTCGTGGCCCTGCAATCCTATACCGGCACCGCAAGCCCGTTTAACTTCAACGGCTTGGTGCGCCATACCTATTTGCGGGATCGTCCATGGCAAGCCGACATTCAGGTGCAATTAACCGACAAAGGCGATCGCGAACGGTCCTCGCACGCACTTGCGGTTTTGGCCCGCAATGCCTTGACCCCGATCGCAGCCGCCGCCGGTGGCAACCTCGAAGTGGTGGAAATGCCCCCCGGACCGCCGGTCTTGCAAACCATGGTCGCCGAGATTTACGGCCCCGATGGTGCGACCCGCCGTCAGGTAGCGCGTGATGTCGAGGCAATGTTCGCCAAAGCCGAAACAATCGTCGATTCCGATACCTTCCTGCACGCCCCCTATGATAGCTGGCGTTTTGTGGTGAACCGCGAAAAGGCGTCGCGCCGTGGTGTGTCGGTTGAAAACATCAATCGCCAACTGGAAATGGCCATGGGCGGGATGATCCTTGGCGATGTGAAAAACGAACGCGCGCTTGAACCCGAATATATCTATCTGCAAATGCCTCTGGCGCTGCGCGGTGATTTTGGCCGCCTCGGGCAACTGCCAATTCCGACTGCCTCGGGCACCATGATCCCGCTCACCGAACTTGGCTATTTCGAGGCCTTCCAACTTGATCCGCCGGTCTATCACAAAGACCTGCGTGCCGTTGAATACGTCACCGGCGAGGTCGCAGGCCAGCTTGGCGCGCCGATTTATGGCATCCTCGAAGTCGAAGGTCTGCTTGAAGATTACATTGCCCCCGATGGTGTCGCCGTGGATACAAATTTCACCGGTCCCCCCAAAAACAGCCTGCAATCCGCGCTTGAGTGGACCGGCGAATGGACCGTTACCTATGTCACTTTCCGCGATATGGGCATTGCATTCGGTGTCGCGCTGATCCTGATTTATATTCTTGTGGTCTGGGAGTTCGGCAATTTCACCATGCCCGCCATTGTTATGGCTCCAATCCCGCTTACCCTGATTGGCATTGTACCCGGCCACTGGTTGTTTGACGCGCCGTTCACCGCGACCTCGATGATCGGTTTCATCGCGCTCGCCGGGATAATTGTGCGCAACTCGATTCTGCTGGTCGATTTTTCGCGCCACGCGGTCGAAGACGGTATGGAAGTGCGTGATGCGGTCGTTTACGCCTGTTGCACCCGGACCCGCCCGATTATCATCACCGCATTGGCGTTGATGGCGGGATCCTCCGTGATCCTTTCGGATCCGATTTTTGAAGGCATGGCGATCTCGCTCATGATGGGCGGCATGGTGTCGACATTGCTTACCTTGATCGTGATCCCGCTCGGTTGTGTGACCTTCCGCAAGGCGCTTACCGATAATGGCGACGGGTCACCGGACACAGACGCAACGGTTGCTGCAACCGAAACCGCCGCCCCTGCCTATCGCCCCCACGGCGGTGGTTCCCTGCCCAAAAGCCGCGCCTTTCTTGGCGGGATCATGGACGCAATCCTGATGCTCGGCGAAGGCCTGTGGTTGTTGATATCCGGTGGCGTTCAGTGGTTCATTGGCCTGTTCGGTTCCAAACCGCGCACCGTAAGCGTCATGGCCGCCCCCCAAACCGCAGCACCCCGCCCTGCTCCGGTTATCTCGGCCCCGGCGAAAGTTCAAAAACCCGCAGCGGTTAAACCCGCAGCTGTAAAGCCAGCGAGCGTTAAACCCGCTGCGGTTAAGCCAGCGGCAAAAGCGGCAGCAAAGCCGAAAGCCAAACCCGCCCCCAAGCCGAAAGCCAAGCCAGCCTCCAAAGCGGCAGCCAAGCCAAAAGTGAAAGCCGCGCCCAAATCAGCGGCAAAAGCAGCCAAACCCACCAAGCCCCCCAAGCCCAAAGCCGCCAAGGCCTCGGGACGACGCGGCATCCGGTTGAAAAAACCGGGCAGCACCGCAAGCGAGTAAGGAACAGAGCATGCATAGACTTACAAAACTCGCCGCAATTCTGGGCTTTGGCATGGCTGTTGAACTGGCCACAATCGCGCAGGCACAGGTGACACCGCCGGTTGCCCCTCTCCCCGGCCCGTATCAAATCATCATTGCCCCGCCGCAACCCGTTCAACCGCAACAACGCCAGCAGCAACCCGCGCGCCCAAATTGGGCAAATCCGCAAAACAATGCGCAAGCGTTGCCCTATTGGATGCAAAATCGCGCCACGCCCGGGGAAAATACGCCTGCCAATACCGGAACAAATGTGGCCCCCATTAGCCCGCCCAATACTGCCGCGAACATCGCCAATGCCAACCAGAATCGACAGCGCTGGGCAAATCAGGCCGCCGCTGCCGCCTCAAATATGGTGACCACACCGGGCTTTTTCCCCGGTTACGTCGCCCCGCCCAATATGAACAATCGCGGCACCAATTCCGGCTTTGCCAACCAACCACAATATCGCCCCCCCGTCTTTCAGAATGGCCCTCTGTTCAATCAAGGAAACATGCGCAACACCGGACCGTATTTTGGACAGATAATGCCACCACAGATGCAACAATGGGGCGGCTACAACCCCGCCTTTGGACCAAATCGACCGCCAAATGGCTATGGTCCCCCCCCCGGATATGGCGGATATTCGCCAGCGCCCAACCGATAGTCGGAGAGAAAATATGGAACAGAATAAAGTGAAATTTTCCATTTCATTGCCCATAGCTGCGGTCGCAGTCATCGCAACGCTCTCTCCTGTATCAGGAGCGGAACAAGGGTCTAACGCATGGAATACAAACACAAATAACCAGAATTTGGCTTCCTCTGCACCGGTTATGGACCCGCAGAAAAAGCCGAAATATTACGTTGAACCGTCGGTAAAAACACCCCACACAATCGCGCCAGATAACGCGCCTGTGGCCGCCGACAACCGCTTTGCGCCGGACAACCTTGACGAATTGCTGGCCACGGGGCGCAACACCAACCCCGCCGCACCCGCGCGTCCGGCCTATCCGCAGATGCAACCACAACAGCAGCTTGGGCAACCCCGACAACAAGCTTTTGCGCCCGCCAATATGGGCCAACCCCGCAGCGTTCAAACGCCCACACAAAACTCCACTGCCTACCCGCAATACAGGCAAGGGTATGACCAACCATACGGCCAGCAAAACGGCCAAAACTACAACCAACCCTATTACGGCCAACCTTACGGTCAACAATATGGGTCAAACGGCTTTGGCCCCTATTCGAACAACGGTTTTCCGGGCGGCTTCAACAGCTTTCCGGGCGGCTTCAATAATTTCCCCGGAAACGGCTACGGCGGTTTCCCCTCTATGGGCGGTTTTCCCGGTTTCGGGTCGCCCTCAACGAATTTTTCTCCCTTCGGGTTCTGGTGAACCGAAAAGAGATTAAGCCCCCGCCGATTTCGGCACAAATATACGACCGTGCCAATCACGGCACATTTTTTGGATAACGGCATATGTCCCACTGCCACCGTCCACACATAATCCGGGACACATTTAGGAGACTACCAATGAAAAAGATCATCATGACAGCCGTTCTGGCCGCAGGCCTTACAAGTGTTGCAGCTCTTGAAGCATCCGCTCAAAACTGGGGCCCAAATAACGGCGGCTATAACAACAACAACGGTTGGGGCGGCAACAACTGGGGCCCTTTCAACAACAACAATGGCTGGACACCTTGGGGTGGCAACAACGGTTGGGGCAACAACGGCAACAACGGTTGGGGCGGCAACAACTGGACACCTTGGGGTGGCAACAACGGTTGGGGCAACAACTGGGGTCCTTTCAACGGGTCCAACAACGGTAACGGCAATGGCAACGGCACTGGTTCGTTCAACTTTGGCTTCACCGGTTCCGCCGAAGGCCAAGGCCAAAGTGAAGCTCAAGGCCAAGGCCAAGGTCAGGGCCAAGGTTACGGCAACGGCTATAACAACATGAACGGTGGCAACGGCTATAACAACATGCCTTGGAACCCGGCTTGGGGCCCAATGCCCGGTGCTGCCGCTGCTCCTGCAGACGCGCCTGCCGCCGACGTTCAAGAGCCAACAGCAGAAGCCACTAACTAAGTTGGCTTAGGCTTTAATACCGCCCGCCCCGACACATCGTTGGGGCGGGCAACCCCTTAATTTCCTTTCAAAAATGCGCCATGAATACGTCACAAATCAATCAAAGAGGGCCCCGGATATGTTGATCAAAACCATCGTTTCTGCCGTGATGTTCCCTTTGATATCGGTTGCTATGACGGTCCTGCCCGCCACGCCCCTTGCGGCCCAGCAAACCCTTTCCTATTCGGCCACCGCCCTGCATGCGCGTGCTGGCCAACCCGAAACAACCGGCACCGTGGTGAAATCAGGTCAGAACATGCGCCTCGAATTTGTCAGCGAAGGCCAGAATATCATTCAGATCCTGCGCCCCGAAATTGGCGCAATGTATATTCTCGATCCCGCTGCCCGCACCTATATGGAGGTGATCGGCCCCGCCGTGCCCGCGACCGCCACCGACGCCTATACCAACCCCTGCCCCGGTCAGATAGAATCGCCAAGCTGCCAACGCAGTGGCACCGATACCGTCAACGGCATTGCGGTTGAGCGCTGGAATTTATCGACGGCCCCCAACACCGCGCCAACGGTTCTGCTCTGGGATTCTACCCGCCGCCGCGCCTTGCGGCAAGAAACCCCTGACGGCGCAAAAATGATCATGTCGTTTCAATCCATGCGCGATCTGAATGGCCGCCGCACCGAATACTGGACCACACAAACCACGATCCCCGGTCAACCCGTCGCAAATGGCGATTGGTGGTTTGACCCCGAATTACGCGTCGTCGTGCGCGAAACTCTGGCCAATGGTGACACCCGCCGCCTCGAAAACATCGTTGTCGGCGCAGTCAATCCCACGGCCTTCCAAGTGCCGCAAGGTTGGCAAAAAATCGAGCTGCCGAATACGCAATTGCCCGCCCCCACACGCGACTAAAGAATAGAAGGACCAAACGCCATGATGACTCTTTACGCCAACTTCAAAGGCGGCACCGGCAAAAGCACAATCGTTTTCAATATGGCGATGTGGCGCATATCCAAAGGCGAAAAAGTCACCGTTTGTGATCTTGACCCGCAACGCACCGTGACCGACGTTGCCGACATTCGCGAAGAAGACGCCGTGGAACCGGCCCTCAAAGTCGTGCACAAGCTACCGACCAAAGCCACCGGCGCCAAAAATGATTGGCTGATTGATGTGGGCACCTCCGATATGGATGCCCTGCGCGCCGCGATCCGCATTTGCGACCGCATCGTTATTCCCGTGACCCCGTCGCAGGCCGATATCTGGGCCACGCAGCATTTCCTTGGTATCATCACCGAGGAACGCAAAAAGGGCAAAATGCCCCCCGTCCTTGCCTTTATCAACCGCGCCGACCCGCACCCGAAATCACGCGAAAATGCCGAAACCATGGAAGCGCTTGAAATGCTCGACCCGATTGTCGCGCTCAGCCCGCGCATGGTGCAGCGCCTCGCCTTCCGCCGCTCTTTTTCCGAAGGACTGGCCGTGTTTGAACAAGAACCGAATGGCAAAGCCGCCGCCGAGCTTGATACCCTCGCCCGCGCGATCTACGCCAAATAACGCCTCAAATTCCAAAGGAATATTCCGATGATTATGCCCTTTTTACGATTGGTCCTCATCTACGTCGTTGTCGCCGCTGCCGCCGTCGTGTTTTTTAACCGTGACACAGTCCTGCCGATGATCGGCTGGCCGTGGTTTGGTGGTGAAAGCGCCGAAATGGCCGCCGAAAACACCCCTGACGACGGGGCCGAGACAACCGAAACCGCGCCCGAACCCGCCCCTCAGGTCGTTGTGAACGAAGACACCGAATCCGACACCGCCCAACCGATCCAGACTCCGGTTGCCAACGCCGTTGTCGAACCAACCGCAACCATGTCAGCAACCGTAGCGGAAACCGTGCAAGAAACCACACCTTCTACACCGTCCACTACGACGGCGGCAAACGCGGATACTGCCGACACCACCGCCCCGACGCCCGCCGCCGATCTCGAGGCCCTGCGCAACGAGGCCCGTCAGGCCTATTGGAACGGCGACATTGCCAAAACCGAAACCATGTATAAAGCGATGGCCGCCGCCAACCCCGAAAATGTCGATGTCCTTGGTGAGCTTGGCAATTTATATTTCTCGCAACGCCGTTTTGATGATGCTGGCACCTATTATCACATGGCCGCCAAGCAATTGATATCAAACGGCAACACCCAACAAGCGATGCCCTTGATCAATGTGTTGCAATCCATCGCACCGGCCAAAGCCGCCGAATTGCGCAACCTTGCCGCCGCCAATCGCTAAACCATTGTGTTCCGGTTGCCGCGACCAATACGACCGCCGGAACACAACATAACAAGTCGAAGTGCCGCGCGTAGTAGGGCAATGTGTTGTTCAACAATCCCGCGAAACGCCCTATACTGCCCGAACCAGAATCCGCAGAGGACACCATCATGAGCTCGTTTCTTAGTAACCGCCTGAACCGCCTGGAAAAACACCTTTCCGTTGAAAATCCGGCGCTGCTTGAGGTCCTGCCGACCTACTACAAATTTGATCAGCTCCTCTATCGCACCGGCCTTCTGGATCGTGACACATCGCTGGCCTCGCGCATCTCGTGGTGGCCGCTGATTTCGGTTCTCGGCACATTTTCCGCCGGTAAATCATCATTTATCAACTCTTATGTTGGCGAAACGCTGCAAAGCACCGGCAATCAGGCGGTGGATGACAAATTCACCGTGATTTGCCACCGCGCCGCCACCACTGCCGCCAACCAAACATTGCCCGGTTCCGCGCTTGATGCCGATCCACGGTTTCCGTTTTACCGCATTTCCCACGAGATTGAAAAAGTGGCGCAGGGCGAAGGCAAACATATCGAGAGCTACCTGCAACTGCGCACCACCAGCAATGAACGCATCAAAAGCAAGATCATCATCGACAGCCCCGGTTTTGACGCCGATGATCAACGCACCTCGACCCTGCGCATCACCGATCACATCCTCGATCTCTCGGATCTGGTTCTGGTGTTCTTTGATGCCCGCCACCCCGAACCCGGTGCCATGCAGGACACGTTGGAACATCTGGTTTCGCGCACGGTTTCGCGCACGGATGCGTCGAAATTTCTCTATATTCTCAATCAGATAGATACCGCAGCCAAGGAAGATAACCCCGAAGAAATCACCGGCGCATGGCAACGCGCCATGGCACAGGCCGGCCTGACAAGCGGGCAATTCTACACTATCTACAACGAAGATGCCGCGATCCCGATTGCCGATATGGCTCTGCGCGAACGGTTTCAGGCCAAACGCGATGCCGACCTCAAGAAAATCATCGACCGCATGGACGAAGTCGAGCTTCAGCGCAATTACCGCATCGTTTCGGTGCTCGAAACCGTGGCCAACGAACTTGAACACGATATTCTGCCCAAATTGCGCGACGCCAAGGCCCGTTGGCGCCGGGGTGTTTTGATCGGTGACGGCATTGCCGCTGGCCTGCTTATCGCGGCCGCCATTGCCGCCGCGATCACGTTCAAATGGGTGCCTTCCTTCGAGATTTTCACCCTGCCGTGGATCAACAGCCACCTGTTTGACATCGCCGTTGGCGGCATTGGCGCGCTCATCCTGTTGGTATCATTCCACTATTGGGTCCGCGGTGTGGTTGCCAAACGCGTCGCTGCGCCGTTGGCCGAAAAATATGGTCAGGTCGATCTCAACCTCAAAGGGGCCTTCCTCAAAAGCGCCGGCGCCTTCCACTCGATTTTCAGCACTGAACCCGCCGGGTGGAGCAAACGCGCCGCCAAAAAGCTGCGTCTGGTGCGCGAAACCGTCGCCACCCATATCCAGAGCTTGAACGACCGCTACGCCGACCCGTCCGGAAAAATCGCTGCGGTGATCGAAGACCAATCCCCTGTGGTGGAAACACTGACTGAAACACCCGCAGAGACTGCAAACGAGAAAGCCGAATAAATGTATTCCGAAACCGCCGCAAGCCGCGCCCCGACGACCGCCGCCGAAGCGCGCTGTGCCGATCTTTCGTTTCGCCTTTCCGTATACGAAGCGGGCCATGCCTTGACCGCCCGCGCCTTGGGTCTCAAGGTGGTGTCGGTGCAAATGCTGCCGCGCCCGCCGGTATTGATCAGTGACAAAACCTTTACCGGAAAATGGGATAGCTTCATCGAAATGCTTGAAATTCGCATTATCGAACTGTTTGGCGGCCAAATCGCCGAAGAACATACCTGTGATTCCAACACCTGTTTTGGCGGCGATGTCGCACGCATCGACGAATTGTGCCGCCTTGTTGCCGGATTGAGCGAAGAAAAAGACGCCGAAACGATTTGGTTTGACCTCGAAGATGTCGCCATTAAGATCTTCTCCGATGATGCCTATCGCACGGCCATCTTGCCAATTGCCGACTACCTCTACCAGCGCGTTCAAAATGGCAGCGAAGTCATAGACGGCGTCGATATCGAAACCGAAATGGACAAATACGTGCCCCACCCGCCTGAAGATAAAAAATGGATGTCCAAGGTTTTTTCGTTCGGGCGCAAGAAGGCCTGAAGACCACAAGGTTTCCCGCCTTGCCATTTGCCGGGCCGCGCACCATATCGTTCCTCATGACAAATCAAACGCGCCAAAAATCCATCCTGATCACCGGCTGCTCAAGTGGCATCGGCTATGACGCCGCCCACGGCCTCGCCAAACGCGGCTGGCGGGTCTTTGCCACCTGCCGCAAACCCGAAGATTGCGACCGCTTGTGCGCCGAGGGTCTCAACTCTTTTCCCCTCGATTACGCCGATCCGGCATCAATCCAGAACGCCGTTGATCGTGTCCTCGCAGAAACCGGTGGCACCCTCGACGCCCTTTTTAATAACGGGGCATATGCCCTTCCCGGTGCTGCCGAAGATCTGCCAAGTGACGGTTTACGCGCCCTTTTCGAAGTGAATGTTTTTGGCTGGCACGATCTGACCCGCGCCGCCATTCCCGCCATGCGTGCGCAAGGGCACGGTCGCATTATCAATAATTCTTCGGTTCTCGGGCTGGTCACAATGAAATGGCGCGCTGCCTATAGCGCCTCGAAATTCGCCATCGAAGGTCTCACCGATACTTGGCGCCTTGAAATGCAGGATGCCAACATTCAGGTGATCCTGATTGAACCCGGTCCGGTGACCTCGGATATCCGCCAAAATTCAATACCGCATTTTGAGCGCTGGATTGATTGGGAAAACTCGCCCCGCGCCGGGGAATACCGCACAACCCTGCTCAATCGGCTCTATGACGAGAAAACCAAACCCGATACATTCGAATTGCCCGCTTCTGCCGTTACCAAAAAACTAATTCACGCGCTTGAAGCAAAAAAACCGAAACCGCGCTATTATGTCACCACGGTGACCTATATCATGGGCGCGCTGAAACGCGTATTGCCAACGCGAGCGCTCGATTGGGTACTAACCCGCGTATAAACGGGAATTAAAGGAGCAAACCAATGACTGGACTATTGTTTTACGTCGTGATTGCCGCCGTGGTTGGTGTCGCGATTATTCTATTCATCGGTATCGGAACCTTTGCCAAAGGTGGCGAATTTAATAGAAAATACGGCAACAAAATGATGCGGTGGCGTATTATCGGGCAATTGATCGCCGTTGTCCTGATCCTGATTTTCATCTATGTGCGCAGCTTGGGAGGCTAACCAAATGGTCGTTCTCAACAAAATCTACACCAAATCGGGCGATGCGGGCACCACCGCACTTGGCGATGGCACGCGTCGCACAAAATATGACCTGCGCGTCACCGCCTATGGGTCCGTGGACGAGGTGAACGCCACCCTTGGCACCGCCCGCCTGCATGCCACAGGTGACGCCGACATCGCCCTTTCGCGCATCCAAAACGACCTGTTCGATCTGGGGGCCGATCTCTGCCGCCCGCCATCCCCCGACGATGCCACCGCCGAATATCCGCCCCTGCGCATGGATGCCACGCAGGTCGCCCGCCTTGAATCCGAAATCGACGCCATGACGGCCATCCTCGAACCGCTGCGCAGTTTTATCCTGCCCGGTGGCACGCCTTTGGCCGCGCATCTCCATATTTGCCGCACTGTATCACGGCGCGCAGAACGATTGACGGTCGAACTCGCCGCTGCCGAAACCGTCAATTCCGAAGCGGTTAAATACCTCAATCGCCTGTCTGACTGGTTCTTTACCGCCGCCCGCATCGCCAACGACGAAGGCCGCGCCGACGTGCTATGGGTGCCTGGTGCAAACAGGTAGCACCTGCCACCAAAGGGAAACCTGAAACATTCTGGCAATAAAATGCTGCAAATGCATAAAACGCGACGTCCCCGTGTGCCAAGATGACGATTTTACCCTGTTTCAACCGCGCACAAAAATATATCAACGCCGCAAGTCCGACAAACGAGTCGCCCATGGCTCGATTATTTTACCAAGGAGATACCGCCAATGAAGGTGCTTGTACCTGTCAAACGCGTCATCGACTATAACGTCAAAGTTCGCGTCAAAGCGGACGGAAGCGGTGTCGATCTCGCCAATGTCAAAATGTCGATGAACCCGTTCGACGAAATCGCAGTTGAACAGGCGATCCGCCTACGTGAAGCCGGTAAAGCCGACGAAATCGTCGCCGTATCCATCGGTGTCAAGCAAGCACAGGAAACCCTGCGCACCGCTTTGGCCATGGGCGCCGACCGCGCGATCCTGATCGAAGCGACCGATGACGTGCAAACCGACATCGAACCTCTGGCCGTTGCCAAGCTTCTCAAGGCCGTGATCGACGCAGAACAACCCGGTCTTGTCCTCGCGGGCAAACAGGCGATCGACAACGACATGAATGCCACCGGGCAAATGCTCTCTGCGCTGCTCGGCTGGTCGCAAGCGACCTATGCTTCCGAACTCGACATTGACGGCGATAGCGCCATCGTCACCCGCGAAGTTGACGGCGGTCTGCAAACCATCAAGGTTTCCATGCCCACAATCGTCACTGTTGATTTGCGCCTGAACGAACCGCGTTATGCGTCTTTGCCCAACATCATGAAGGCCAAACGCAAACCGATGGACATGAAAACCGCCGCTGATTATGATGTCGACATCTCGCCGCGCCTCGAAATCACCGCGACCACCGAACCATCGACCCGCGCCGCCGGTATCATCGTGGCCTCGGTCGATGAATTGATCGAAAAACTCAAAGATGCGGGGGCTATATAATGTCTGTTCTTCTTATCGCAGAAGTCACCAGCGGCGAATTATCCGTTGATGCAACCGCAAAAACCCTGAGTGCGGTGGCCTCCCTCGGTGATATCACCGTGCTTTGCGCCTCATCGGGATGTGGCGATGCCGCCTCTGCTGCTGCCAAACTTGATGGCGTATCCAAAGTGCTCTGCGCTGACGATGCCGCCTATGGCAACGGTTTGGCCGAACCCATTGCCGCGTTGATCGTGTCTTTGGCCGGTGACTATTCGCACATCGTTGCCCCGGCGACCGCCAATGCCAAAAACATCCTGCCCCGCGTCGCTGCGTTGCTTGATGTGATGGTGATGTCCGACGTCACCGCCGTGGTCGACGCCGACACATTCGAGCGCCCGATTTACGCAGGCAACGCGATTCAAACGGTTAAATCATCCGATGCAACCAAGGTCCTCACCATCCGCACCGCGACGTTCGATGCCGCTGGTGAAGGCGGCTCTGCCTCGGTTGATTCCATCGCCGCCGTCGCCAATCCTGGCCTGTCCGAATGGGTCGAAGACAAAGTGGCCACCTCGGACCGTCCCGAACTTACCAGCGCAGGCGTGGTGGTTTCCGGGGGTCGCGGTGTTGGCTCCGAAGATGATTTCGCCTTGATCGAAAAACTGGCGGACAAACTCGGCGCGGCCGTCGGTGCGTCGCGCGCCGCGGTTGATTCCGGGTATGCTCCGAATGATTGGCAAGTCGGTCAAACCGGCAAAGTTGTCGCCCCTGATCTCTACGTCGCCGTAGGTATTTCTGGTGCGATCCAACATCTCGCCGGCATGAAAGACTCCAAAGTCATCGTGGCGATCAACAAAGACGAGGAAGCGCCGATTTTCCAAGTCGCAGATTTTGGTCTGGTGGCCGACCTGTTCACTGCCGTGCCTGAATTGATCGAAAAACTCTAGATTTCACAAGGCAATACGCCCCGATTGACCGTTGCAATGGCCCGCCTCATCCGGCGGGCCATTTTTATTTATAGCAACCGACCCAACGCGTCACTTAACGCCGTCGAGGCTTCATAGTGCGCCTTTGGACCCATCATTTCTGCCGCCGCCGGTGCTTCCATCTGGCTATATATCATACCCTCAACACCCTGCTTAATCGCCGTTGAACTCGCGGTGACTTCAACCACTTCGGTCGCAAACGGGCGGATTTTCTCGATCATTTCGTGATCCACATAAAGCGGATCGTGCCCCAGCCCATCAACCGTATCCGTCTGTTCCGGCGCATGGTCAGCGAACCACAGCACAATTGATTTTCCGCTGATTTTCCCAAGCAAGAGTTGCATCCGCGCCAACCATGCGTTTTTCAACTCGTCCCACACCATCTCGTAGCGCTCGATTGACAGAGTTTGCAGCGTTTGTAAAAGATGCTTATTGAAATGGAATTCGGTAAAATCCACCTCGCGAAACACCGTTCTCAACAGGCTTGAGGCTTGCAAAAACCGGTCATTGCGGCGCGGGTGCACCGCATAAAACCGGTTCGACATATTCTGTGCGCCCATCACCTGCACCACCGTCGCCCGCGCCCCTGCCGACGCCTCAAGGATGGTCGGATCGTTCAAAAACACATCCACCCCCGCATTGAGCCAGCCAAAATTGACACACGTCTTGCCAATCTCCCTTTCCACCAAAAATGGAAACGGCTTCTCAATGAATTTTCCATAGGTTTCGGTCCCGCCCAGAAAGGCAATATAATCCCCTTCCAATTTGCGTCGCGGACCGCGAAACAGCAATTTTGATTTACCATACCGACACGGGAAATAGTCGAGGGCCCCGCCGCCCAAGTTCTCATAGGTCATCTCACCCACCTTTTATATTACTCACCCATGAACAGATTCGCAAAAAACCGTTTCGATTTCGCTAATGCTGGCATTTGACCTATATTTTAACCACCTCTAACCCTTGCAGGCAGATACCTACGCGCCCTATTGTCAGGCGAATTCAACAAGGGGTATCGCCATGACCATCAACACAATCGGCATTGTCGGCGCAGGACAAATGGGCAACGGAATCGCCCATGTGATGGCTTTGGCCGGCTACGAAGTCTTGTTAACCGATATATCATCCGATGCATTGGACGCTTCGGTTGCTCTGATTGACAAAAACCTTGATCGCCAGGTGAGCCGCGAAAAAATATCTCTCGCCGAAAAAAATGCTGCGATGAAAAACATCACCACAACTCTGGCCCTATCCGATCTCGGTGCCACCGATCTGGTGATCGAGGCGGCAACCGAACGCGAAAAAATTAAACAATCAATTTTCGATGAATTGCTGCCGCACCTGCAACCACACACGATCCTGACATCCAATACCTCGTCGATCTCGATCACCCGCCTGGCGAGCAGAACAGACCGCCCCGAAAAATTTATGGGGTTTCACTTCATGAACCCGGTTCCGGTGATGAAACTTGTTGAACTTATTCGTGGTATTGCCACCGATGAACCCACTTTTAAGGCCTGCCATGAAGTTGTTGAACGGCTTGGGAAAACCTCTGCCAGCGCCGAAGATTTCCCCGGCTTTATCGTCAATCGCATCCTGATGCCGATGATCAACGAAGCGGTCTATACCCTCTATGAAGGTGTGGGCAATGTCTCGTCCATCGACAGTTCTATGCGCCTTGGCGCCAACCACCCGATGGGCCCGCTGGAACTCGCCGATTTTATTGGGCTCGATACTTGTCTGGCGATTATGAACGTGCTGCATGACGGTTTGGCAGACACCAAATACCGCCCCTGTCCATTACTCACAAAATATGTTGAGGCGGGTTGGCTCGGTCGAAAAACCGGGCGCGGATTTTACGATTACAGAGGCGATGAACCTGTCGCAACGCGTTAAAACACATATCGACGTCGGATTCGGCCCCCTACATCTCATCCCAACCGTCCAAATCTGTGTTGTTTTCATAATCCGCGGCCAAATTGGTTGCCGAGCGCATCTGACTAACCGTTTTTGGTTGCGGCACATTGACGGCTGCTACTTCTTTCTCGGCTTTTCGAATACGACCCAAGGGCGTTTCGTCGTTTGAAACAACGGCATCTTCCTGTGAACGCCCTTGACCGATATCAAACGCTGAAATCACATCAGCCAATGTATTTGTCTCCTCTTGCAGCGCAATACTGGTGGCTGTGGTTTCTTCAAACATTGCTGCATTTTGCTGGGTCGTTTGATCCAACTGTTTGGCGGCAAGGTTGATCTCATCAATACTATTCGATTGTTCTTCTGCAGAATGTGAAATTTCCGCAATCTGGGACGCAATCCCAGTTACACCGGCCGATATTGATTTAAGCGCGGCTCCGGTTTGATCCACCATAGACACGCCATTATTTACCTGTTCCTCACTGGCCGCAATAAGGGCAGATATTTCACGCGCCGCATCTGAAGAACGGGCGGCAAGGTCTCGCACTTCAGAGGCCACCACTGCAAAGCCACGCCCCGCTTCGCCAGCACGCGCCGCTTCAACGCCAGCATTCAAAGCCAATAGATTTGTTTGGAAAGTAATATCATCTATCAAGGTTATTGTTTTGCCAATTGCCGCCGTAGAAGACTGGATTGCATGCATTGCCTCAACCGTAGAAGCAACAATTTCATCGCCACTTTCGGTCATTTCTTGAATACTAGCGGCTTCGACATTGGCAGCTGCCGATAAATTCGCCGTTGAGGAAACCAAACCCGACAGCACCTGAATAGCCGCAGCCGTTTGCTCCAGAGTGGCAGCCGCATGTTCGGTTCGCGTAGCAAGGCTTCCGGCAGCTTCGGCTACTTCTGTTGTCGACGCCCTGATCAAAATGCTGCTTTGATCTATCTGTGAAATGTTTTTTGCAAGGCTTTGTGCCGTCGTGTTCACGGTGTTTCTGATTTCATCAAAAACGCCGAGAAATCCCCCCTCCATCCGGTGAGTCAAATCTCCGCGTGACAATGCTTCCAGCGACATCTTGATTTCCCCTAACCCGTAGTTTGCAACTTCACAAACTTGGTTTACACCATCGCAAATGTCCGCAAACACGCCCTTTTTATTCGCCGTTTCAAGCTGTTGACTAAAATCGCCCTGTGCACAAGCGGCAACAACAATTGAAATTTCTTGCGCAGCGGTTTGTTCACGCTCACGAGTTTCTGCCGCTATCGCATCTCGCTCCGCCGCGCGCTTCGCTTCGGCTTCGGCCTCTGCGCGCTCGGCATCCCTTTGCCGCTCCTGCTCCCGTAGTTCCGCTTTACGCATTTCCTGTTCGGTTTTTTTACCTTCAAGAATACTGTCTCGAAGTTGCGTCAAGACCACAACGATTTGCCCCAATTCATTGTTGGTCGCAGGAGGAAGTTCGACCTCAAGATTCCCCGCCGCCATCTCGCTCGCAGATGCCAACACAGTGCCAAAGTTTGACCTAATCGTTCGGATAAGGAAATAGGTCACACTGCAAGCGATCAAAAGGGCAACAATCATAATGAAAACCATGATATTTCGCTGAAATTTGGCGCTCCGAAACTCAGAAGCCATCAAGGCCGACAAATCCCGTGATAGAAGGCTTTCCAGATCTTTCAGCGCATTGATTTTGCCGGTTTGTGCTTCAAAAAAGTCAGCACCAGAATAGGCAGATATGTCTCCGTCATAGCCATTGGAAAATGCCAGTTCGCGCATATTTTCCACCTTACGCACCACCGGAAGCAACATAAACTCATCAAGTTGTTTAACGTGTTCTTCAGTTGCGTTGAGGGTAAAAATTCCGAAATACGCGTCTTGCACCGTTATCAGTGCATAAAGCTCCGCCAATTCCTCGCTCGTGAATTGACCCTTTGCATATCCTCGCGATCCTATTGCGCGCTCAATTCCCGCCCGTTCTTTTGCCATTAAAAACCCCGAAAAGGCCGTAATACCCGAGGTAATTACACTGTCAGAGCTAAGCCGCGACACCGATTGAATCATATCAAGGATTTCACCGTTCACCGTTGTATAATAGTTAATCGCTTCATCCCCCGGAATACCGCCGGAATCCACACGCGTTCGAATTTCATCACGTTGGACAATCAGTTCCAGAACACCCTTCATTGCGCGCGCCAGATCGACATTCAGTTTGGCGAGATCATTTTCCTCCAAATGCGCAAGCAGAAGGTCGGTTTTTGCGTCGGTTTCAACGCGTTGCGCGGCTAACTCCTTGCCAAACTTCTGCCCTTCGCTGCCAATAAATACCGCTGTTACCCCACGCTCTTTTTACTGCTCATGCACAAGATCACTCAACAATGCGATCGGGTTAACCAATTTTTGCAGCCGCCCCATGTCGCTTGCGGTGTGGGTATAGTCAATGCCCCCCCAAACGGTAAGAAGCAGCGCAATCAAGAGAGGAACAGCCGAAACAAATACAAGAGCGCGAGAAATTTGGATATTTTTGAGACGAGAGGCTAGCAACATGGGAGGGTCCTTTATCGATGCCCACGACACCTAACCCCGTTAAATAACCAATTCATGAAGGACTACTAATTTTAACTATTTTTCGAATCAAATAGACATATCAACAAAATTGGCCCTCTGCCTTCCAAAATGCCGCTTGATTTTGGTGTCGTAGCCATTTTTCAGCCCATAAATCAATACCCGCTTCGAGACACCATACCCGGCCAAGCGACGTCCAGAAGCGCACTTAATCCCGCCCCAACCCCAGGGTGTGCCCTCGCAGCCAAGCCATAAAACCACGCGGATCAGCTTCCAAACGCTGCAAATCAATTTCACTCACCGGGTTACCCACAACCGGTGCCTGCGGCTTATCCATAGAATGCACAATTTCATGTAACAACAATCCCTGCCGAAGCGTCGCCGAGATCCGGTTCGCAATTTGATACCATCTTGAATTGGCGCCGGTAAAATGTATCGGAACCACGGTCGCCCCCGAACGCCGGATCATTTGCGCTGTAAAAACATTCCAATCCTGTTCAATCGCGGGACCAAACATGCTCTCGGAGGCCGCCACGACCCCGCTCGGAAACACACTGATTACGCCGCCTGCGCGCAAAACGGCCATCGCAGCACTGCGCATTTCAACACTTTTACGCTGCACATCCTTATCATGCGGGAACGGAACGGGAATCAAATAGGACGATGCCACCTCGTCAATTCCGGTCAAAAGCGACCGGGTTAAAATCTTGAAATCGGCGCGGCGACGGCCAATCAATTCGGCCATCAACATGCCATCAACAAGACCGTGGGGATGATTTGCGACAATCACAACCGGACCGGAAAGCGGTATATTATCAAGTTGGCTTTGCGGCGTTTCAAGCGCGATCCCCATGGTATCCAACGCCGCCCGCCAAAACGACAGGCCGGTTGGCACTTCGGTTTTCTCAAATTTGCGAATTCTTTGTAAAATCACCAACTTACCTGTCATCCACTCAATTGCATGGATGACAATAGACGTCCACCGGCTGTCAAAACTATTGGCATAGGTAAGGGTGCGGCGATCGTATTTCGTGCCCGTATTCTCTGCGATACCGGTGGCCTTGCCCCCCCCGGGTTGCGCCGCTATTCGTGAATTGTGAATACTATTCGTCACGCTGTCAAACCTGCCTGTTTCGATCTCAATCGGATCATCTGCCCTCGCCAAAACGATCGGCAACCAATGCCCCCAAAGCATCCGCAAGTGCTTCTGCTTGCGGCCCCGAAGTGACCACATTAATAGAGCTTCCTTTGGAGGCTGCCAACATCAAAAGCCCCATAATGCTGTCACCATCGGCGTCCAACCCATCTTTCTCGACTTCGGCGCGTGCGTCAAATCTCTCGACAACCTCAACAAATTTGGCCGAGGCCCGCGCGTGCAGGCCCTTTTCATTGACTATCTTGAGTGTGCGTTTGATCATTTCAGACATTAAAAATGGGGTTTCCTGCTTGGCGCTAGTGCTGCGACTCTTGGCTAAAATTCTGGGTGTCGATATATTTTCGACCGGCTTTTATGGCGGCATTTACGGCATCCCCCACGGTCAAATGGCGAGATTTGGCAAGTTTGATCAGCATTGGTAAATTCGCGCCATACAAAATGCGTCGGTTGCTTGCAGCGCAGGCTGGCAACGAAAGATTTGACGGCGATCCACCAAACATATCGGCCACCACCACCACCCCATGGCCTGCGTCCACCGCATCGGCAGCGGCCAAAATCTCGGCGCGTTTTCCCGGGCGGTCGTGGTCGGCGGCAATCGCCACCGTGCGCACGCCGGATTGGCTCCCGACAACATGTTCAACTGCGCCAAGATACTCGCGCGCCAATTGACCATGTGCGACAATCACAATTCCGATCACGCTGAATACCCTCGTTTGTCTTGTCCCAATTTCGCCCTCTGTATCATTGCCGCAACTGTCGCTCCAGCTCACGATGTCTAATTGACACCCGCCAGCCGACAATCACAAGAGCCTCAGCCAGTTTTTCCGTCAATGTGACCGATCTATGTTGCCCTCCGGTGCACCCAAACCCAATTGCAAAATGCGCCTTCCCTTCTTCCATATACGCGGGCAACAACATTTTTGTCAGATCCAGAACCCGATCAAAGAACGGGTGGAACCGCGGATCTTGCGCGACATATTCCGCGATTTCGGCATCTTGCCCGTTTAAACTCCGCAGATTTTCTTCCCAATACGGGTTGCGCAGAAATCGCACATCAAAAACCATGTCGATCCCGCGTGGTAATCCGCGCTTGTAGGAAAAGGAATTTACCGAAATTGCAAGGCCTTGCTCGGCGTTGGGCGCGAACCATCTTTCAACCTCAGTGCGGAGCTGATGTGGGGTCAAGTCGCTGGTATCTATCAAAAGATCGGCGCGCGCCCGGATTGGGCCAAGCAAATCCAGGTCCCGCCCAATCCCCTTGATCGGGCTTTCGCCCGGGGCCAACGGATGGCGGCGACGGGTTTCTGAAAACCGCTTTAACAAGACATCGGTGCTGCAATCCAGATACAAAACCTCAAGCGGCACAATCCGGTTGGTGCTCATTTGGTCGATCACTTCGATGAGACCCGCAGTCGAAAAATCCCGATTGCGTGTATCTATGCCAAGCGCCATCGGCTGATGGTGCGGCGGCCCTGAAAGCAGCCGGCTGATAAGCGATATAGGAAGGTTGTCAATCGCCTCAAATCCCAGATCCTCAAGAACCCGGATCGCAGTAGATCGGCCGGCCCCCGAAGGGCCAGTCACCAGAATCAGCCGCTGATTCGCGGCGGGATTAGGTATTTTTTGATCACCAAGTGCACCATCAGACATCAATAAATCACTTCACGCAGTTTTCAGAATCTGTAGAATCGCAGCGGGGAAATGCCGCCGCGTACTATAGTGCAGCAACGGCAGTGATTTCCCCAGTAAAATAATCTCACGATGCGGTGGTAGCCGCTGATCTTCTTCACGATTCATGTCCACGACAAGGGCAATAGGTGTCGGCCCGGCGTCACATGCGCGCAATATTCCAACAAACCGCGCTTCGATCTTACCTTGGATTGTGGCAGGGGCCGACGCCACAAGCCGACCATCATCAACCACGATTTTGGTTTTGTCATCGGCGACAAGCGTCGCGCCATATGCCATCATCTCCAACGCCAGCGCCGATTTTCCGCTGCCAGATTGGCCGAGGATCAACACCCCGTTGCCCGCACATTCAACCGAAGTGGCGTGGATCATCCCGCCAGCACCTGGCGTAGGTCCGGTGACGGATATCGTTTCCAAGGTCATGACATTTGCCGCCTTTTGGACAAAAATTGCGCACCAAACACGCCAGTCAAAGCCGGTCCAGAGGTCGGATTTATATCGGAAGGCCCACAACAAACCGCGCACCCAAAGGTTCGGATGTTACATCGGCATCGGTAGGCCGGATATTTTCGGCCCAAATCACGCCATCATGCGCTTCGACAATTTGCTTGCTAATTGACAGGCCAAGGCCAGAATTATTGCCAAAATCATCGACCGGGCGTTCCGAATAAAACCGTTTAAAAACCTTATGCAGCGCCGCGTCAGGTATCCCCGGTCCGGTATCTTCCACCACCACCAGCACGCGATTTTCCCGTTGCCGCGCCCATAAACGGATCGCATCACCATCTTCGCAGAAACTTGTCGCATTGGTGATCAGATTGACAAACACCTGCGCGAGCCGCGCCTCGAGACCGTTGATCATGATGGGCTCACGCGGCAAATCGGTGATAAAATCAATGCCCTTCCCGCGCGCTTCTTCACCAAGAAATTGGCCCAGATTGCCCAGCATATGCAGCAGATCAAATTCTTCTTCTTCTTCTTTAACCAACTCGCTATCGAGTCGCGAAGCATTTGAAATATCGCTCACCAACCGATCAAGGCGGCGCACATCATGCTCGATCACATCAAGTAATTTATGCCGCTGATCGTCGCGCTTGGCGATCCGCAACGTCCCTACGGCAGAACGCAGACTGGCCAGCGGGTTTTTGATTTCATGCGCCACATCGGCGGCAAATTGTTCATTTCCGTCAATCCGGTCATAAAGCGCACTCACCATGCCCCGCAGAGATCCCGAAAGCCGCCCGATTTCATCAGGGCGCGCTGTGAGATCCGGAATACGAATCCGCCCCGGTTGCGCGTGGCGTTGGTTGCGATCGCCACCAAGCTCGGCAGCTGCTGCAAGATCCGCCAGAGGATTGGCAATCGTTGACGCAAGGATAAGACTCAGCCCGATTGAAACCAGCGTCGCAATCAAAAACATCTGCAACACCCGCTCGCGCTCGGATCGCACCAGGGCATCAATTTCACCGGCAGCACTGGCAAGCGCAACCACACCGACCGCCTGCCCGTTGACAAGAATTGGCGTTGCCACCGCAAAAACCAGCCCTTCACCGCTCTGCCCCGATTGCACCTGTGTGCCACCAGACATCGCACGTTCAACCAAGGCGCGGGATTGGTCTTGCGCGCTCACCGGTGCCAGCGATTCATTGCCACCCGAAAACGGGCCGGAAACAAACCGCCATAGGCCGCTTAAAAAATCTGTAATAAGGGTCGGTGACGCCTCGCCACCGCCGCCGCTGTGAACTGCCCCGATACCTTGGCCGGCACTGTTCGCGGCCAAAACGCCGGTGGGGTCAAATACAAATACTTCAACACCCGCCCGCATATCGAGACCTTGCAACGTGGTCGCCACATCAACCCCGTCGCCCGAAACAAGATTGATCGGCGCCCCCTTGGGCAATTGCGCCTCAAACACATCCGCGACAAGTTCGGCTTCGGCAACCATGCCATCCGCACGCTGTATCGCAAGACTATCACGAGAAGAATTGAGGTAGAGTATGCCCGCCACCAGAATATTCAACGCAATCAGATTAAAGGTAATGATTTTGCGCGTCAGCGGAGAGCGCTGTAGCGAAAAAAGCCCGCGCCGCTCCCGACGTTCGCGCACATCTTGTTCAACAGTGCTGTTGGGGGCGATGAAATCATCCCCCAAAACGACATCACCTTCCCGATGAGGTGCCATATCCCGCACGTTAATCCCCTCTACAAACGCCATTCTAACGTCCAATTCATTTTTGCGCGTCTCAAAATTCGCAAATCCGCATCAAAGGCACCAATTGCCTCCTTGGGTGCTTTGCGCCCGCTCCAAACGTTAAGGATCAAGCGCAAAACCTGCTATTCTTCGTTATATCTATACCCGATACCATATAACGTCTCAATCGCGGAAAACCCGTCATCGGCGGCGCGCATCTTTTTGCGCAGACGTTTGATATGGCTGTCGATGGTGCGATCATCCACATATACCTGATCATCATAAGCCACATCCATCAACTGATCCCGCGATTTCACGAAACCGGGCCGTTGCGCCAGCGCTTGCAGCAACAAAAATTCGGTTACGGTCAACGACACTTCGTTGCCTTTCCAGCTCACCGAGTGGCGCAGCGGGTCCATGCGCAAATCACCGCGCTCGATAATCTTGGTTTCTTCGGTTTCGCCAACCACATCATTGGCAATCGCGTCCTGACGGCGCAGCAATGCCCGAATACGTTCCACCAAAAGGCGCTGTGAAAACGGCTTTTTCACATAATCATCGGCCCCCATACGCAGCCCGAGAACCTCGTCAATTTCATCGTCTTTCGAGGTCAGAAAAATCACCGGCATTTGCGATTTCTGCCGCAAGCGTTGCAGCAGATCCATACCATCCATGCGGGGCATCTTGATATCAAGAACCGCCATATCCGGCATACGTTTGTTAAAGGCGTCCAATGCGGACTGCCCGTCATTATAGGTTTCAACATCGAAACCTTCGGCTTCGAGAGTCATAGCAACGGACGTCAGGATATTCCTGTCATCGTCCACCAGGGCGATTTTAGACATGTGATTTTTTCCTTATACTGCTCAGATTGCCTGTTTTTTTACCAGTATTCGCCCTTTTTGTCTTTACAATCAATCCCTAACTACGAATCAGGCCACCGATTCGCCCTATTGGACATCAAAAGTGGTAACCAATGGCTAAAATGCCTCACTTATTTGCCAAGTGCGCACCAGAACCCTGTGTTAGCGCAAAACGATTGCGCTAAACTTCGCTTGGTTGCGCTAACGGTTAAATTCCGGGCTATTCCAATATCAAATCAACATGTTAAGACGCCATTATCGATCCTCGCGGGATCGTGCGGTGGCGGGTGAAATCCTCATTCCGGTTTTTGAATACTGCGGCCTACGTGCCGTCAGGAGAATTTATTATGACATTTGGACGGGTAAACCCGAATTTTCAGCTCAAAGACCAAGGCATCACCGGGCTGGGCAATGTCTCTTATAACGCGCTTGAACCTGCCTTGATCGAAGCCGCGCTTAAACGCAACGAAGGCAGATTGGGCCAAGGCGGCGCTTTTCTCGTCTCCACCGGCAAATTCACCGGCCGTTCCCCCAAAGACAAACATGTCGTCAAAACCGCCAATGTTGTTGATACGATCTGGTGGGAAAACAACGGCGAAATGTCCCCCGAGGGCTTTGACAATCTTTACGACGATATGCTCGCCCATATGAAGGGCCGCGATTATTTCGTGCAGGATCTGGTTGGTGGCTCTGATCCCGCCTATGCGATCAATGTGCGCATGGTCACCGAACTGGCGTGGCACGCATTGTTCAACCGCACCATGTTACGCCGCCCCGAACGCGACACACTTGATACTTTCACCGCCGATTTCACCGTGATCAACTGCCCCACATTTCAGGCCGATCCGACCCGTCACAATTGCCGCTCAGAAACCGTCATCGCGATGAATTTCGAACGCAAGATCATTCTGATCGGTGGCACCGAATATGCTGGCGAAAACAAAAAGTCGGTGTTTAGCCTGCTCAACTACCTGCTGCCCGAAAAAGGCGTGATGCCGATGCATTGCTCTGCCAATCACGCGCAGGACAATCCGGTGGATACCGCAATTTTCTTTGGCCTTTCGGGCACCGGCAAAACCACGCTTTCTGCCGATCCGTCGCGCACGTTGATCGGCGACGACGAACACGGCTGGTCCGATAGCGGCACCTTCAATTTCGAAGGCGGCTGTTACGCCAAAACCATCAACCTAAGCGCCGAGGCCGAACCAGAGATTTACGCCACCACCAGTAAATTCGGCACTGTGATTGAAAACATGGTGTTTGACGAAGAAACCAAAACCCTTGATTTCACCGATGATAGCCTGACCGCCAACATGCGCTGCGCCTACCCGCTGCATTATATTTCAAACGCGTCGGAAACCGCGATGGGTGGCCATCCCAAAAACATCATCATGCTGACCTGTGATGCCTTTGGCGTTTTGCCTCCGATTTCGCGCCTCACACCGGCCCAGGCAATGTATCACTTCCTGTCGGGCTTTACCTCCAAAGTGGCGGGCACCGAACGCGGCGTCACCGAACCGGAACCGACATTTTCGACCTGTTTCGGGGCCCCCTTCATGCCGCGCCGCCCAGAGGTCTACGGCAATCTTCTGCGTGAAAAAATCGCAAAACACGGGGCCACCTGTTGGTTGGTCAACACCGGCTGGACCGGCGGCGCCTATGGCACCGGATCGCGTATGCCGATCCGCGCCACGCGTGCCCTGCTCACCGCCGCTCTCGAAGGATCGCTGAACGACGCCGAGTTCCGCAAAGACCCGAATTTCGGCTTTGACGTTCCGGTTGCCGTTCGCGGCGTTGCCGAAGTCCTGCTTGATCCGCGCCGCACATGGAGCGATAGCGCCGCCTACGACGCCCAAGCCGCCAAACTGGTCACGATGTTCAGCGACAATTTTGCCCAGTATGTCCCGTTCATCGACGACGACGTAAAAGCCGCTGCCATCGGGTAAGATTTTCAAAACAACCTGAACAGGGCTGTTGCGGTATTTACCACAATGGCCCTTTTTAGTGGCGGCTCCAATTTCGCCGGCCTATCATCCAGTCACGGCATTGGATGCACGCGCGGCGGTTAAGGGGTGTCAACTTTGGCGCTGGCCGCTACACTGCCTCAATGAAACACATAACTTTACCCCTGTTGTGGCTGATTTTCGCCTTTGCCGCCCCCGCCTTGTCACAATCCCGCGGCATCTGGTTTGACGAAACCCGCATCGCAGAAATCGAGGTCGGGCTGATCTGCTTCGTCGAAGTCACCGGCACCGAGCCCGCCCCCGATACCATCCTTGGCGAGATCAACCGCATCGCCAATGATCCGGTGATCAACTGGTATGGCACCCGCGTTCCCGCCATTCTCGGGCTGACCTTCGGGATCAAAACCCGCGCAGTAGAGGGCGGCGATATGATGGATGTCGAAATCCTGACCCATCACCCGCCCTTTGGCCCGCAAAACACCACTGTTGAACGCTGGAGTTCCGACATCCTCGCCGGTGATCTCACTACCCGCGCCTTCACCTTTGATTTCCCGTATGAAATGGCCACCGGCCCGTGGGTTTTTGAGGCCTACGATAACGGCACCTTACTCTATCGTGTCGAATTCGACGTGGTCCCGACCGCGCAAGCGCCCCTGCAAAGCGCGATTTGCAACGGCGACGCCTTCATGAGCTAACCACAAATCCGCCCCCCGCCGCCGGCGCCGGCCTCTATCCAACCATCCCGCGCCGCACCAAATTCAACCCCGCAATCAACAGAACCGCCAAAGTTGCGCGCCTAAATATCACGTGGTCAATCCGGTCCTGCACCTGCAATCCGACCCACATCCCCAATATCGACGGGAAAACCAGCGCCAGCGAGAACGGCAAGGTCTGCGCCCGCAACACGCCCGATCCGATATGCGCCCCGAACAACGCCACCGCGCCTAATCCATAGACCACGCCCTGCACCCGGATATGGTCGCGCTTCGGTGTTCCGAGCGCAGTCAAATAGGCCACGGTTGGCGGTCCCCAGACCCCTGACATGCCCCCGATAAATCCGGCAAATCCGCCAATCGCCGCCTCGATCCAACCGCGTTTTTTGTCCGGCAACCGCAATTGCCAGCCCAGCAATTGCAACACCGCAAACAGGGCCACCGGCGCGCCGATCCCCATCAACAAAACCGACGCCGGCAACACGCGCACCAATTGCGACGAAATCAACAACATCGCCAACCCGACGCCGAGAAAAACCCGGAACTGCGCCACCGATTGCCATGCCGCGTGCGGTCCCTGCCGCAATGCCTGCCACCCGTTGGCCAACAATGTCGGCACGATCAATCCCGCCAACGCCAATTCAGGCGAAATCAGCGAACTCAACCCTGAAATCATGATCATCGGCATGGCAAACCCGACGATTCCCTTGATCACCCCCGCCAGTAACGCAATCATCATCGCAACGGCAAAAACCTGCGGGTCCATCACTGCAAAAATCATTTCCATGGCCCCTCATACCACCGCCGCCACGCAACAAAAGAAAATTCCACGCACAATTCTAGCGCGCAACTATCAACCAAAGCACCGCAGCATTGCGCATTTAAGTTGCGCTGCACCTGCAAAGTGATTACCACACCCCAAACCACTACAGGCCCGCAACCGGCAGGATTCCATCATGACCAACCCACTCGTTCTTCCCGATCTTCTCACATTGACCGGCGCCGCGATCCCGCCCGTGGATACCCTTCTGGAAACCGCCAAAACCCGCCTGCGTGATCTCACCACCCAAGACGGACGCATTTCCGGTGCCGCGATCGAGACCAACCAAACCGCCGCCCACGGCCTTTCATGGCTTGCCACCTATGCGCAGGCCCTTACCCAAATGCAGGCATGGGCCGAGGCCCTGCAAAAAGACGGAAAATTTGGCGAGGTTGAACAAATCATCCACCAAATCGCCTTTGGGGAATACCTCTGGCAGATATACGGTGGCATCCCGATGTCCCAGGGCGAAATCATCCGCCCCCAGGATATCGGCCTGTCCCAGGACGACATGCGCGCCATTATGACCCCCGAAGTGATGACCCTGACCCAATCGGGCAACTCCCAGGCGGCCCGCACCCGTCTTGTTGAATTGATGGTCGAACAATCCGCCAATGTCACCGTCGGGGCCACCGGATTGGATGACGAACTTGAAATGATCCGCGACCAATTCCGCCGGTTTGCGGTTGAACGCGTCATTCCCCATGCCCACGAATGGCACCTTAAGGACGAATTGATCCCGATAGAGATCATCGACGCCCTCGCCGAGATGGGCGTTTTTGGTCTCACCATTCCCGAAGATATGGGCGGTTTCGGTCTTTCCAAGGCGTCGATGGTTGTGGTCTCCGAAGAACTGTCGCGTGGCTATATCGGGGTTGGGTCGCTGGCCACCCGTTCGGAAATCGCCGCCGAACTTATCCTCTGTGGCGGCACCGACGAACAGCAACAGAAATGGTTGCCCAAAATCGCTTCGGGCGAGACCTTGCCAACGGCGGTTTTCACCGAACCCAATACCGGCTCCGACCTTGGGTCATTGCGCACCCGCGCGGTGAAAACAGGCGATGATTACACCGTCACCGGCAACAAAACCTGGATCACCCACGCCGCGCGCACCCATGTCATGACCTTGCTGGCGCGCACCGATCCCGACACCACCGACCACCGTGGCTTGTCGATGTTCCTCGCTGAAAAAACCCCCGGTAGCGACGAAAACCCGTTCCCCACCGAGAGTATGACCGGCGGCGAAATCGAGGTTCTCGGCTATCGCGGTATGAAAGAATATGAACTTGCCTTTGATGGCTTTCACGTCAAAGGCGAAAACCTGCTTGGCGGCGTCGAGGGCAAAGGGTTCAAACAACTGATGCAAACCTTTGAATCCGCCCGCATCCAAACCGCGGCGCGTGCCATTGGCGTTGCCCAGTCCGCGCTCGACATCGGGATGCAATACGCACAGGAACGCAAACAATTCGGCAAATCCCTGATTGATTTCCCCCGCGTCTCGGGCAAATTGGCAATGATGGCTGTTGAAATCATGGTTACGCGGCAGCTCACCTATTATTCGGCTTGGCAAAAAGACCACGATCAACGCTGCGACCTCGAGGCCGGCATGGCAAAACTTCTTGGTGCGCGCGTTGCGTGGGCCGCTGCCGACAATGCCTTGCAAATCCACGGCGGCAACGGTTTCGCCCTCGAATACCAGATTTCGCGTATCCTCTGCGACGCCCGTATCCTCAATATTTTTGAGGGCGCCGCCGAAATTCAGGCCACCGTTATCGCCCGCCGCCTATTGGCCTAGGATCAAAACCGCGCCCCCGATCACAAGGCACAGCGGCCCGTAAATCCGCCGGTCCATCCGGCGAAATTCCGGTTGTGGCGTGATCCGCGCGAACCACGGCACATAGGCGGCCACGCCCCGCGCCATAAAAACCGCGCCCATAACAAACCCGCCAACCGTCACCAGGGGGTGCGGCAAAACCACGACCCAACCCGCCAACATCATCACCCAAACCATGCCCAGTACCATCAACGCGGCCACGGCATAACAGGCCGCCGCCGGTGGCATCCGCACCATTCCTTTGCCCCCAACGGCAAACGTCACCAACCGTGCCTCGTCCGTTATCGGCCACCAGATCCGCGCGCCCCACAGTGCATGAACCGCGCCAATCAACGCCAATACTGCAATCACCAACCCCGCAATCATGTCGCGCGCCCCCGACTGCCCAGCGCCATCATGATCGGCATCGCCAAAAATACGCTCCATTGCGGCATCTCGGAAATATTGCCCAGCCCGAAAATCCCGTAGCCAAGAAACAACCCGACAAACCCGATTTGCACGCCTGCGATCATCATCGCCAAACCGCGATTTTCATGCCGCGCCAAATACCCGAGACCGACCACCGACACCGCCAACATCACCGTAATCCCGTGCCAGACCACCGCCGACAACATCCGCACCACATCGGGCAATGGCGACGCCATAACCACGTCAATCACCTCTGGCCCGCCACCAAAAACATGCGCAACCAGGGTTAACGCCATCAAACCCGCCGCTGCGGCCATCCATCTATTCATAACTGATTCTCCAATACATACGCTGCCGTATGGTTAGGCTTGCACCTTGCCCAAGTCAATACGTCACCGTATGGTTGTCCCATGGCAAAACCAAACTCCAAAAAACGCCTCACCCCCGAAGACTGGATATTCGCCGGTTTCCGCGCACTTGCCTTGCACGGCCCCTCCGCGCTCAAGGCCGAATCTCTCGCTCGTGCCCTTAAAACCACCAAAGGTTCGTTTTATTGGCATTTCGCCGATGTCCCCGATTTCCACCGTCAAATGCTCGTGCTTTGGCGGCAACGGGCCTATGATTCCACCGTTGAAGCCCTGCAATCGGCGCACGACCCCGAACAGCGCCTGATCCGTCTTGGTGAAATGGCCGTCGCGGGTAATAAAAATGCCACCCACGGCGGGTCGGCTACCGAATTTGCCATTCGCGCCTGGGCACAAACCAATGCCGACGCCCACACCGCTGTCATCGAAATTGACCGTCAACGGCTCGATTATATCGAAAGCATCCTTGTGGCACTTGGCACCCCGAACCCCGATCACGCCCGCCTGATTTACGGCGCTTTCGTCGGCATGGAGATCCTGAGCGCGCAAGACAATCACGACAACACCAACGCCCTCGATACCTTGATCCGCATGATCCTTACCCAGTCAAACACCGCCGTTTCTCGCCCCTGAGTCACCCGATATACGCCCCTTTTCACAGCATCCGCCCGGCATTTATTGCCAGATGAGACGTTGCAAATACGCCGCCATCATGCGAGTTTCCCAAAAAAATTAATTCAGCGGTCAACAGATCTTTGATTTAAATTTTATTATGGAACGTAAATGCAATACAGGCGCGAAATTGACGGTTTACGCGCCGTCGCCGTTATCCCGGTTATTCTATTCCACGCCGGCTTTACCGTGTTTAGCGGTGGCTATGTCGGCGTCGATATCTTCTTCGTAATCTCCGGCTATCTCATCACCACAATCCTCATCAACGAACTTGAGCAGGGCAATTTTTCTATTCTGCGGTTTTACGAACGGCGCGCCCGCCGCATTTTACCAGCACTCTTTTTCGTTATGCTGTTTTGCATCCCCTTCGCGTGGATGTGGATGCTGCCCTCGCAACTCGAAGATTTCTCGCAGAGTCTGGTCGCCGTTGGCCTGTTTGTCTCGAACATTCTATTCTGGAGAGAGAGCGGATATTTTGGCGCAGCTTCCGAAACCAAACCCCTGCTACACACCTGGAGCCTCGCCGTCGAAGAACAATATTACATGCTGTTCCCGATCTTCCTGATGCTTTTTTGGCGCTTTGGCCGCAATCCGGTATTCTACAGCATTATTGCAATTTCGGTGCTAAGTTTGCTGTTAAGCGAACTGGGGTGGCGCAAATACCCCGGCGCCAATTTCTATCTGGCCCCGACTCGCGCCTGGGAACTGTTCGCCGGTTCCATCGCGGCCTTCATGGTGACGGCAAAGCCCCGAAAACCCAGCACTCCACTGTCAACTTTTGGATTGGCTCTCATTGTTTTTTCCATCTTCTTTTACGATAACAACACGCCCTTCCCCTCGGTCTATGCGCTCGCTCCGGTGGGTGGCACCGCCCTGATAATCCTATACGGAACCCGCGGAACATGGGTTGCATCCCTGTTATCCCACAAATCTTTCGTTGGTATCGGGTTGATAAGCTATAGCGCCTACCTGTGGCACCAACCCCTGTTTGCCTTCGCCCGATTAAGAAGCCTCGCCCCGCCCGAACACTGGGTTATGCTGGCATTGGCCGCCGCCTCGCTTGGGCTCGCCTACCTGACATGGCGCTTTGTTGAAAATCCGTTCCGCAAACGCCGCGCCCCATTACGCGACCCGTTCCTCGCTTCACAGCGTGCCCTGTTTGGCGTTGCCGGTCTGGTGGGCGCGGGGTTTATCGCAATTGGCCTCTATGGAGATTCCCGAAACGGGTTGCTGTTCGGTGCGTCCTATAACCCCGCTCAAACGGCAACAATTGCCTATGCGAACTATGACAAAGACGGCCTCTACAGGCGGCGGGATTGCTTTTTAGAGCGCCAACAAACCTCAGCCGATATAAAAGACACATGTTCAACCGCTCAAAACGACATTCTGATCATCGGTGATTCTTATGCTGCGGCGCTTTCGGTTGGTTTGCGTGAACGATTTTCCACCTCTCAGATAACGGCATCCTCTTGCCCGCCCCTCGCCACATATGCTTCGTCAAAACGCCCCAACTGCGCAGGGTTGAACCGCTTTTCTTTTGCGCTAGTGTCCCAACAACTGCCAAAAATTATTGTGCTACATTCCAACTGGAAATCTTACCCTGATGACCAACTTGAAAATCTCCCGACCACCATCGAAGCGCTACAAAAATCCGCCCCGGATAGCCAGATCATCGTGGTTGGCGGCGCACCGCGATGGTTGCCAAATTTACCCGAACAACTTGCCAAATATGACGATCCGCTTGCCCAATCCCGATACCTAAAGGCCAATACAGCCGAAATAGAACACGCCGACGAAATATTGCGTCGACGGGCAACCCAAATGGGCGTCAAATTTGTATCGTTGCTTGATCCCTTGTGCGACAACGCCTTGTGCCTGAGCACGGTTCGCTCAGCCGATCAAAATGACCAAACCTATGTGCCTCTTGCATGGGATCCCGGCCATTTAACCTATGAGAGTTAACCGCGAATCTTGGTGATGGCATAATTTTCAGGTGGCGTATCATGGATGTGATTCATGCATCCAATATTTCCAGGAAAGGAAAGATACGCCATGACAGAGACTACAGTTACCCCGCTCATACAGCCAGGGGAA
>JAUZRV010000020.1 GCA_030950105.1 Rhodobacterales bacterium | reverse complement strand
GCCGCGCGGATCAGGAACCTGACGTAAAACTGATCGAACTGAAATCAAGATAATAACCTCCGGGCCTGACGTTCAGAACAAAGATTCATATACCCCTATGATTTGCAACAACTTTCTAACCTTCAGTAAATCGCCCTGTGCGCAAAATATCAAGCGCGGCGGCGTGTTGCGCCGCACCCGCCGCCGCAATCACCCGCCCGCCGTCATGGGCCGGACCGCCCTGCCAATCGGTGACAATGCCCCCCGCCGCCTGAATAAGGCCAATCGGCGCGGCAATGTCGTAATTGTTCAACCCCGCCTCGATCACCAAATCAATCTGCCCTGCGGCCAACAGCGCATAGGCATAACAATCGGTGCCATAGCGGGTAAGTTTGACCTGCGCGGCGACCGCTTCAAATCCGCCGCGTTCAATATCGCTGCCAACTTCGGGGAAGGTGGTGAACAGGGTGGCGTCGGACAGGGGCCGCGCCCCAAGTGTGGCAATCGGGATCGGTTGCTGTCGATTTTGCGGCCCTTCCATTTGCGCGGTGCCAAACCCGCCCCAAAACCGTTCGCCAATATAGGGTTGGTCGATCATCCCGAATATCGGCCCTTGCGCATTTGACAAGGCAATCAACACGCCCCACGTCGGGGTGCCACTTATGAAACCACGGGTGCCGTCAATCGGATCAAGAACCCAAATGCGGCCACTGCTGCCTTCCCTGGTGCCAAATTCTTCGCCAATAATACCGTCATCCGGCAATCGGTCGGCTAAAATTTCCCGCATCGCCGCCTCGGACGCGCGATCGGCCACCGTCACCGGGTCAAACCCTTGAATTTCCTTATTTTCCGCAGTTAAACCGGCCTTGCGAAAATGCGGCAGAATCGCAACACGCGCGGCATTTGCCAGCGCGTGTGCAGTATCAACCAGATACTTTTCATCATCTTTGTTCATGTTCGCAATCTCCGCCTGACTTCACACCTGTAGCAACAGATACAGAGGTATATCAGGCGTGGATCAGGCTCAAGCGACGTCGCTTAATACCCGCGCCAATTCGAACAAACGACGGCGTTGATTTTCCGGGATCGAATAATACGACCGCACCAGATCAAGCGTTTCTTTATCGCCCATCAAATCCGCAGGAACGGCTTCACCGACCTTGCTATCCGAGGGGGCCGCTTCCAGACCATCAAAGAAAAAGCTGACCTGAACATCCAGAGCATCCGCAATATCCCAAAGCCGTGACGCGCTTACGCGGTTGGCTCCGGTTTCATATTTCTGGATCTGCTGAAACTTAATCCCGACTTTTTCGGCGAGTTGTTGTTGGGTCATACCCACCAACCACCGACGGTGTCGAACCCGTTTACCTACATGCACATCTACAGGGTGCGTCATAATATACTCCTTCACTTACCAAAACTCTCGATCCAAAGACAGCCCATCCCCGATATTTCGAATCGCGAGGTTAAAAGCGCCGCGCATCCCAGCAGCTCGTCCCTCAATAGCATTGATTTGCTTTAGATCAAGGAAATTGCTCGCGACATAGGGGAAAACTGTCGACAATCACTCGATTATAGCGGGTTTTCGCCGAATCCTTCCCACTATGGGTTGAACTTTGCCAAATCCATATTCCATATATTCTCTCAGGGTGATTCAGAGAAAGTGGGATTATCGTTCTGCCGCGATGATCTCGACTGCCTTTGCGCGGTTATCCTGTACGAGTTCAATCGCCCTGGTTGGTGATTTTGCGATGCGTTTGAGCAGGGTGATAGCGGCGCTGGT
>JAUZRV010000002.1 GCA_030950105.1 Rhodobacterales bacterium | reverse complement strand
CCTGCCGCGCGGATCAGGAACCTGACGTAAAACTGATCGAACTGAAATCAAGATAATAACCTCCGGGCCTGACGTTCAGAACAAAGACTCATATACCCGTATGATTTGCAACAACTTTCTAACCTTCAGTAAATCGCCCTGGCTGGCACCCACTTGATGCAGGCCGGACTTGATAACAATGTCACCGGAATCATCGGTGCCTGTGGCGGCAATATGTCCTGCGCCACCTGCCACGTTTTGGTCGCCCCCGAATGGACCTCCCGCGCCGCCCCCCCAACGAAGTCGAAGACATGACCCTTGATCTCACCTCGTCTGAGCGCCAGGAATCCAGCCGCCTGTCTTGCCAGATCGAAATGCATGACGGTCTTGACGGGTTGGTGCTCTTGGTTCCCGCCGATTAGGGCGTGCGCGCACAACGTACGCACGTAATACATACGTTTTACATACGCGATACATACGTTGGTTTTCGCGCCGTATCATCGTAACCTTTGGGTAAATACATCTTAACGAAAGCCCGAAAATGTCCCAATCAATGCTTGCCCGCCGTGATCGCCTTTTAGGTCCAAATATGTCCACATTTTATGATGATCCGGTGCATCTTGTGCGCGGTGAAGGCGCTTGGGTTTGGGGTGCAGACGGGCGTAAGTATCTGGATTGCTACAACAATGTCCCGCATGTGGGCCATTGCCACCCGCGTGTAGTCGATACCATCTGCACGCAGGCTGCCACCCTCAACACCCATACCCGTTACCTGCACGACAACATTCTCGACTACGCCGAGGCCCTCACCGCGCTTTTCGCCGATCCGATCAGCACCGCAATCTTCACCTGCACCGGCTCCGAGGCCAATGATATCGCCCTGCGCATGGCTGCCGTCGCCACCGGAAACACCGGGATTATCGCAACCGATCACACCTATCACGGCAACACCACCGCCGTTGCGCAACTGTCCTGCACCAACCCGCCACCGGGCGGCGCGGGCGACCATATTGCCTTTGTTCCTGCCCCAGATAGCTACCGCCCCCTTGGCGGTATTTCCGGCGCCCCCCATGCCCAAGCCTTTGCAAAGTCAATAGAAATTCAAATTGCCACGCTCAAGGCACGCGGTCATGGTCTTGCCGCCCTCATCGTAGACCCGTTCTTTGCCAATGAAGGGTTTCCTGATCTGCCCACCGGATGGCTCGACCCTGCCATTGCCGTTGTGCGGGCGGCTGGTGGTGTGATTATTGCCGACGAAGTCCAGCCCGGGTTTGGGCGGCTCGGCTCCCATATGTGGGGTCACGAACGCATAGGATTTCTTCCCGAGATTATTACCATCGGCAAACCCATGGCCAACGGCCACCCCGTCGGCGCCGTTTTGACCAGCGCCGAATTAAATTCCAAATTCCGCACTTCTTTCCGTTATTTCAACACCTTCGCCGGAAATCCGGTCTCCTGCGCCGCGGCTCTTGCCACATTAAAAGTGGTTCAAGATGAAAGGTTAATGGAAAACGCCGACATTGTTGGAAAATACGCCCGCGCCGGCCTGCGCGACCTCGCCACCCGCCACCCCTGCATCGGCGACGTCCGCGGTTCTGGTCTCTTTTTTGGCGTCGAATTTGTGCTGGATCAAACCACCAAAAACCCCGCAACGAATTTCACCAAACGCATCGCCAACGCCATGCGCGAACGTGGAGTTCTCCTCAACTTTTTGGGCGTGCATTACAACGTTCTAAAAATGCGACCACCCCTTGTTTTTAACGCTGATAATGTTAATTTTATGATCTCCACACTCGACGCGGCCCTAAGTGACACGCCGCTGGCATGATCGAGGAAACCGTCAAAAAGGCCCTCGCTCAATGGGGGATGCCCGAGGCCAAATTCACCCTCGCGGCCAAGCGTGAAAACACGGTTTTTCGGATCACCACCGCCTCTGCCGACTATGCGTTGCGCCTGCATCGCATGGGTTATCGCACCAAGGCCGAACTCAATTCAGAATTACTGTGGATGGCCGCCCTGCGCACGGAAAATATCCGCGTTCCCAAACCGCTTGCTTCCCCTTCCGGCGCGCTTATTGCGGAAGTTGACGGGATTTTGATTGATGTTCTTGAGTGGCTACCCGGTACCCAGGTTGGGAGCGCGGGAACCTTGCCGAAACATATTGATCGCACGCAATTCTGCCTCGATCTCGGCCGCACCATGGCGAAATTGCATGATATATCCGATCTCTGGACACGTCCCGAAAATTTCTACCGACCATCTTGGGATCGAGAAGGTCTTCTTGGATCAAACCCGATTTGGGGTCGATTTACGGGCAATCCAATGCTCTCGCCGCCTGAACGAGAGATCCTAGTGACCACGCAGAATAACGCAAGTATCCAGCTGGAGAACCTAGAAAACACCGCAGACTTTGGGTTAATCCATGCAGATCTATTAAGTGAAAACATAATGTTAGATGATGATAACCTCTATATGATTGATTTTGATGATAGTGGTTTTGGATTCCGGGATTTTGAGTTGGCAACATTTTTGCTGCGTTTTCTCGAGGCACCGGATTACGAAGATCTAGAGAACGCTCTTATTGAAGGCTACGGTGCGCGACGCCCGGTTAATCATGATCATTTACATTTTTTCCTCCTATTACGGGCCCTCACTTACGTGGGTTGGATCGTTCCTCGTATGAATGAAGAAAACGGGGCAGCCAAATCTGCAACCGCTATCAATCGTGCTTTGAAATTGGCCCGAAAATATCTTTCTTGACCCAGAAGACTCTTTTCGTTAACTTGTTAACTAAAGGAGTCGCCATGCCACATCTCACTCTCGACTATTCGGCAAATCTTGAGGCCTTGTGTGACGTGTCCAAACTCTGCGATCATCTCCGCCTTGCTGCAATTTCCACCGGAGTATTGCCCCTTGCCGGGGTCCGAGTGCGCGCGTTTTGCGCGACTCACGTAAGTATTGCCGATGGCGCAGAAGACAATATTTATCTCGATATTTCGGTTCGTTTGCGCGCCGGTCGCGACATCGAGACACGAAAAGCCGCAACAAAGTTAATATTTGAGGCCGCTCAAGAGTTTCTTGCACCGGTTATCGCCACCCATCCGATCGCCCTTTCGATGGAAATGCGCGATATTGATCCCGACCTTGCCCCAAAACTTAACACGATCCGTGACCATCTAAAGAAAGATTAACGCCATGATCCTCACCGAAAACACACGCAAACTCCACGGATATCTGGCCCGGTTCTCCGAGACCGGAATTTTGAACCAGATCGGCGGAAAATCGGTATCTGCGCGCGATGGGCGGACCTTTGAAAACCGCTCACCGGTAGACGAAAGCTTTATCTGTAATGTGGCCCAAGGCAACGCAGCCGATATTGATACCGCCGCCGCCGCCGCGAAATCGGCGTTTCCGGCTTGGCGTGACATTGCTGCGACCGAACGGAAAAACATCCTGCACCGGATCGCCGACGGTATTGAGGCGCGCGCTGAAGAAATCGCGCTTTGTGAGTGCTGGGACACAGGCCAGGCGCTGCGATTTATGTCCAAGGCAGCTTTGCGCGGGGCCGCAAATTTTAGATTTTTTGCTGACAAAGCTCTCTCTGCCCGTGACGGCCAAACCCTGCCTTCGCCGACGTTAATAAATATGACCACACGGTTACCAATTGGCCCTGTTGGCGTGATTACGCCCTGGAACACACCATTTATGCTTTCCACTTGGAAAATCGCGCCGGCCCTTGCCGCCGGATGCACGGTGGTCCATAAACCCGCCGAATTCTCACCTTTGACCGCACGTATTTTGATGGAAATTGCAGAAGAATCTGGCCTGCCTCCCGGTGTGTGGAATTTGGTAAACGGGTTAGGCGAAGACGCCGGAAAGGCCCTCACCGAGCACCCTGATATCAGGGCAATTGCCTTTGTCGGCGAGAGCAAAACCGGCTCTATGATTATGAAGCAAGGCGCGGATACGTTGAAGCGCGTGCATTTTGAATTGGGTGGTAAAAATCCGGTGATTGTGTTTGAAGATGCCGATCTTGATCGCGCTTTGGACGCTGCCATATTCATGATCTTTTCGCTTAATGGCGAGCGCTGCACCTCGTCGAGCCGCCTGCTTGTTCAGGAGACGATTGCAGACGATTTCCTTGCCAAAATGGTATCACGGATAAACGCGATCAAAGTGGGTCATCCTCTTGATCCAACAACAGAAATAGGCCCATTAATCCACAAAACCCATTTTGATAAAGTGTGCAGCTATTTTGATATTGCCAAGCAAGACGGTGCCACAATAGCGGCCGGTGGACATGCCATTGATCAGCCTGGATATTATGTTCGTCCAACCCTTTTTACGGCCGCGTCCAACGATATGCGGATAGCCCAAGAGGAGATTTTCGGGCCGGTTCTAACCTCGATAACTTTTGCGGATGAGGCCGAGGCATTGCGGATTGCCAACGACACGCCATATGGTCTCACCGCCTATGTCTGGACCAACGATATTACCCGTGCACTTAGGATCACCAATGAATTGGAGGCCGGTATGATTTGGGTAAATTCGGCAAATGTGCGCCACCTTCCAACCCCGTTTGGTGGCGTCAAGGCATCCGGGATCGGGCGCGATGGCGGCGACTGGTCATTTGATTTTTATATGGAACAAAAACACATCGGAATTGCGACCGGCAATGACAAAATTCCACGCCTCGGAGCTTAAACTTTAGGAAAGGAACATTAAGATGGGCAATCTTGTTCTCGCAGCCAAAATTACGCATGTCCCGACAATCTGGATGTCACACACGATTGAAAAATACAAAGGATTGCGCACATCCGCGCTCGATGGGTATGAAAAATTACGGCAAGCGGCGATTGCGGCCAAAGTTGATACTTTTATCGTAATTGACACGCACTGGATCGTAAATCAGGGCTTTCATCTCAACGCCAAGCCCCGCCATGAAGGCAATTTTATAAGCCACGAGTTACCGCATATGCTATCGGAT
Source organism: Rhodobacterales bacterium (assembly GCA_030950105.1). Classification (GTDB taxonomy): domain Bacteria; phylum Pseudomonadota; class Alphaproteobacteria; order Rhodobacterales; family Rhodobacteraceae; genus JAUZRV01. Next base: position 2,258 of record JAUZRV010000002.1, on the reverse strand, counting down.
CTGGCCTATGATTATCATGGAAACCCTGAATTGGGCGCGCTGATTGTGGATGAGGTTCGTGCCGATGGTCACCGCGCACTTGCCCATGACCATCCTGATCTTGGTGTTGAATATGGCACGCTTTTGCCGATGTATTTCATCAACAAAGGGGTCAATGCGCGGGTGCTGCCAATCGCGGCGAACCAGTTTTCAACCATTGATGAAAACCGCCAATTTGGCGCCGCGATCCGACGTGCTATTGATAAATCCGAAGGGAATGTAGCGCTATTTGCGTCCGGATCATTAAGCCACGCGTTTTGGGAAAACTCAAAATCCGTCGAAGGCGTCAACAAAGTTAACGGAGCCTTTAACGAACAGACAGATCACCATGTTCTCGAGTTGTGGGAAAATGGCGACTGGAGCGCATTTCTGGACATGCTCCCCGATTATGCGGTCAGATGCGTCGGAGAATGTGGCATGGTCGATACCGCCATGTTGTTTGGCGCATTGGGATGGAAAGACTACGGCGGATCAATCACTACCATGACCCCCTATTTTGGCAGTTCGGGCACCGGACAAGTCAATATCACCTTCAGCGTTTAGAGGAATTCCCATGCGATTTGCCACTTATACAAGTGCCGGAACTCAATACTACGGGGCCGTTACCGACGAGGGAATAATCGCCTTGTCCCCCGATTTTTCGCAGTGGGCAACATTGCGAAATGTTGTCGAAGCCAACGGATTTGACGCTTTGGAAAAAGCCGCGGCAGGGCGGCAGGTCACCCATAACAATGGTGACTTCACCTATGACATTCCGATACCAAATCCGGAAAAAATCATCTGTGTTGGCGTTAACTTTCCGGCGCGAAATGCCGAATACAAGGACGGCCAAGACGCGCCCGCCAACATGTCGTTGTTCATTCGTTTTGCCCGTTCTTTTACCGGCCATGATCAATCACTGATCCGGCCCAAAGCATCCGAGCAGCTCGATTATGAAGGTGAAATTGCGATTGTCATCGGCAAAGGTGGCCGACATATCCCGCAAAATCAAGCGCTTGACCATATTGCAGCACTGACGATGTGCAATGAGGGCACGTTGCGCGATTGGGTACGCCATGCCAAATTCAACGTGACCCAAGGCAAGAATTTCGACAGCTCGGGCGCAATGGGACCTTGGATTGTCCCGCTCAAAGACTCTTCGCAAATCGAAGATGTGGCGTTAACCACTCGGGTTAATGGTGAGGCCCGCCAAAGTGATCGCACGGGGCGAATGTTGTTTCCGATTGCGCGCCAAATCGCCTATATATCGACGTTCACCACGCTTGTTCCGGGCGACATTATAGTCACTGGAACCCCCACCGGCGCTGGTGCGCGATTTGACCCCCCGATTTATTTGCGCCCTGGCGATGTGGTCGAAATCGAGGGTGAAGGCATCGGGGTTTTGCGCAACACAGTGGCAGATGAAACATGACTCTTGCGCAAAACGACATCGATAGCGCGGCTGCGGATCTCTTTGATGCCGAACAATCAGGGCAACAAATTGGCCTGCTTTCAAAACGTTTTTGCGATATGGATATTGACGATGCCTATGCCGTTCAAAAAGCATTGGTAGCCCAAAAGTTGGCCGCTGGCCGACATGTTATTGGCTGGAAAATTGGCCTGACCTCTCGCGCGATGCAGCAGGCGCTTAATATCACCACCCCGGATAGCGGTGTTTTACTCGACGATATGCTGTTTGAATCCGGCGCGAACATCCCCAAGGGCCGGTTTATCCAGCCGCGCGTCGAGGCGGAGATCGCATTTGTGATGAAGACCCCGTTGGCCGGAAAAAACATCACGCGAGAGGATGTAATTGCAGCCACCGATTATGTTTCTGCGTCTCTAGAAATACTGGATACAAGGGTTTTACGAACCGATCCGACAACAGGCCAAACCCGTATAATTACCGATACAATTGCCGATAATGCAGCCAACGCGGGTATTGTATTGGGGCGCGAAAAACATGCGATTGATGCGTTTGATCTACGGTGGGTTGGGGCAATTGTTGCCGCCAACAACACCGTTGAAGAAACCGGCCTCGGCGCCGGTGTTCTGAATGACCCTATTGAAGGCATCGTTTGGCTTGCACGGCGAATGGCGCAATATAATCAACGCATTGAACCAGGTCAGGTGATTTTGTCTGGCTCGTTCATTCGCCCGATCGAGGCCCCGTCTGGCACCAAAATCAACGCCGATTACGGACCATTCGGAACTGTCGAAATCAACTTTTCCTGAGCGCG
>JAUZRV010000199.1 GCA_030950105.1 Rhodobacterales bacterium | reverse complement strand
GTGAATGATCTTGTTCAACACCAAAATCATACGACATTTCAACAGCTTGATCTACGCCCGCCAAACGATTTACGCCGCTTCATGAATAATTCGGGATAACTGTTTGTTCCCAATATCTGGGTAGGCGGGCACTTGGACGGCGAGGGTTGGGCGGCGAGGATCCGCGCGCCCTCCCCATGGTAGCGTCTTGGCTGAATATCTCGCAGAGATGCCTAATATTGTGCCAAATGATCCCGATCATCGGGCTTTAACGGGTTTCGCCGCGTAATTGCTCCATAAGCCGTTCAATGGCATTTTTGGGTTTTCTCGGTGCGGTTTGGTCAATTTGGCGTGCGGTCGGTTGCGCGGACGGGCGCAGCATTGGCAGCGGTTTGATCGGCAGGCCTTCGTGGACGCGGACCATGGTTTCATGCCAGATTTCGGCAGGAAGGCCCGATCCGGTGACCCCCGTGAGAGGCGTGTTGTCATCATACCCCATCCAGACACCGGCGACATAATCGCCGCTAAACCCGATGAACCACGCATCGCGCGCCGCCTGTGTCGTGCCGGTTTTACCCGCCACCTCGCGGCCTTCAAGCATGGCACGCCGCCCGGTGCCTTCTTGCACGACCTTATACATCATATAGGTGAGTTCACGCGCCGCAGAGGTGTTGATCACACGTTCACCGATGCCGCCCCCCGTGCCCATCAACGGTTCATCGTCGCCCATCAAACGCAATTCCACCAGCCCATAAGGGGTCACAGCAGAGCCACCATTAAGGATGCCGGCATAGGCCCCGGTCATTTCAAGCAAAGTGCTTTCGGATGCGCCAAGCGCAAGGGCAGGGCCAAGCGCCAGTTCGCTTTTGATCCCGAAATCCGAGGCAACGCGGCGCACCAGGTCAAGGCCGACAGACATGGCAACCTTGACCGCAGGCACATTATACGAGCGTTTGAGCGCCTCGAGGAGCGTGACATTGCCGTGAAATTTATGGTCATAATTGGTGGGGGAATAGTTGCCCGACCCCGGCACCTTGACCGTATAGGGCGCGTCGTTCACCAGATCACTATAGGAATAGCCAAGTTCAAGCGCGGTGGCATAAACGAAGGGTTTGAAGGCTGATCCGGTTTGGCGCATGGCCTGTGTGGCGCGATTGAAGGCACCCGTGGCGCGCACGTCGCGCCCGCCAACCATAGCGCGCACCGCCCCGTCGGCGGACATCACGACAATCGCGGCTTGGGCTTTGGATCCCGGGCTCACTTTATTTTCGAAAACATAGGTCATCGCATCTTCGGCGGCGGTTTGCAGGCGCTGGTCGAGAGTGGTGCGAATAATCACGTCTTCTGTGGTGTTGCGGGTGAAAAATTCCGGTCCCGAGGCCATAACCCAATCGGCGAAATAGCCACCGGCCCTGGCCTTGGCGGCGGCGGATAATTCCGCGGGTTGGTTGGTGGCATCAAGGGCCTGTTCGGGTGATAAATAGCCCTGTTCGCGCATTAGTTTGACCACCGTTGCGGCGCGATCTTGCGACCGTTGCAGGCTATTGGTCGGGGCGTAACGGGTCGGGGCCTTGAGAAGACCGGCAAGCATAGCGGCCTCGGGCGCCGAAACCTCGGCGGCGGATTTTGCGAAATAACGCTGTGAAGCGGCCTCGAACCCGCGTGCACCCGCCCCGAGAAAGGCACGGTTCATATAGATCGACAGGATTTCATCTTTGGAATATTTGGCTTCCATGGCCAAGGCATATGTTGCCTCTTTGACTTTGCGCCACAATGATCCCTGACGGCAATATTTTTCGTAGGCGCGCTCGGTTTCCCATCTTTTGGCGTCATAGGCTGTTCCGAGGCAGATCAATTTGGCAGTTTGCTGGGTGATGGTTGATCCACCGTTGCCGGACAAAGGTCCACGTCCCGCAGCAAGATTGATGCGCACCGCCGAGGCCACGCCGCGCGGGCTTACACCGAAATGGTTGTAAAACCTTTTGTCTTCGGTGGCGATTACGGCGTTTTTCAGGTGCGGGGAAACCGTGCTGGCAGAAACAATGCCGCCAAATTGATCGCCGCGCCACGCAAAAACCGCGCTGTTGTCATCCAGTAATGTAACGGACCCTTTGGCGCGTTCGTCCATAAATGCGATGGCCGAATTGGGTAGGGTTGAGTAGTAATAGCCAATACCCATGGCCAAAATCAGCGAGACGATGACACCGATCCGCCACCCAAAACCCCAAAGAATACGCAACAGCCAGCCAAGCAGCCCAAGCAAGGCCGCGACCAGAAAATTGCGCTTTTTGGTCTTGCGCACGCGTTTGCGCGCCGGCTTTGTGGCGGGCTTGCGGCGCGTATTTACGGGCTTTTTTGGTTTGGCTTTGGGCTTTGGCTTAGGCTTTCCCGCGCCGTATCGCCGATCCGCCACCAATGGCTTCTTTCGTCCCGAATTACTCATTTAATATGCCCTGCTCGGCTAATTTGTTTTGTTCACTCTAAACTGTCTTGCAACAGATGTTGAGGGGGGCTTTGCGCAGTTTCCCCTTATTGTTGTGATTAAAAAGTAGGCAAATGTGAGAAATTGTGCAAATTTTGTGCATTTAGTCGCATTGTATTCCGCGAATGTGTTCCTTTTGCTTCCTAATCGCCATCGAATCCCGCCTTTCTACCCCTGTAAATTCAAGTTGCCGATCACATCATCACAAAGGGGACAAAGGTGAAATATATCATAGCAACGATCAAACCGTTCAAGCTTGAGGAGGTTCGCGAGGCGCTTACCGAGATCGGCGTGCGCGGCATGATGGTCACAGAAATCAAAGGGTTTGGCGCACAGTCCGGCCATACCGAAATTTATCGCGGCGCCGAATACACCGTCAATTTTGTGCCGAAAATCAAACTCGAAATCGGCGTGGTCGCGGCTATGGCCGATCAGGTTGTCGAGACCATCGAAAAAACCGCCAAGACCGGCAAAATCGGTGATGGCAAAATTTTCGTGCTTGATATGGCACAGGCCCTGCGCGTGCGCACCGGCGAAACCAATGATGACGCGCTGTAATCTGCGCAATCCAAAAGGATACGGAAAAATGAAACGCATAACTTCTTTGGGGTTGGCCGCTGCCATGATCGCGCTGCCGTCCATCGGATCGGCACAAGCCGCGGATACCACCCCGCCAATGGCCGAAATCGGTTATATTCTTACGACTTTTATGTTCTTGGTCACCGGGTTTCTGGTGTTCTGGATGGCGGCGGGTTTTTCCATGCTCGAGGCCGGTCTGGTGCGGTCCAAAAACGTGACTATGCAGCTTACCAAAAACGTCTCGCTTTTTGCGCTGGCGTCGATCTTTTATTACATCATCGGCTATAACCTGATGTATCCGGGCGATGCGTGGACCGTTGCCGGTATCATTGGCGCATTTAGCCCCGCCGCCCTAGAGGCCGTTGGCGTTGCCGGTGCCGATACCGACCTCACATATGCGTCGGTTGGGTCGGATTTCTTTTTCCAATTGATGTTCTGTGCGACCACCGCGTCGATCGTGTCGGGCACATTGGCCGAACGGATCAAACTTTGGCCGTTCCTGATTT
>JAUZRV010000198.1 GCA_030950105.1 Rhodobacterales bacterium | reverse complement strand
AACTGGAGGAAGCTACGCGGCTTTGACTATCTCGCCAAAGTCATCACAGGCGTCATATTCAAAGACGGAATTGAAACCACAAACCCCGACCAGATCGCCGCATGACCGACAAGCCTCAAACACCAGACTCGACAATAGCTCTCGCTATACATGACGCAAATGCGATCACAGGTTTCCAGAATAAGGCCCAGATTATGGGAAATAAACAACATCGAGGTGCCGTATTTTTTGCCCAAATCGCGCACCAGTTCAACGATTGAGGCCTCTACCGTGACGTCGAGGGCGGTTGTGGGTTCATCCAGAATGAGAAGCGAAGGTTTTGACATCAACGCCATTGCGATGACGATACGCTGCTGCTGACCGCCAGATAATTGATGCGGGAAGGATTTCAATATCCGCTCTGGATCGGGTAATTTGACGTCGGTGACCACCTGCAAGGCACGTTTATAGGCTTCGTCCTTGTCGACGTTTTCGTGGATCATCGGCACTTCCATCAACTGTTTGCCGATCTTCATTGCCGGGTTCAGAGAGGCCATAGGTTCTTGATATATCATGGCAATTTCGTTGCCTCGGATATCGCGAAATTCCTCGTCGGACATTTCGTTGAGGTTGCGACCCTTGAATTTGATTGAGCCGCCAACGATTTTTCCGTTCACGCCGAGGTCCTGCATCACGCCAAGCGCCACGGTGGATTTGCCACAACCGGATTCCCCCACAAGGCCCATGGCTTCGCCGGGCATGACGGTGGTGGAAAAATCCATCACAGCGGGAATTTCATGCATACGGGTGAAAAACGAGATCGACAACCGGTCGATTTCAAGAATTGGGCCGTCATAATCAGCGGATTTATTCATTTGGGGTCTCCCGAATGTGAGGCAGAAACGACGTAGGGTTCACGTATGGAAAACGTATGTATCGTGTGCATACGTTGGTGTGGCGATGGGGGCATGCGATCCTCAATCCTTTAGGCTTTCTTCGCGCAGACCATCGGCCAACAAGTTAAGACCAAGAACCATTGTGAGCAGTGCAAACGCCGGTGGCAGGGCAGGGTGCGCATAGACAGAAAGCAGCTTACGACCGGCGTTGATGGTCGATCCCCAATCGGGACTTTCGGGGGGCAGGCCAAGGCCAAAGAAACCCAATGTCCCGAGCAGGATCGTGGTATAGCCGATGCGCAGGCAGAAATCGACGATCAGCGGGCCACGCGCATTGGGCAAGATTTCCCAGAGCATGATATACCACGGGCGTTCCCCGCGGGTCTGGGCGGCGGCGACGTAATCACGGGTTTTGATATCCATGGTCAGGCCGCGCACGATACGGAAAACGGTGGGTGAGTTAACAAAAACCACCGACACAAACACCACCAGAATACCCGCCGGAATATCGAATAGATCAAGGGAACCGGGCAGGACATTGATCACGGTGCCCTTGGCGGAAACGGTGATCAGATAGCCATAGCCCATAATGCCAAGCACCACGGCGAGCAGCGGATTGCGAATATGGGGCTGGGTGTAATAACGCGAATTGAGCAACACCCCGACGAACACCAGCGGGAAAATGAACAGAACCGCCGCCATATAGTTGGGCAGGCCGGTTTGCACGATTTCCGGCGTGACCAGCAGATAAAACAGCAGGATCACCGGAAAGGCGAGGATCAGATTGGCGACAAACGACAGGATCGTATCAAGGCGGCCCCCGAAATATCCGGCGGGCAACCCAAGGGTAATGCCGATCATAAAGGCAAATACAGCGGCGAGCGGCGCGATTTGCACCACAATCCACGCGCCATGCACCATGCGGCTAAACACGTCGCGCGACAGGGAATCACCACCCAACAGGTAATAGGCATAGTCTTCGGCCCCGGCATTACGCAGGGGGGTGCCGGGAATTTTGTTTTTCATGCCCGAGGCGATGGAAATCGGATCATGGGTTGCGATGAGGTCGAAAACACCGGTGAAAATCGCGGTGAAGACCCAGAACATCACCAGAAAGAAACCGATCATGCCAACGATGCTATCAAACAATTTGCCATAGAGGCCAAGTTTGCGTTTGAAAGCGATCGAGATTGCGAAGGTCGCAAACAGGGCGATCCAGACGGGGGTGAATTGGATGAATATGCGGGTGAAAATTTCGCCCCAACTTAGAAGTTCCATGTGTTTCAGCCCCCTATGAAATTCGGATACGTGGATTGAGATAGACATAGCCGATGTCGCTTATCAGCTGTGTTACCAGAACCACGGCGACGGAGACGACAGAAATACCAAGCAGGAGTTCAATGTCGTTATTACCGGCGGCCTGCACCATGGCCCAACCGAAGCCTTTGTAATTAAACAAGGTTTCGACAATCACCACACCGTTGAGAAGCCACGGGATTTGCAGGATGATCACCGTGAACGGGGCAATCAACGCGTTGCGCAGCGCGTGTTTGGTGACCACGTTATAGAAGGACACCCCCTTGAGACGCGCGGTGCGGATATATTGTGCGGTCATCACCTCGGCCATGCTCGCGCGGGTCATGCGCGCGATATAGCCCATGCCAAACAGGGTGATGGTGAGCACCGGCAAGAAGAAGTTTTTGAAATTGGCATCGGTCATCGCCTTGGTCGCGGTGCCTTTGAACAGGGTTTTGCTCTCTATAAGGCCCCATTCGTTCAACAACGGGCTTATGCCGAATTTGGAAGACGCAAGCAGGGCGATGAAAATCACGCCGGAGACATATTCGGGTGTTGCCGTGGATAGAATGGAAACGGTGGACAGGGTGCGATCGGTGCGTGACCCTTCGCGCATTCCGGCCAAGACCCCGATAATCAACGCGGCAGGCACCATCAATGCCATCACGAAAAACATCAGTTTTCCAGTCAGGGCAAGGCGCACGCCGATGATTTCACCGACGCCTTTTTTGAACACGGTCGAGGTGCCCCAATCACCCTGTAACAAGCCGCAAAATTTGGGCGCATCGGCGGCATCCATGCCCGGGCGGATACATTTGCCGGTTTTGACACCCTCGTCGTCGATGATCACAAACCCCGGCGTCAGGCCAAGCCACTGGGCATATTTCACCACCGTTGGTTGGGTATAACCGCGTTTGTCGAGCCAACTAAAGACGGCCTCGTCGGTCATGCGGAAATTGCCCTGCGTTTTGGCGAGCTTTTCCAGATTTGGATAGAGATTGGTGAGGAAAAAAACGATAAACGTCAGGCAAAGTGCTGTAATTATCATCACGCCGAAACGACGTAAAATAAACTGTCCCATAGGGTGCCCCTGTCGGTAAGGCGATGATAACCATTGTTGGATATCTCTGATTTATTATGGATTCCAACGGTTTAGGTGCGCTGGTTAATGTGGTCGCGCCCTATGAAAGGCGCGACCACGTTTTGTTTTATTAAG
>JAUZRV010000197.1 GCA_030950105.1 Rhodobacterales bacterium | reverse complement strand
GAGAAATCAATCGAGAGTTCAAAGGCATGGATACTCATCGCCCACATTCGAACTCTCACAAGGAGGATCGCAAAGCACTGACATCAATCATAAAGTATTGAATCAGCCTCTAAGTGTTGAGAACCCGACCGGCGACGGCGTCAAGTTTGGCCACCAATGCGGGGTCTCGGGCCTCGGGGGCGGTCATGATTGCGTATTCGAGCGCGCGATCACAGCCATGCGGGCATAGGTCGCGCTGCGCCCCGAGAAGGGCAGGGAGTTGCGCCACAAGCGTGCGGGCATGAGCGGCATTGGCCGTCAGGGTGGCGATGATCCGGGTCACGTCGACCTCGCCGTGATCGGGGTGCCAACTGTCGTAATCGGTGATCATCGCGATGGATGCATAGCAAAGTTCGGCCTCGCGAGCGAGTTTTGCCTCGGGCATATTGGTCATCCCGATCACATCCGCGCCCCATTGTTCGCGATACATTTTACTTTCGGCAAGGGTGGAAAATTGCGGGCCTTCCATCGCGAGGTAAGTGCCGCCACGATGCACGTTGATGCCGGTGGTGCGCGCCGCGGTTTCGCAAGCGTCCGACAGGCGTGGGCAGGTCGGATGCGCCACCGAAACATGCCCCACACATCCCGTGCCAAAGAATGTTTTTTTACGCGCAATAGTCCGGTCAATGAATTGATCTACAATGACAAAATCACCCGGCGCCATGTTTTCGCGAAATGACCCGCAGGCCGAAACACTGATCACATCCGTTACACCAATGCGTTTGAGGGCGTCAATATTGGCGCGGTATGGCACGCTTGTCGGGGTGTGCACATGCCCGCGCCCGTGACGTGGCAGAAATGCCATTTTTACGCCATCCAGGGTGCCGGTCAAAATCTGGTCCGAAGGTGCCCCCCAAGGGCTTTCGACGCTTTGCCACGCGGCATTTTCAAGGCCGTCGATGTCATATATTCCTGATCCGCCGATTACACCTATCATGGTTTGGGTCATGTGCCGCGCTTCCTTGTTCATTGCATGTTTTTTAATTGTTAAGCCGGAGATGCGAAGAAGGGAAGATTCCATTCGTGATCTTGTGGTCACATTTATGCGGGGTTTGCGGTAGATGAAGGGGAATTGATTTGAATACTAGGCATTGGCTCATGTTTGCGCTAAGAGGCGACAGCGCCCGACGCCTACCATTCATAAACCTTCAATTTATACGGTGATCCCTTGAAAAGAGCCCTACTGGCAGCTTTTGCCAACCGCCTTGCAGTTCCCGATTTGCGATGGATGCCCGACGAAAAATTGTCGGCATCGCGGTTGCGTATCGAAATTCTGTCGGGGTTGACGGTTGCCTTGGCGCTGGTTCCCGAAGCGGTGGCCTTTGCCTTTGTGGCCGGCGTGCATCCGTTGGTGGGCCTTTACGCGGCGTTTATGGTCGGGTTGATTACGGCCGTGTTTGGTGGCCGGCCGGGGATGATTTCCGGTGCAACTGGCGCACTTGCGGTGGTCATGGTGGCGCTTGTTGCCCAACATGGTGTAGAATATCTATTCGCCACAGTGGTTTTGATGGGCATTATACAGATCGTGGCGGGGGCGTTAAAGTGGGGGAAATTCATCCGCTTGGTGCCGCATCCGGTCATGCTCGGGTTTGTGAATGGCCTCGCGATTGTTATTTTTCTGGCGCAGATGAGCCAATTTAAAGTGCCCGGTTCTATGGTATCGGGTGGCCACGGCATGTCAGGTGGTGAATGGCTTAGCGGGGCACCGTTGCTCACCATGCTGGTGCTTGTCGGGGCGACAATGGCGATTATCTGGGTGATGCCGCGCCTGACCCGCGTTATTCCAGCGCCTTTGGCGGGCATCGGTATCGTTGCGGCTGTTGTGATCGGATTTGGCATTGATGTGCCACGGGTGGGCGATCTTGCCTCGATCCAAGGCGGGTTACCGACGTTCCACATTCCATCTGTTGATTTGAATATTGAAACCCTGAAAATCATCCTGCCTTATGCGGTGATTTTGGCGGCTATTGGCCTTATCGAAAGTCTTCTCACCCTCAATCTCGTCAGTGATATCACCGGCAAACGCGGCGGTGCATCGCAAGAATGTATGGCACAGGGCGCGGCCAATGTGGTCACCGGATTTTTCGGCGGTATGGGCGGGTGTGCGATGATCGGGCAATCCATGATCAACGTAAAATCCGGCGGGCGCACACGGGTTGCAGGCATAGCGGCGGCGTTGTTTCTGCTGTTGTTTATTGTTCTGGCCTCGCCGGTGATCGAAGTGATCCCGCTTGCGGCACTTGTGGGCGTGATGTTCATGGTGGTGATCGGCACATTTGCGTGGAACTCGTTCACGATCCTGCGCCGCGTGCCGTTAACGGATGCGTTCGTAACGATTTTGGTGACCATCGTTACGGTGATGGCGGACCTTGCCACGGCTGTGGTGGTCGGAGTGATCGTTTCCGCGCTTGCCTATGCATGGAGCAACGCACGCCGCATTCACGCCGATATTTATGACGCGAAAGACGGAACCAAAGTGTATCGCGTGCAAGGCCCGTTGTTTTTTGGATCAAGCGAAGGCTTTACCGAATTGTTTGACATCGAAAACGATCCGGACGTTGTTGTGGTGGATTTTGCCGATAGCCGCGTGGTTGATCAATCTGCCCTGCAAGCGATCGAAGCGGTGGCGTCAAAATATGAAAATGCCGGCAAGAAATTGCAATTGCGCCATCTAAGCCGTGATTGTCATGAATTGTTGATCAAGGCCGGTCACCTTATAGTCGATAGCGATGACGATCCCGATTATACGCTGGCGGTGAATTATTCTGTGCGCACAGGTGTTTTTGGCGGCGGCCATTGATCAAGACATGACCAAGACAGCGCTAATCAGAAGCATCTGATCCAAAGGAGTGCCTACGGCACGCTTTATAGTGATTTTTCCGACAGTTTATTGCTGCTGCGCCGAATTCAGTCGTCGGGGCGGGTTACGCTAAACAACTCGGTTACGCTGGTGTAATCGCGATACCCGAGCCGCGCCAAGGGGCGGAAAGTTGTGACGTCAAATACCCCGTTTACGATGCAATCGTCGCGCATGTGGATACCGGTAACTTCGCCCATAACCATTGTGTTCAAGGAGCCTTTTAGAGCGACGATATCGGTGACCTTACATTCAAGAGTGGCGGGCGCATTTGCGACGCGAGCGCAGGGAATAGTTGCACATTCGGCGCGTTCAAGGCCTGCGTGGGCAAATTCATCCGCCGTTGCGGGCAGGCTTGCCGAACTTGCGTTCATGGCGTCGCGCATGGCATATTCGACGATATTCACGCAAAAAACGCCGGTGTCGCGGATGTTGGCAAGGCTGTCTTTTGCGTCTGTTTGATCGGGTTTTGATCCGGTCGATGCAAACATCACCTGTGGCGGTTCATATGCGATGGCGTTGAAGAACGAATAGGGGGCTAAATTGTCGATTCCATCACGGCCTCGACTCGAAATCCACCCGATAGGGCGGGGGGTTACGATGGCATTAAACGGATTATGAGGCAGGCCGTGCCCGTCTTTTGGTAGGTAGAACATCGCGCGTCCTTTGAAGGGGTTTGCCCGCTGCATAACGGTATGCTAGGCGCGTGGCCACCGGAATATGGGGAAATGCCTGTGATTGAGCTTTGCCAAGAGACAGCTGAAGATTATTGGGAGGTCGAGGCGCTTTATGACCTGTGCTTTGCGCCCGGACGTGAGGCGCTTTCGTCGTATCGTTTGCGGGACGGGATTGATCCGGTGGTCGAGTTGTCATTGGTGGCACGTGATAGCGATGGTATTTTGGCAGCCGCGATTCGGTATTGGCCGGTATTGGTGGGGCAGGTGCCGGTATTATTGCTTGGTCCTGTTGCGGTGCACCCAACGCGCCAAGGCGAGGGGTTGGGAGGGTTTTTGATACGTGAAAGCCTTGCTATAGCGGCTAATCATAGTTGGGAACGCGTGCTTTTGGTGGGGGATGCGCCATATTATGGGCGGTTTGGATTTTCATCGTTGCAAGGTGTGAAAATGCCGCCCCCAACCAATCCCGATCGGGTTTTGGGATTGGAAATTCGCCTTGATGCCTGGAACGATGTGCATGGAGAAGTGCGCCGATTTGGTTGAAAACCGTTGGACCGAGTGCCATCTTATGTTGGTAGGTTGGCTGGAGGCACGTCTTGGATATTATTGAGCGACCCACTCTCGAGATTGATTTAGAGGCTGAATTACAGGCTCTGGCCAAAAAGTATCGCGGGGCCAACGGCCTTGGCATGCAGGTGTTGAATGTGATTGGCGGGCAGGCGGAAACTTTGCTTGCGCAGCTTCCAGAGGGCGTGCGCGATCGTATTGGAGACGGTACAGAAACAGCATTGCGGCTTGCGTTGAAAGCGGCGCAAAACTCGCGCGGGGTGGTGGGCGATCAACCTGGATGGCTTAACACGGCGATGAATACGGCCCTTGGGGCCGCGGGCGGTTTTGGCGGGTTGCCGAGTGCCATGGTGGAACTGCCGGTAACAACAACCGTTTTATTGCGGTCAATTCAAGGGGTTGCGGCGGAACACGGGTTTGATCCTGCGACCGAAGGCACGCAATTTGATTGTATCCAGGTCTTTGCCGCTGCCGGTCCTCTTGGTAAAAATGACGGAGCGGATCTGGCGTTTTATTCAACGCGGGTGGCGGTGAGCGGGGCAGCGGTGCAAGCTTTGATCCGTCGTGTCGCCCCGAAACTCGCGGTTGTTCTGGGGCAAAAGCTTGCACCGCAAACGGTGCCGGTTCTGGGCGCGATTGCCGGTGCGGCGACCAATTATGCCTACACGAGTTATTATCAGGATATCGCGCATGTTCACTTTCGCCTGCGAAAACTGGCCATCGAGACCGACCGCCCACATGCGGATCTGGTAGAGGATTTGCGCGAACGTGTTGCGCCGGTTCCGGTGAAAACCGTTTGAGGAAAGAAGATATTCAGGCCTCCGGCGGGGATATTTATGCGAAAAAGAAGCCCCGTTTGCGTCAGGATTTTTGGCGCAAATAGTCCATTACGGCCGGGCGCACCGATTGGTCACCCCGATCCCGGGCAGCGTGGATAACGGCGCGTAATTCCCCGATATTGGTGCGGCGCAGGATGGATTTGACTGGACCAATCGAGGCTGGGCGCATCGAAAGCGTGCGCACGCCGATTGCAGCAAAACAGGCGGCTTCAATCGGGCGGCCAGCATCTTCGCCGCAAAATGACAGGGGCGTTGCGGTCTTGGCGCAGCGATCGACTATGCGCTCGATGAAGCTTAAAAAGCTCACATTCAAAGTGTCATAACGGCGGCGAACGCGTTCGTTTTCACGGTCCGCCGCGAAGAAGAACTGTTTCAAGTCATTGCCGCCTATTGATAAAAAGTCGACGTTACGGAAAAATTTGTCGGGTGCAAAGGCCAGTGATGGCGTTTCCAGCATAGCCCCGATTTCGATATTTTCCGGTAAGATATGGCCGAGGGCGCGTTCGCGGGTCAGGGCCTTGTCTATTTCGGCCTTGGCATCGGTGTATTCTTCGGATTGCGCGATAAACGGGAACATAATGGTCAGCGGGCGACCCGCAGCGGCCCGCATCAGGGCCTGCAACTGCATCCGCAACACGCCGGGTTTGTCGAGGCCGACACGGATCGCGCGCCACCCCATTGCGGGATTTGGTTCGTCGTTGGGTTTCATATAGGCGAGCACTTTGTCCGACCCGATATCGAGGGTGCGAAATACCACGCGTTTGCCATGGGCGGCATCCAGAACATTGCCGTAAATCACCGCAAGTTCGGAACGACGCGGCATTTTGTTGCGGACCAGAAATTGAAGTTCGGTACGAAATAACCCGACACCATCGGCGCCCGAACTATCAAGAGAGGGAAGGTCTGCCATAAGCCCCGCGTTCATATGCAGGGCAATGGTGTGCCCATCCACGGTGGTCGCCGGTTTGTCGCGAATTGAGGCATAGCGTTCCTGAGCGGCGGCCTGCATGGCGATTTTGTCACGAAATGCGGTGGCAACACTATCGTCGGGGCGCAGATGCACGATGCCTTGATCACCGTCCACCATGACATGATCCCCATTAAGGGCCTCGGTGGTGATACGTTTGGCGTGGATCACAAGTGGAATGGCCAAGGCGCGCGCGACAATGGCCGCGTGGCTGCCGACGGAGCCTTCTTCGAGGACGATCCCGCGCAGTTTGCGGCCATAATCGAGCAATTCGGCAGGGCCAATATTGCGCGCGATCAGGATCGGGTCGGCGGGCATTTCGGCCCCGGTTTCAACGCCCTGACCGGTGAGAAACCGCAGCAATCGATTTGATAGATCATCCAGATCATGTAGGCGTTCACGCAGATAGGCATCGGTGACTTGTTCCATGCGGGCGCGGGCGGTGGATTGTTCTTTTTCAACGGCCGCCTCGGCAGACAGGCCGCGCGTGATGTCCTGTTCCATGCGCCGCATCCAGCCCTTGGAATTTGCGAACATGCGATAGGCCTCGAGCACTTGGAGTTGATCTTTGTCCCCGCCTGCCGCCCCGTCAAGCATTGCATCAACACCGATGCGCAATTGTTCAACGGCTTCGTTTAGACGCTCAAATTCCACATCTGGGTCGTCCGCGATTGGATTGGTGATGACCACCCGGGGTTCGTGCAGCCAGACATGCCCCTCAGCCGCGCCTTCTTGGGCAGAGCCACCGCGGAGCAAGACCGGTTGTTGATGGCGCGCAGAAAGGGCAGCCCCTTCACCGAGAAAGGCCCCCAGTTCGGTCATTTCAGCAAGGACCATAGCCACCACTTCAAGGGCGATAATTTCGTCAGGTTTGAATTCTCGGGTGCGTTTGGATTGCACGACCAACACGCCGAGGTTTTCACCAAGCCGCTGAATTGGCAGGCCCAGGAAAGAGTGGAAAATTTCTTCGCCGGTTTCGGCCATAAACCGAAAACCCGGTTCTGAAGGCGCATCGGCGGTGTTCACAATATGCCCTTTGCGCGCGACGCGGCCCACCAGACCTTCGCCGACTTTCATCCGTGTCTGATGCACCGCTTCGGGATTAAGGCCCTCGGTGGCACAGAGTTCGAGCGTGACATCATCACGAAATAGATAGATCGAACACACTTCGGTGCGCATGGAATTGGCAATCAGATGGGTAATCTGGTCGAGGCGCGCCTGTCCCGCGCTTTCGCTGGCCATTGCTTCGCGCAATTGGCCGAGCATTTGGCGGCTGTCGGTTTCAAATTCTTCGCTCATAGTGCGCGCACCTGTAGGTCCTGTTTCTTCATCGCGCCTACAGGGCCAAACGGCCGGCCCTATGTCGCGAGTTTTTCCAATTCAAAGGCATCATGCAGGGACTGGACCGCAAGTTCCATATATTTCCGGTCGATCAACACAGAAATTTTTATCTCGGAGGTTGCAATCACTTTGATATTCACGCCTTCGTCACTCAGAACCTTGAACATTTTTGCCGCGACGCCTGACTGGCTACGCATTCCGATGCCCACCGCCGAAACCTTGGAAACATCGGTGTCGGCAATCAGGTCGTGAAAATTGATATCGCCCGAATCCTTGGCATCACTGAGCGCTTTTTGCGCGCGCGCCACCTGATCCACAGGGCAGGAAAAGGTCATATCGGTGCGCCCTTCTTCGGATATGTTCTGAATGATCATATCCACGTTTACGCCAGCCTCGGATAAGGGCACGAAAATCGCGGCGGCAATGCCGGGGCGGTCCGCGATGGAAACGAGGGTCATTTTTGCCTCGTCACGGGAATAGGCGATGCCGGAAACGACGTTTTGTTCCATGATTTCCTCCTCGGCGCAGACCAATGTGCCTGCGCTATCTGATTGTTCTTCGAATGAGCTTAGGACGCGCAATTTGACGTTGAACCGCATGGCCAACTCGACTGATCGGGTTTGCAGGACTTTGGCCCCTAAAGAGGCGAGTTCCAACATTTCCTCGAATGCGATTTTGTCGAGTTTGCGCGCCTTGTCGGTGATGCGCGGGTCGGTGGTATAGACGCCGTCGACATCGGTATAGATATCGCAGCGCACTGCATCAAAGGCGGCGGCAAAGGCCACGGCGGTGGTGTCCGACCCGCCCCGCCCAAGGGTGGTGATGCGGTTTTCCGGGCTGACACCCTGAAATCCGGCAACAACGGCGACGCGCATACCATCGGCAAATTTGGCGCTGATATTGTCGGTCGGGATGTCGTCAATACGCGCGGCGCTATGGGTGCTGTTGGTCTTGAGCGGCACTTGCCAGCCTTGCCAGCTGCGCGCCTCTACATTCATTTCTTGCAAGGTAAGCGCCATCAGGCCAGCGGTGACATTCTCGCCGGAACTTACGATGGCATCATATTCGCGGGCATCATGCAGTGGAGAAACCTCATCCACCCAGCCGACCAATTCATTGGTTTTGCCTGACATCGCCGAAACAATGACGATCACATCATAGCCTTTGGCAACCTCGACGCCGACGCGTTTGGCCGCGCGGCGGATACGGTCGAGATTGGCGACAGAGGTGCCGCCGAATTTCATCACGAGAACGGGCATTTGTGGTGTCCCTTGGTAGATTTCGTTGGGCCGTGGTTTAGGCGGGTATGGTCGCAAGAACAAGAGGGTATGGCGACAGATAGGATTTAGTAGCGGAGTGTGTGCCTGAGCCGTGTCTTGAGCGACAAAAACTATCTGCACTTGGGGCACTTTATTGGCGTTGTTGAAATGCATGCTCTACGTGTGTATCAGGAAAATATTCGTGATAGTTGATATTTGGATGGTGACAGGGGGCGAAACATTGGACTACTTTGGGTTTAAGGAATCACCACGCCCGTTACAAAAGTTCAGTTTTATGTATTTTGACGCACTCGTATGAACGACTAAATGGAGGTCGCTGATTATGCTCGAATACACTCATATCGAAAAATATAATATTCACTATATCAGGGTCAGTGAACCGTTTTCGTTGCAGGAATTGTATTTATTGCTGGCAAATCCATCACAGAAACACAGTCCCGCTACAGACGATGGGCCGGCAATTCTGGATATGCGACATGTAAAGGTCGAGCGTTTAGAGATGCACGACATCCGGCGACATTTGATTAAAAAAGGTGATCTTGGCAGCGCACGCACCGATTTCACTTGCGCCTATTTGGTGGCCACGCCCGAAGCGGCATCCAAGGTGCGCGTGGCGAATATTTTTTCCGAATTGACCGGCGTTGCCCCTGAAAACAAGACATTCGTCACGACCGACTTTACCGATGCTGCGGCCTGGATTGCCAAAATCGTGAAGGAAAATAAATATTCGATCTATCAAGAGTTGGAAGCGTTGGCCTTGATCGAGGCGCGCCCGCCACCCTATCGGTCATTCTAAGGGCGTGAAACGAAGTATAACCAGACTATAAGCCGGGGTGACCGGACAAAGCGTTTTAATTGGTTTTTTTCGAGGGGATAAACGGCAGAGGCGCCACCTTGATTCCGTCTTCTATCAGGGTTTTGGCCTCGTCCATGCTGGCCTCTCCGTAAATCGCGCGTTCGGGGGCGTCGCCGTCGTGCATCGCGCGGGCCTCGGATGCAAATGTATCGCCGACATATTCGGAATTGTCCTGAATATGCTTCTTTATTTCGGCAAGCGCCTGTTCGGCGGTGCCCGATGGGTTGGATAAGGGCGTCGCGGTTTTTGGTGCCGGTTCCATATTCGGTTCGGCGGCTTTTTTGCGCGATGCACGCACCCGTGGTGCCATGATCGCCTTCTCAACGGCCATATCGCCGCAAATTGCGCAGGTGATCATGCCCGCAGATTTCAATTTCTCATAGGCGTCGGCAGACTGGAACCAGCTTTCAAAGCTGTGGTCTTGCGCGCATTTGAGAGTGAATTGAATCATATTGGGTCCTGTTTTCCGGGCTATATGTTAAATAACCGCCAAACCGTAAAGATCAAGCAAACTTAACCCAAGAGCCGCGGATCAAAGGTCTTCAAAATCTGCGCCAATTCGGGCTCTTCCACCCGCGCTGCGGCCTTTTTGGGCGAAAACCACTTGCGTTGACGTTGACCAACTTCGGGATAACTGCGCTTGAGCGATTTAACCTTGATCGGGTAAATTATCGCAACACATGGCAGATCCTTTTTAGGCGTTAATACCTTGGAATAAGAATACAGCCCAAGACAGCGTTCAATAACCTTGCCGCGCACGCCCGCTTCTTCCCAGGCTTCCTGAAGCGCGCTTTCACCGGGGGTTTTGCCATCCATCGGCCACCCTTTGGGGATAATCCAGCGTTTTGACCCACGTGACGTAATCAACAGGATTTCGGGTTTTTTGTTTTTGATACGATAACAGAGCGCCGCAAATTGCGTGCGCACATCGCTCTTGTGCGATGCGGAAAACGAGATAGGTAACTGTTTTGTGCTTTGAAGGGTCATTTTACCCCCCGTTGTTGCCTGGGATGTTTTATTCTTCATGCTCTTTGTATCAACATAATGTCAAACCGGTGCAATAGCCAGTGTTTATAAGGGGATATCAATGGAAAAACGCGGGGCCGCCGGCGCGTGATTGCATGTTGCCTGCCACTTGTGCCGCCTGCGGGTGTGTGGGACAACTGCCCGTGATGAAGGGTTTCAAATGGATCATAATGGCCGGTTTCATGGCTGGTTTATTTTTGTCCGGCACCGCGGTGCGGGCGGGCGAAGTGGTCACGGTTTTTGCCGCTGCAAGTCTGAAAAATGCACTGGATGCTATTGCGGATACTTATGACGGTCAGGTTGTCCTATCCTATGGCGGTAGCGCGATTATGGCGCGCCAGATTGCGCTTGGTGCACCTGCGGATGTCGTGGTTTTGGCCAATGTGAAATGGATGGATTGGTTGACCGATGACGGCGCCGTTGATCCCGCGCAAACCATTGAATTATTAAGAAACTCTCTTGTGGTGATTGCACCTGAAGGGGCGCTTTCGCTTGCCAAAATGGGTCAGGACCTGCCCGCACGATTGGGCGATGGGCGTTTGGCCATCGGTCAGACAACAGGGGTTCCGGCGGGCATCTACGGGCGGCAATGGCTGGAAACGGCAGGGCTTTGGCCGCAGTTGGAAAACCGTTTGGCCGAGGTCGAAAACGTGCGGGTTGCTCTGGCCTTGGTCGCACGCGGAGAAACGCCTCTGGGGGTGACATATGCCACCGACGCGTTGGCCGAACCGCGCGTGCAAGTGGTCTATGAGGTGCCGCGCGATTTGCACGCCGAAATTCTCTATCCCGCCGCGGCAACAACCGCCAAAGGGCACGCATTTCTCGGGTATTTGAAAGGGCCTGTGGCCGGCGAGATTTTTCGCCAGCACGGATTTGATCCGATTTGAGCGGGGGCATGATACTGGGGTTCGGGGCCGCAGAATGGGCGGCGCTGGCGCTTTCGCTCAAGGTGTCGATTGTGGCAACATTGGCAAGCCTGCCATTGGCGATCTGGGTGGCATGGATCCTGGCACGCCGCGATTTTCGCGGCAAATCAATGCTGAGCGCGGCAGTGCATTTACCGCTGGTTCTACCCCCTGTGGTCACCGGATATCTTTTGCTACTAACGTTCGGGCGGCGCGGCATGGTCGGCGGTTTTCTCGAAGAAACATTGGGCATTGTATTGGCCTTTCGCTGGACCGGCGCGGCGCTTGCGGCGGCGATTATGGGGTTCCCTTTGATGGTGCGCGCCATCCGCCTCGCGATCGAGGCGGTTGATCCCAAACTCGAAGACGCCGCCGGAACATTGGGCGCGAACCGGTTCGCCCAATTTCGTCTCGTTACACTGCCGCTTATTGTGCCGGGCATATTGGCAGGATCGGTCCTTGGCTTTGCCAAGGCGATGGGAGAATTTGGCGCAACTATTACATTTGTTGCCAATATTCCGGGGCAAACCCAGACATTGCCCTCGGCGATTTATGCATTTTTACAGGTGCCCGGCGGTGAAACTGCCGCCTTCCGCCTTGTCGGGCTGTCGCTTGTCGTGGCCTTGGGGGCGGTTATTATCTCTGAAATACTGGCGCGCCGTGTCGCACGAAAGATCGCCGGATCATGAGTTTGAGCGTCAATATCACCCATAATTTTGGCGATTTTGCCATCGAGGCAAAATTTGATGCCGGTATAGGTGTAACCGCTCTTTTTGGCCGGTCCGGCACAGGGAAAACCACGATTGTCAATGCTATTGCCGGGCTGTTTGCGCCTGAATACGGGCGGATTTCTCTTGGTGACGAAGTTCTGTTTGATGCACAAAAAGGGATCAACCTAGCCCCGCACAAGCGCCGAATTGGCTATGTTTTCCAAGACGGGCGGCTATTTCCACATCTGGATGTCGCGCAAAACCTTGCGTTTGCGGCGCGGTTTGCCACGATCAAACCCGCACCACAAGAAACCACACGGATCGTGGATATGCTTGGCCTCGGCACTCTGCTGACGCGCCGCCCTGCGACCCTTTCGGGGGGCGAAAAACAACGTGTTGCCCTTGGGCGGGCGTTGTTATCGCACCCGCGATTGCTGTTGATGGACGAACCCTTGGCCGCGCTTGATGGGCCGCGCAAAGAAGAAATCCTGCCCTATCTCGAACGTCTGCGCGACGACAATACCACCCATGTTTCAATCATCTATGTTAGTCACGCCGTCGATGAAATCGCCCGTTTGGCGGATCAATTGGTCCTGATCCAAAATGGCCGCGTGGTGCGTGCCGGTGATGCGTTCGAAGTGTTTTCCGATCCCGCCGCCGTGCCTCTTTTGGGGGTGCGCGAAGCAGGGGCGGTTATGCGCGCGAAAGTGGTGAAACACGCCGAGGACGGCCTTTCGCGGTTACGCATGAGTGGCGGTGATTTGTTGGTTCCCGGTGTAACCGCCCCGCTTGGCCAAGAGGTGCGCATCCGTATTCTGGCACAAGATATCATCCTGTCTCTGGGCGTGCCTTCGGGTCTTTCGACGCGTAATATTCTACCCGTCGTCATTGGTGATATTCGCATGGGCGACGGTCCCGGCGCGGCAATTTCCCTGATCGTCGGACAGGACCGGTTGTTGGCACGGGTCACGGCGCGTGCGGTGGCCGAAATGGACCTCAAAACCGGCATGAACATTTATGCCTTGGTCAAGGCAACAGCGGTGCCGCGGGGCAATATCAGCGGCGGCACCTAGGATCAGGACCCTTTGGGGGCGCGTTCCAGATCAAGCTTGCGTTTGTAACCCGATTGCAGAATTTCCACCGCAAACAGCACCAGAACCGCAAAATAGAACGTCGCTTTGGACATCGGGATCACCTCATGGCCAAAAACGCGCAATTTCAACGCATCATCATGCATTGCGTGGGCCGCCGCCGGACCGGCCTCGCCAAGTAGAACAACCCCGACAATAAGCAGGATAAACAGGCCAAGAACCTCATACATGCGGTTTTTCTCCAAGAAAGCGGTCACGCTATCAGCGAGCAGAAGCATGGCGGCACCCGAGACCAGAATTGCAGTGGCCAAAAGCGCGAAAACATCCGTGATCGCCAAGGCCGACAACACAGAGTCAAACGAGAAGATCAGGTTCATGGTCACAATCATCACCACCACCTGGGTCGCGGATTTGTTCGATTTTTTCGAAACATCGGTTTCAAGTTCATGCACCGAGAGCATATGCCCGATTTCCTTGACCGCTGTATAGATGATGAACAGACCACCCACGATAAACACGCAAGTGGCGAAATTTATCCCGCCTTCAAGAATACCACCCCATTCAAACACATAAAACGGTGCAGCCATTGCATCAATCAACCGGATCATCACGAACAGCAATACAACCCGCAGGGCAACAGCGATGATAATGCCCCAAAAGCGCACCGATTTTTGGCTTTCTTTGGGGGCGCGCTGCGATTCAATCGAGATATAGAGAAGGTTGTCAAATCCGAGAACCGCCTGCAAAAAAATCAGCATGGCAAGGGTGCCAAGGTTCGCTATCGTGAATAAATCGGCCATTGTTTACGTCCCTACATGTTAGGATTATTTTGCAGGTTCATAAACGGCGGCGCGCAATTTGCAAAGCGTCTTGTCCGGTCTTTCGGATTTGTCTTCGGGTGCCGCGCTATTTCCGCTTCATCGCATATCTGAAATCACAGAAATCCGCGCCTTCCATTATGGTTTGGGTGCGGGTTAATTCAATATCTTTGGAAAACCCCGTGCAAAATGCCCCGTCACGGTTGCAAGATAAAAGATGTCCGATTTCGCCCAATCCCATGTCGCGATACATTTCGGCATAGGCGCAGCGGGTGATGTTGTAATCAAGGCGGTCCGCAGAATTATGCAGGATCTCGCGGGTAAGGGCGTTGTCCTTCTCCCAGAGATGTTGATGCGCCGTAAAATCTGCCAAATCCGGCTCGTGATCGTGATTGGCGCGAAACTCTCCGCCTTGGGTGATAGCCGAGGCCTCGATTGTGATGCGGATAACCTCTGCGGCCTCATTTGCGCCGTGACGCTCTTTGAGAACCTCGTATAGCTCTCCGATAAGGGCGGCCTCGATACGGCGCTTTTCGATCATTGAAATATGGTCTGGATGGGCGGGCATGGTTGGCTCCTACAGATTTGGCGGGTGTTTGTCGCGCCAACGATACCGCGCAAGCGCGGCGGGGGCCAGACGGAGGACAAACCCGTGCAGCGGAATGGTTTTTGGCGTGGTGAGAGATATTGCAAGGTCTTGTTCCGGCGCGCCGGTAAGCGCGAGGGCAAGTTGCCGACCAAGCGGGATCGACAAGGCGACGCCACGCCCGTTATAGCCAAGAAACCCGAGGTAGTTTGGCCCAAGATAATGGAAACGCGGGAAAAAATCGGTGGTGATGCCAACGAATCCGTTCCAGATATGGGTGAATCTCGGGGTGCCAATCTGTGGAAACGCATGTGTCAAACGTGCCCCGACATGTGCAGGCAGGCGCGCACGTGCAGTGGTTTTAAAAATCATACCGGCGCCGGTAACAAGGCGGTTTTGGGCGTCATAGCGAAAATATTGCAGATCGCCGCGGGTGTCTGAAACGGCTTGGCGGGCCGGAATGATCCCGGCACGCAGAGCATCCCCAAGGGGTTCTGTGGCGAGTTGCCAAGAGGTGATCGGAACAAAAGACCGGCGGATTTTCGGGGCCAAATCGGGGGTAAGTGCCCCGCTATAGGCGTTGGTGGCCAATAGGATCGCGTGTGCGGTTATGGTCGCATTTGACGTGGATATTTGCCAGTGGTCGCCCTCTCGGACGACCGCTTGCACCGGAGAGTTTTCATATATATCAACGCCCGCCGCAACACAGGTTTTGGCAAGGCCACGGGCAAACATCAACGGGTTTATGTGGCCGCCTGTCGGGTTCAACATGCCGCCAAACCATTTGTCAGATCCCAGCAATTCGGTCGATTCCGCGTGCTCCAAGAGCTGCGCCGGTGCCCCGCGTTTGGCCCATGCCGCGACCCGTGCGGCGCTGATACGCATATGTGCGGCGCTATGGGCGGGTTGAAACCATCCGGTTTGTTCGGCTTCACAGTCAATGCCTTCGGCGCGCACCAAATCAAACAGCATCGACGCGCTATTTTGCAATAGATCGACAAATCGTGCGCCGGTGTCGCCAAATTTCCCTTCTATCCAATCCGGTTCGGCGGCGGGCAGGGTCGGGATCACTTGCCCGTTGTTGCGCCCCGATCCGCCAAAACCTATGCTGCGCCCCTCGATCAGGGTCACGCTACGGCCCGCGCGCGCAAGATGCAGTGCCGCACTTAGCCCGAATTATTCATGAAGCGGCGTAAATCGTTTGGCGGGCGTAGATCAAGCTGTTGAAATGTCGTATGATTTTGGTGTTGAACAAGATCATTCACCTCCAGCAGAAAATCCAGCCCGCCATGAACGACGATAC
>JAUZRV010000196.1 GCA_030950105.1 Rhodobacterales bacterium | reverse complement strand
GCGGCATCAGCCGCCCGAACACCCCCAGATATCAACCTTCAACGCACACTCTAAACTCAGTTCAAAACGCCGCCGTCAACCCGGCCGATCCAGTGCGCCGGAAGGAAATACCCGGAGGCTGATGAATAATTCGGGCTAGGGCTTCGCGGCCTGAACCGCCACTTCCTGACGCAATTCGCCGGTAAACCGGTCATAGATCAATATCCGGTTGTCGTCGGTCACAATCGCATACCAGTCGGTCGCTTGGGTGAATGCCACCGCCGCCGCCCCGTCCGGTAATGTGATATTATCGGGAATAGTTGGTGCATGTGCCGAGAAACGCATGACAAACAGCACAACGATGGCTAAAAGCCCTACAATCATGGTGGCCGTCAGTCCGGTAACCAAAAGTCGCAAAAACCGCAGATGCCCCGTCTCCACGGGTGCTTCATCGGGCAAAGGATCATCAATCATGGACGCTCTCCATCTTTCTGTGCGTATCGGGGCCGAACCACCGCAGCGCCTTGATAAGGCCCTTGCCCGCGATGTGCCAGTGGATGCATCGCTATCGCGCACCCGTATCACCCGTTTAATCAATGACGGTCAGGTGACATCGCGCGGCAAACCGGTTTCCGATCCCAAATTGCGCGTCGCCGAGGGCGATATTTTTGAAATCGTGGTCCCCCCCGCGACCGAATCCCACATTGGGCCCGAAGACATCCCTCTCGAAATCCTGTTCGAAGACGACGACCTGATTGTGATCAACAAACCCGTCGGCATGGTGGTGCACCCTGCGCCGGGCACGCCTTCGGGCACTTTGGTCAATGCGCTGCTGCATCATTGCGGCGATACATTATCCGGCGTCGGCGGCTCGTTGCGCCCCGGCATCGTGCACCGCATCGACAAAGAAACCAGCGGCCTGTTGGTGGTGGCCAAATCGGACCGTGCCCATCATGGTTTGTCTGCCCAATTCGCCAAACACAGCGTCAAACGCTATTATCTCGCCGTGGTTTACGGTGTGCCCGACGCCAATGATCCGCGCGTGCGCGGCGTCAAAGGCGTTAGTTTCGAGACCGGCAATATCATGCGCGTCACCACCCAACTCGCGCGCCATAAACACGATCGCCAACGACAGGCGGTGCTGTTTCAAGGGGGCCGTCACGCCCTCACCCGCGTGCGCATCGTTGAAACATTTGGCAATCCCATCGCCGCCTCTTTGGTTGAATGTTGGCTTGAAACCGGCCGCACCCATCAAATCCGCGTCCACCTCGCCCATACCGGCCATAGTCTGATCGGCGATCCGACCTATGGCGGAAAACGCAAATTGTCCCCCAAGGCCCTGTCTACACAGGGTATCAACGCCGCCCACACCTTTCCCCGACAGGCATTGCACGCCGCCAGTTTGGGTTTTGATCATCCGGTCACCGGCGAATTTATCTCCTTCGAGGCCCCGCTTCCCGACGATATGGCCGCGCTTATTGCCGCCCTAAAAGCCGAAAAAACGGGTTGAAACACATCACACAAGCGCGTGAAACAGACCTCTATTCCTGACACAAACCTCGTAATCGACGGAAACATGTTCATCTTTCGTTAAAGAATTGAACGCATACGCGCCCCAACACCTTGAAACCACGTCGCGCCACGCCTACCTCAATGTTAAGTCGATAAACATTCGGTAATATTCAACAACCAACGACCACGGAGGGACCAACCATGAGCAATTATAAAAACCTACCGGCCCCAACCCCTGAGGGCGGCCTCAACCGCTATATGCAGGAAATCCGCAAATTTCCGATACTGGAACCGGAAGAAGAATATATGTATGCCAAGGCCTGGGTCGAAAAAGAAGACTCCGGTGCCGCGCATAAACTTGTCACCTCGCACCTGCGTTTGGCGGCCAAAATCGCCATGGGGTATCGTGGATATGGCCTGCCACAGGCCGAAGTTATTTCCGAGGCCAACGTCGGTCTGATGCAGGCAGTCAAACGCTTTGACCCGGAAAAAGGCTTTCGCCTGTCGACCTATGCCATGTGGTGGATTCGCGCCAGTATTCAGGAATTTGTGCTGCGCTCGTGGTCTTTGGTCAAACTTGGCACCACCTCGGCCCAGAAAAAACTGTTCTTCAACCTGCGCAAGGCCAAGGCCAAAATCGGCGCGTTGGAAGAAGGCGATTTGCGCCCTGAAAACGTGAAACGCATTGCCACCGAACTCAATGTGTCGGAAACCGAAGTCGTCAATATGAACCGGCGTTTGTCGGGCGGCGATGCCTCGCTTAATGCCACCGTTGGCTCCGAAGATGGCGGCACCATGCAGTGGCAGGACTGGCTCGAAGATGAAGATGCCGATCAGGCCGGTGATTACGAGGCCCGCGATGAACTCGAGGTGCGCCGCGAACTTCTCGCCGAGGCGATGGAGGTTTTGAATGACCGTGAAAAGGACATTCTCACCCAACGCCGCCTCGCCGAAAAGGCGGTCACCCTCGAAGAACTAAGCGGCCAGTATAACGTCAGCCGCGAACGCATCCGCCAAATCGAGGTGCGCGCCTTTGAAAAACTTCAGGCCAAAATGCGTGATCTTGCCTCTGAAAAAGGCATGATGGTTAGCGCCTGATCTTTTTACCTAGCAACAAAAAACGCCCTCGGCATTTGTCGGGGGCTTTTTATGCGCCGCGGTTATCTGGAAAGCCGGCTTGGCCTATCGTATTCAGGAACTCGCCTATGGCGGGCTGAAACCGGAGACAATCAGACGGCTGCCCCCCCTTGGCGAGCAACTCGATGGCGGCAATATCACCCTGCGCCGTATCCGCGCTGATCTGAAGCCAATTACGGGTACCAAACTGACCTATATCAACCATGATGGCGAGGTGATTGCCGGCCACACGCACGTCAAACGCCTGCTCGACCTGTTGCGCAGCAGCTGCAAGGGCCGTAGCAGAAAACACACCGGCCTGCCCGTGGCAGCGTCATAAATGTGGATCGGCTGGAAGCAATACCCATGTGCGTGGGTATTGAACAGCGACAGTTGCTGATCGCCATGTGTCCGGTCGGGCGTGTCGTCGATATCAAGCACAATGTAGCCCGGAGCCGTCCTGAAGCTGGCGCAGAACAGATCGATCAGCTTGAG
>JAUZRV010000195.1 GCA_030950105.1 Rhodobacterales bacterium | reverse complement strand
CGTATCGTCATTCATGGTGGGTTGGATTTTCTGCTGGAGGTGAATGATCTTGTTCAACACCAAAATCATACGCCATTTCAACAGCTTGATCTACGCCCGCCAAACGATTTACGCCGCTTCATGAATAATTCGGGCTAGGTGGCCGTTCGGGGCGCTTTGACTATAGCGAACTGGCCCCGGATTTCATTCAATAACCCGCGCCCTCTGGTCAACGCCATCAACCTGCATTATCTGCCTGTGTAGCAACACAAAGGTGCCCGCATGGCCGATACAAAAATCACACCCAAAACCACGACAATTGCCTATGAAACCCCCGGTCCGGTTGAATCCGACCTGCGCGCCGCCATTGCCCCGATTGAGGACATCATCGAAGACGCCCGCAATGGCCGGATGTTTATCCTTGTCGATCACGAAGACCGCGAAAACGAAGGCGATCTGGTGATCCCTGCCCAAATGGCCACCCCCGAGGCGATCAATTTCATGGCCACCCACGGGCGCGGATTGATCTGTCTGCCGTTGACCAATGCGCGCATTGATGCCCTTGGCCTGCCGATGATGGCGACGTTCAATTCGTCGCGCCACGAAACCGCCTTTACCATTTCCATCGAGGCCCGCGAAGGCGTCACCACCGGCATTTCCGCCTATGACCGCGCCCGCACCGTGGCCGTTGCGATTGATCCGTCAAAAACCGAGGCCGACATTGCCACCCCCGGCCACCTGTTTCCGCTGCGCGCGCGCGATGGCGGTATTTTGGTGCGCGCCGGCCATACCGAGGCGGCGGTGGATATCTCGCGCCTTGCCGGTCTTGATCCGTCGGGCGTTATTTGCGAAATCATGAACGATGACGGCACTATGTCATCGCTGCCGCAGCTTATTGAATTTGCCACCAAACATGATTTGAAAATCGGCACGATTTCCGATCTGATCACCTATCGGCGGCGCAACGACAATCTGGTGTCCGAAACCGGCCAGCGCACCATTACCTCGCATTATGGTGGTGACTGGGCGATGCGCATTTTCACCGATCAAACCACGGGCACCGAACATGTTGTGTTGACCAAAGGCGACATCACCACACCCGAACCGGTGTTGACCCGCACCCATGCGTTGAACGCCGTCGAAGACATCCTTGGCATCGGCACCGAAACCCCCGACACATTGCCCCGCGCCATGGAAATCATCGCCGACGCGGGCCGTGGCGTTGTCTGTCTGTTTCGCGAACCGCGTGCCAAACTCTGGGTCGCAGAAGACGACGGACCGCGCACCATCAAACAAACCGGCATGGGCGCGCAAATCCTGTCGAATATGGGCCTGCATGAATTGATCCTGCTGACCAATTCGCCCGACACCCGTTATCTTGGTCTTGACGCTTACGGGTTATCCATCACCGGCACCCGTGCCATCACCGCAAAGGAGTGACCCATGGCCACCGCTGAACAACATTACATCCTGCCACGCGCCACCTTCGACAAGCCGGTGAAAATCCTCATCGTGGTAGCCCCCTATTATCGCGACATTGCCGACAATATGATTGCCGGTGCCATCGCCGAAATCGCGGCAACCGGCGCCACCCATGACCTGATCGAAGTTCCCGGCGCCCTCGAAATTCCTACTGCGATTGCCATTGCGGATCGCACCAGCAACTTTGACGGCTTTGTGGCGCTTGGCTGTGTCATTCGCGGTGAAACCACGCATTATGATACGGTTTGCAACGACAGTTCGCGCGCCTTGCAATTGATGGGCCTACAAGGCCTCTGTATCGGCAACGGCATCCTGACCGTGGAGAACCGCAAACAGGCCGAAGTGCGCGCCGATCCCGCCGATCAAAATAAAGGCGGCGGAGCGGCAGCAGCGGCCTTGCATCTTGTCGCGCTCAGCCGTAAGTGGGGCGACCAACGCAAAGGCGTTGGTTTCAAACCTGCACGCGATGAAATCCTGTTGGCAGGCAATCCAGAAGGCACCACATCCGCATGACCATCTCCGGCAATCAAAAACGCAAAATGAAATCCGCCGCCCGCCTTTATGCGGTGCAGGCGCTGTTCCAGATGGAAACCTCGGGCCAGACCGCGCAGCAGGTGATTACCGAATTTGAAAACCACCGTTTTGGCGCGACCTATGACGGGATTGAACTGCGCGAAGGCGATAGCGGCACCTTTCGCCAATTGATCGAAATTGCGGTGAACCATCAGGCCGCGATTGACCAACTCACCGATCGCGCTTTGGTTGCCAAATGGGCGATTGCCCGCATTGACCCGACCTTGCGCGCCCTGTTTCGCGCCGCTGGTGCCGAACTCACCCATTTTGACACCCCGCCCAAGGTGGTGATCACCGAATATGTCGATATGGCGCGCGCGTTTTCCGACGATGACCAAGAGATCAAATTCGTCAATGCCGTCCTCGACCATATGGCCCACGAATCCCATCCCGACGGCCTGTAGACACGCCCAAACCACAATCGCTCCGGCCCATCGACCTGCTGAGCTATGACTGAATCTGGTGTTTGGGCGGTTTGAAGGTTGGCGGCGTATCTGGTTGAATTGTTGTTGCGAGACAGCAACCCAACCAAAGGAGATACACCACCATGGAAACGACTAACATTATTGATTTTGCGCGTCGAGATGAGATGACGGACGCACTGACGGATT
>JAUZRV010000194.1 GCA_030950105.1 Rhodobacterales bacterium | reverse complement strand
GACGTTCAGAACAAAGATTCATATACCCCTATGATTTGCAACAACTTTCTAACCTTCAGTAAATCGCCCTGAGCCCTCCCCACAATCGGTGTTTTCCGACGACGAGATCACTATCATCCACACCACTGCCCTACGCGTGTTGGAAGAATTGTGCCTGAAAATCCTGCTCCCCGAAGCGCGCCGGATTTTTGCCACGGCCAGTGCACGCTTGGCTATCCGGGGTGTGGATTATCGACGATTTTCAATCTTGTCCTGGTTCATCAATCCGGCGAGTTCCGCATCGGGAATCGCATCCAGCGCATAGTTGAAAGTTCCGCAGTTCATCACTTCTTGCGCCGCGCGCCTGAGCGCCCCCGATGCTGCACGGGCGAATGATCCGCCCACGCTAATCCGTCGCACCCCGACCTCTGCCAGTTCCTGAACACAATAGGACGGGCTGCCAAGCCCCATCACTACATTGACGGGTTTATCGACTTCTTCACAAACGGTTTTAATCGCGGTTATGTCCGGCAAACCGGGGGCATAGAGAACGTCGGCCCCCGCTTCGGAAAAGGCCTGCAACCGACGTATTGTGTCCTTCAAATCGGCACGGCCCCACAGGTAATTCTCGGCCCTAGCAGTTAGAAAAAATGACCTGTTTTTGGCCGCTTCCGCTGCTGCCCGAATCCGTTCAACCGATTGAACCAAATCAAATATTGGCTGGTTTTGATCCCCTGTCGCATCCTCGATAGACCCGCCAACCAAACCGATGCTACAGGCCTTGATCACAGTGTCGGCGCACGCCTCCGGCAAATCGCCGAACCCGTCTTCAAGATCGGCAGAAACAGGTAAATCCGTTGCCCCGACAATCGCCTGCGCATTGGTTAGAATTTCACTTTGGCTCAGGGTTGCGAAAGAATCCCGCTTGCCCGCCGAAAACGCATAACCGGCACTGGTGGTTGCAAGCGCCTCGAACCCGGCAGCGGCAAGTATGCGGGCAGACCCGGCATCCCAAGGGTTCGCAATGACAAAGGCGCCCTCTTGGAAATGCAGCGCCTTAAAGCGTTCGAATTTGATTTCCTGAGGGGCCATTGATACATCCTTTGCTCACCCGTTCACCTATAACAAATACGAGAACAATTAGCGAACATGAAATTCGTAGCCAAATCGCGGGCCAAATCCCGCGCATCCCCGCGTCAAATCCGCCATTTCGCCCTCGTTCACTTGCCCTTCATTATAATAGGTATAAAATACACCCAAACGCACCCAACCGACGGAGCATTGATATGCCCAAACTTATTCGCCTCTACATCACCCATGTCATCATCGGCTTTGGTATCGCCGCCGCTTTTGTGGCGATGTTGCTCTATTTCAATGTTGCAAACCTCTGGCATCTGGTATCGACCTCTGACATTGGCCTGCTCGCCGTGATTATTTTGTGGTGGTCACATGGCATCGTTTTCGCCGGTGTGCAGTTCGGCATTGCCGTCATGGGCATGAAAGAAGACGACCAAACCGGCGGTGGTGGCAAACGCCAGCTTGAATTGCACCTGCCCTCTTTGCAACAAGATCCGGTTCTTATTCCGGTGCCGGTTGACGAAGACAGCAACAAACCCAAACGCTAAAGCGTTTCCAGGCATCTCGGCCTTTTCAGGGGCCTGATGTTCGCGGGCTTGGTGGCGGGCCCGCACCAACCGTTCTAGGTTGTGTAATCCTGAGAACCTGTATGTACAGGTGGGCGCCAGGTAATTGGACCACGGCCCAAACAGAGCCAGCTCCCTCAGAAAGCTTAAGGCCTCTGGAATGTAACCCGTTTTCGAGAAGGGCAGAACCCGCCACCCCCAACCTAGTCCCCCACAGCAGGCGTTACAAGGGGGAACAGCAAAGGCCTGTCTGTTCGCACCCCTCACGTTTTCCCGTGCTGCTGGCGATATTGGGTCGGCGACCGGGCATAAACCCTTTCAAACTCTCGATAAAAGTTGGATCGGGTCAAAAAACCCGACGCCCCCATGATCTGCGTCACCGTCAAATCCCCCGCCACCAACAACCCCGCTGCATGTTCAAGACGGAAACCGTTCACATATTGCGACACATTCATCGCCTGCGTTTTGTTGATTGCTTCCGACAACGCCCGCGCCGGAACATGCAGCCGCTTGGCCAGTCTTTCCAACGTTAATCCGGTATCCAGATACAACCGGTTTTCCTGCAACAACTGGCGCGCCGCCTGTTCCAATGCCACAGAATCCCCGCTCAAACGCCCCGGCGGCCCGGATAAACCAACCGCCCCCGACGCGCGCGTTGAATCCGGTCGCCTGACAAACACCACGATCGCCGTCACCACGCTTATCATGGAGATAACCGACCCGTAGGAAATCAATTGCACCGCCGCATCACCGCGCCGCAACGCAAAACTGATCGCAATGCCGGTATCAAACACAAAGGTCACCGCCAAAAGAGCGGTAGACCCGAGCATCCATTGCCGCAGCACCGCCACCAGATCAAGCTTGGCATTTATCAGGGCATTCGGCCCCTTGCGCCACATCACCACCAACAATGTGCCATAAATCAGATAACTCGCCCCAATCACAAAATCAAAATATGGGCGCGCCGACGCGAATACCTGCGGCACCATTGCGGCCAGAACGGCAACGCCCAGATGCCCTGTGGCAACGCGGCGCGCTTGGTCCGCTGGCACCATCAACGCGACATATCCCAGATAGATAAACGGCCCGATAAAAAGCGGAATAACCCGTTGCAGGGCGATAAACCTTTCAATGCCGTATCCAAACCGCAGCCCGACCACCAATGTCACCGCAGCGATCAGAACAAAAACCCCGACAAAAAACCACTGTGCCAAACGGTTGCCCAACTCGAGCCGCCAAACAAGCCCGCAAACAACAATGGCCAAGACAAACGTCAGAATCGGTAACGGAAGTGAAAGCAAAAAACCCGCCTCTCGGTGATTGGTGTGTTCTTATAGCGTTCGAAACTGTCCTTGAACATGCGCCCTCTGTCCTAGATCAGGATCAAGGACAGTCAAACACCCCCTAATCTATTGATTATGCACTATGAATACCAAACCTTCCTATCATCATTCATTAAAAGGAAGTGAAACAATGCCTCTTAGACCTTCGATAATCGCCCTTGCTGCGCTGTTGTTTGGTGCGAACGCCACATTGGCCGACTCCGTGCAATCCGTGCAAACCGGCCTTGTGGACATCACCATTAACGCCCCCCCGGGGGACCGCAATTTACGCGGGTTTCTCTGGTATCCCACCGAGAAAAACACCGGACAGGTCCGCGCCCATGGCAATGCAGTTTGGGAACCGATCAAGGTCATTCCCGACGCGCCCCTCCCCATCAGGCCCACAGCGCCCACCGCGACCACGACGGATCAATACCCGCTTGTGGTGTTGTCACACGGCATGTTTGGCAACGCCCGCAATCAGGCATGGTTGGCGCAATCCTTGACCCGACAGGGCTATTTCGTGGCCGCCATTGATCACCCGGGAACCTCGACATTCCAACGCGCGCCCCTTGATCAACGCCGGTTATGGCAACGTCCCCACGACATTAGCCGCACCATCGACCACATCATTGACGACCCTGAATTTGGTCCTTTGATTGATCAAAACCGCATCTATATGGCCGGTCATTCTCTGGGCGGCCTCACCGCCGTCTGGTTGGCGGGTGGTCGCTATGACCCCGCCAAAATAGATGCATTTTGCCGGGATAATCCGGCCGAGCTTGTGTGTAATATTCTCGGTGATTGGGGTATCGCAAAAACCCCCGAGGATCGGTTAACCATCGCACAGGATTGGTCCGATCCGCGCATTTCCGCCTTTGCCGTGTTTGATCTTGGCGGAACCCAGACATTTTCGGTTGAAAGTCTGGCCAAAATCGACCGCCCCATGTTGGTCATCGGCGCCCCGCTTGATATCGCCGGCATGGATCTTGATATTGAATCCCGCGCTCTTGTGGCCGCCCTTCCAGCGGCAACAACCACCTATATCGAACCCGCCTCTCTCTCGCATTTTGATTTTCTCGGGCTTTGCACCCAAAATGCCTTGGCCATTCTACAAGACGAGGCTCCCGAAGATATGTTTGTTTGTCAGGACGGTATCACCGAACGCCGCCAAGACCACAAAGCGGTCACGGCACAGGTTCTGGATTTCTTTTCCACCTATTGACCGGCATACGTTAGTGAAATCCAATTGCAGGCAACCATCCCGTATGGTTGCCCGCTTTTGCACCTGATCGCGAAATCCCCTTGCCTTTGTTCATGATTTGTTCACACTTACGGCTATGACAAACACCCTCCAGTCCGGACAAATATTGGCACGCGGGATAAGCCGCCTATTGGCCGGTTACGATTTCGCCACCCTGCAAGAATTTGTGCCCACGCGCGGCTTGCGCACCGATGTCGTTGCCCTTGGGCCGGTGCGCGGCACCTGGAAATCGGAAATCTGGATTATCGAGTGCAAATCATCGCGTGCCGATTTTTTGACCGATCAAAAATGGCAGGGGTATTTGCCGTGGTGTGACCGCTATTTCTGGGCGGTTGATGGCGATTTCCCTGTCGATCTCTTGCCTGACGACAACGGCTTGATCATCGCCGACGGGTATGGCGGCGAAATCATCCGCATGGCCCCCGAATCCCGGCTCGCCGCGCCGCGCCGCGCGGCAATTACCGCGCAATTTGCCCGCGCCGCCGCCAAGCGATTGCAGGTGCTGCGCGATCCGCGCCCATAATGTGTGCGCAGTTTAACGTTTGTTCATGCCCTGCACGGCCGATGCGGCGGCGCGGATTTCGTCGGCAATTTCAATCGCTTCTTCGGCGGTAAAATCCATTGGCACCTCAACCCCTTGGGATTCAACAAAAATACGCACCATCCCTTGGTCGGTCGGCCCGATTTGCAGATTCGCCTCGACGTCTTTTTCGCTATTGATACCCATCTCTACGTTTCCTTTTCATAGTCTATAACAAGCCACTCACCGAACCATTTACGCGCTTCGGACATTACCAACGCACGATCAATATCGTGCATTTCATCAAGATCCTTGATCCCCGCAAAATCCACCCCGTCCGCCCGCAAAATTCGCGTTCGTGCGCCGGTTGGCAAGCGGCCAATCAACGCCTCGCGCAGGGCGGTGCCCTCGGGCATAATGGTGTCGTGCAGTTCAATAATGATCTTCGCGCCCTTGAGAGCGGCCAGAACTTCGGTGGAAAACACGGTAAATTCCGCGCCCTCGATGTCGCACAGAATCACCGAATTTTGCGGGTCAATTCCGATCTCGTCGAGTTGCGCCATCAGTGTTTCATCGGCCGCGCCGCGGATCACCACATTTTCGGAAACGCCGTTTTGCGCCGCATTCGCCTTGACCGATGTGCGGCCCGCTTCGGTCAGCTCAAAACAGATACTGCGTTTGCAAAGCCCTGAAAACAAAGGGCCAATCGACATATACCCATCGGCCGCGCCAAAATTTATCAGATCGTCAAACGGCGCAGAACCGGCGATTTCGGCGACCACGGGCGGCTCGTAAAGGCCCAGAATTTTCAATCCCAATGGCCCGCGCGAGACATTGGAATCCCCGCCCAGACGCAACCCTTTGTAGGCGCCGCGTTGCACGATCCCGGCATGGCGTTCAAATATTTCATTGGCCAACATCTTGCGGCGTTGCTTGGCCATTGCCTTGGTAACCGAATTCCACAGCTTGCCCATAATATGCGTCCTCTTTGCGTCTGTCAGGGTCGCTATACCCCCTGTTGGCCGCACTGTTAAGTCCAGTATTTCACCCGCCAAATTCAACATCCCCGAGAACGGCGAATTGGTTTCTTCTATGTCATGGCGGAAATTGATCCCAAGCATCTTGCAATCTTTCCGCAACCCGACTAAATCCACACTTGTGTGCCGCCTTAGCTCAGTTGGTTAGAGCGCTTGATTGTGGATCAAGAGGCCCCTGGTTCAATTCCAGGAGGTGGTACCATCCCCCAAATCCCCATATTTTACTGCTTATTCCGGGCCAAGACGGGCGCGCCAGACCCGTAGCATATTACCGCCCATGACCTTGCGAATCTGTATCTCGGATACGCCTGCCGCCAGCAACGCATTGGTAAGCGCGGGCAATTCGGACGTGTCGAATTTGGTCGCAACCGAACCATCAAAATCGGATCCAAGCGAAACAGCGTCTTCGCCCACCGCCGCAATCGCCGCTTTGATCATCCTGGCAATGCCTGCCGGACTATCATCGTTACACGCCACTTCCCCCCAATAGCCGATGCCGATCACACCGCCACCGGCCGCGATTTTCTGCATCAACTCATCGGGAATATTGCGCTTCACCTCGCAATGGGAATGCAGCCCCGTATGGCTTAACACCAGCGGGATACTGACACTATCAAGCACCTCACGCACCACCTGTTGGCTCGAATGAGACACATCAAGCACCATATTGCGCGCCGCGATTTCACCAACCACAAGACGGCCAAAATCGGTCAACCCGCCGCCCTTGCTCCCGTGTAGGGACCCGCCAAGGCGATTGTCAAAGAAATGCTGAAGCGAAATCAAACGATAGCCCGCACCATATAATCGGTCGAGATTGGCAATATCACCTTCGAGGGGATGCGCCCCCTCGGTGCCAAGAAATGCTGCGATCTTGGTGCTGCCTGCCGCGCGCTCTTTCAATACGGTTTCAAGATCGGCGCGGGTGCGGATGATTTTGAGAACCTCTGGCGCCGCCGATTGAAACCCGTGCAGTTTCTCGGATTGATACAATGCACGCTCCAGAATACTGTTCCATGTGCGCAATGGCCAAAGCTGCCCAAAGGCCAGCAACGTAATATTATCAAAGGCCTCGGCGCTGTTATTATCATAATTCAACCCGGCCGGGCTTTTGGTGACGGCGGTAAACACCTGCATCGCCACGCCGCCCTCGACAAGGCGGGGAAAATCAACCTGCCCACGGGTGCCACGGGTCAAAAGATCGCGTTTCCACAGCAGGCTATCGGCATGCCAATCCCCCACAATCATGTCGTCATGAAGCGCGCGCGCCGCATCCGTTACCGGATAGGGCGCGTGATCGGCGACCACATTTTTGCGGCTTTCCACAAGCGAGGGCGCAAACACCCAAAACGCCACCACGCCCAGAACGGCCAATACCAAAATACTCTTTATCAACCGCATAAGAATCCGCATGACCGCCCCCTAGCCTTTAAATTCGTTGAGCCGCGCCACATAGCGCGCCAATGTATCAATTTCCAGATTTACCAAATCGCCAAGCGCCACATCCCCCCATGTGGTCGCGACTTTGGTATGGGGGATGAAATTGATGCCGAATTCGGCCGCCTTCACCGCATTTACCGTCAACGACGTGCCATTCAACGCCACCGATCCTTTGGGCGCAATGAACCGCGCCAGATCATCGGGGGCGCGCAATGTCACCCGCGTGCTGTCGCCATCATCGGTTATGGCAATCACCTCGGCCACGCCATCGACATGCCCCGACACGATATGCCCGCCAAGTTCATCCCCGACCTTGAGCGCGCGTTCCAGATTGATCCGCTTGCCAATCGTCCAGCCATTGCGCCCGATATTGGTCATGGTCACGGTTTCGGCGGATATGTCGACATCAAACCAGTCCTCACCAAGGGCAATCACCGTCAGGCACACGCCTTCACAGGCAATGGACGCCCCGATATCAATACCGTCGGTGTCATAGGTCGTGCCAATGCGCGCGCGCAAATCGCCGCGCTGTTCCAGCTCGGTAATCGTGCCGATATCGGTGATGATGCCTGTAAACATGCAAATTTTCCTTTTGTTCCCGTATGGATTACCCCGTGCCTAGGGCAGAGGCAAGAATACCGGATAAATTTCCGCATTTGCGCCTTCTTTTCGACGAATTAAGCCGGTAACCTCCTGCTAACAAAACTCGGATAACAGGCTAAAATGCTTCCAATAACCGGCAATAATCGCAATTTCTTGTTCCTTCAGGGACCACATGGGCCGTTTTTTCACCGTTTGGGGAAAATGCTGCGGCTTGCGGGGGCTGATGTTTGGCGGGTCGGGTTTAACGCCGGGGATCGCGCGTTCTGGTTCCATCCCAAGAGTTTCATACCCTATACCGGCACCACCGACGATTGGCCGGCGCGGTTTGCGGCGCTGATTGACGAGAAATCCATCACCGACATTGTGATTTATGGCGATACCCGCGGTATTCACGCCACCGCCATCGCCCACGCCCGCAAAATCGGCCTGCGGGTGCATGTATTTGAAGAAGGTTATATGCGGCCCTATTGGGTGACCTATGAACGCGGCGGGGCCAATGGCCATTCGCGCCTTATGGATATGACGATCCCGCAGATGCGCAAGGTTCTTGAAAATTACGATATGGATACGCCGGTGCCGCCGGCCAAATGGGGCGATATGCGCCATCATATCTTTTATGGCGCGCTTTATCATTGGTTTGTGATGTTTCGGAACGGCGATTACCGGAATTTCCGCCCGCATCGCGCCCTGCCGGTCACCAAGGAATTTCAACTCTACGTGCGCCGCCTTTTGTTGATGCCGTTTCAGGCGATTGAACGGCGTGTGGCCACTTTACGGGTCAAATTTGGCGGGTTTCCCTATCATCTGGCGTTGCTGCAACTCGAACATGACAGTTCATTCCAGAAACATTCGCCGTTTGAAACCATGACCGATTTCCTCGAAGTGGTGATTAACGGTTTTGCCAAAGGCGCACCCAAACACCACCATCTGGTGTTCAAGGCGCATCCATTAGAGGACGGCCGCGTGCCGGTGCGCCGTGAAATCCGCCGCCTCGCGCGTGAACACGGCGTTACCGGGCGGGTGCATTATTTGCGTGGTGGTAAACTTGCGCAATTGTTGAACGATGCGCGCAGCGCCGTTACCGTCAATTCCACCGCCGCCCAACAGGTGTTGTGGCGCGGTATTCCGCTCAAGGTGTTTGGCAACGCGGTTTACGCCAAGCCGGAATTTGTGTCGACCCAACCCCTGCCCGAATTTTTTGCCGGTGCCGCACGCCCCGACCGGCGCGCCTATTCCGATTACCGCCGTTACCTGTTGGAAACCTCGCAAGTGGCCGGTGGGTTCTATTCGTCACGGGCGCGTCGGCAATTGTTGCGCCAGGTTGTCGATATGATGCTCTCGGACGAAGATCCGTATGATGCCTTAAAATCAGGAAGCGCGGCACCAAGGCAACAGTTGCGGTTGGTAAACTAGCAACCACAAGGTCTAGCGGTAGCTTTTTGTTCCTGAGTGCGCTAATTTAAAACAAATCACCGCGCAAAGCGGGATAATAAAAACAAGAACGGTCGGTAACGGCCTGAGGCAGAATAATAATAGGTCGAGGAGACCGCGCAGTGAAATTCAGTTCCAATCGTTGGGCGCGCCCTGTCGCCCTAATTGCCGCGTTGGCGGTCATGTCATCTTGCGGCTTGCCCCGTGTTGGCCCCAACAAACGTGAAATCTTTGCCGGTTCTGTGCAAAACGAAGGCGACGCCTTTATCATTTCGGTCAATGATCGGGTAACCCGCACTACCGCAGTCGTCCCCGCGCTCGGGTTTTCCGATGCTTTCAAAAATGCAGGCCGGATCGGATCCGATACAATTCGACCCGGCGATACTTTGGGCCTGACCATTTGGGAAAATGTCGATGCACCGCTTTTGGGTGTGGTTGGCGTCCCTTCGGTGCTGGAGGAAGTGCAGGTTGACGGCGCCGGATTTATATTCGTGCCTTATGCCGGTCGTATCCGCGCCGCGGGCAATACCCCCGAAGCGATCCGTCGCATTATCACCGCCAAACTCAAAGACCAGACCCCCGACCCGCAGGTGCAGGTGCGCCGCGCGGCCGGAGATGGATCAACCGTGTCTCTGGTGGGTTCAATTGGCAGCCAAGGTGTATACGCGATTGAACGCCCGACCCGCACCCTTGCCACCATGTTGGCGCGCGCCGGTGGTATCACCATTTCGCCTGAGATTGCCCAGGTCACCGTAATCCGTGGCGAAATGCGCAGCAAAATATGGTTTCAGGACCTATATGAATTTCCACAGTTCGACATTGCCCTACGTGGCGGTGATCGTATCCTGATCGAAGAAGACACCCGCGCCTTTACCGCGCTTGGCGCCACCGGATCACAGGCCCGCGTGCCCTTCCAAACCCAGACACTAAGCGCGATCGAGGCCATCGCCACGGTTGGCGGTTTGTTGACTTCGTCCGCCGATCCGACCGGTGTGTTTATCATGCGTAACGAAAATCAGGACATCGCCAATCAGGTGTTGGGTCGTGATGATCTTACCGGCGAACAGCGCATGGTTTATGTGCTTGATCTGACCAAACCCAACGGCATGTTCATGGCGCGCGATTTTTCGGTGCGCGATGGTGACACGCTCTATGTGACCGAAGCACCGTTCACCCAGTGGGATAAAACCATATCGGCCCTGACCGGCTCGCTTACGTCTGTTTCGGCTTTGACAAGCCTGACCGGCGGCTAATCCTTTGCGCCTGACCTCGCACCGTAAAGCCGCCGCAGGGTCCGCCCCACGGCGGCTTTACTATTACAATGCCGGTTTTTTGCGTCAAAAACGTATCCGCCGGATTCTGGCGCTTGCCGGATATGATTTGCGCCTCGGTGTGCCCTCAAAGACAGACGACGTCGCGGTTTGGGGCCATTCGCCCTATGCCGCCCGTGGCGAAGCGATCGCCAAAAAAACCGGCGCGGCGCTGGTGCGTATTGAAGACGCGTTTTTACGTTCGCTGCATACGGGCCGGTCGGGCGAGCCGCCATTAGGGTTGTTGGTTGACCATAGTGCCATGCATTTCAACAGCGAACGACCTTCCGACCTTGAAAGGATGCTTGCCTCTGATCCGCTGGATGACACCCATATCCTTAATCGGGCGCGCGGGGCCGTTGCGCGTTTGAAAGAGGCGCATATCAGCAAATACAACGCGTTTGATCCGTCTTTGCCCTGCCCTGATCCGGGCTATGTTCTGGTGATTGACCAGACCCGCGACGATGCCTCGGTGAAATATTCGCGCGCTGATGCCAACACATTTCGCGAGATGCTCTATTATGCACAAGAGGAACATCCGCACGCGCATATCATCATCAAAACCCATCCCGAAACCGCCGAGGGCCATCGCGCCGGTTATTTTGACGCCTCTGTCGAGACCGACAATATCGTGCTTTTTGATACGCCGGTCTCGCCGTGGCATTTGTTTGAAGGGGCCACTGCCGTCTATACCGTCTCGTCGCAACTTGGCTTTGAGGCGATTATGGCCGGTCATCGCCCGATTGTATTCGGGCAACCGTTTTATAGTGGCTGGGGCCTTACCGACGACAGGAATCCGGTTCAACGCCGTCAACGTGTCCTGACCCGTGCGCAGCTTTTTGCGGCGGCGATGATAAAATACCCGATCTGGTATGATCCCCACCGTGATCAGCTTTGCGAAATAGAAACCGTCATTGATATCCTTGAAGCGCGGGCGCGGGCGTGGCGCGAAGACCGCCACGGATGGGTGGCGGCCGGTATGGCATTGTGG
The DNA here is from genome assembly GCA_030950105.1 of Rhodobacterales bacterium. Classification (GTDB taxonomy): domain Bacteria; phylum Pseudomonadota; class Alphaproteobacteria; order Rhodobacterales; family Rhodobacteraceae; genus JAUZRV01. Next base: position 5,812 of record JAUZRV010000194.1, on the reverse strand, counting down.
AAACGCGCGCCGTTGCAAAAATTCTTTGGGCAAGTGAAAAAGATACGGTTTAACGATGCGCTACCCGCGTCCGGTGACCGGCGCGCGATGGTCTGGGCCTCCAAATCCGAACCGGACCGGCCCGCAATACGTGTCGAAGACGGATTTTTACGCTCGCGGGGGCTTGGCGCGGATTTGATCCCGCCGCTGTCTTTGGTCTGTGACGATCTCGGGATTTATTACGATCCGCGCCGCATGAGCCGCCTTGAACAACTGATAGGCGCGCGTGCCACGCTGCGCATGGATCAACAGTTGCGCAGCGAGGCCCTGATCACTGACCTGATTTCTTTTGGTCTAAGCAAATACAATCTCGCCGGGGCGTTGCCAGAGTTGCCCGAAGTTTCCCCGCATGGCACCACAATTCTGGTGCCCGGTCAGGTCGAAGACGATGCCTCGATCCTTGCCGGCACCGATCATGTCAATACAAACCTTGCGCTGTTACAGGCGACGCGCAACGCCAATCCCGATGCTATTATCCTTTATAAACCGCACCCGGATGTCGAGGCCGGATTGCGCTATGGACAGGTGCCGGCCGATGCGCTTGAGGATCTCGCCGATGCGGTTCTCACCCATACCGATCCGATGGCGGTGCTCGAATATGTGGATGAAGTGTGGACAATGACCTCGGGCCTCGGGTTCGAGGCGTTGTTGCGCGGCCTGTCTGTCACCACCGTTGGCGCGCCGTTTTATGCCGGTTGGGGGCTAACGCGCGATTTGGGGAAAATCCCCAGCCGCCGCACCGCACGCCCCGATATTGCCGGATTGGTCCATGCCACTTTGATAGATTACCCGCGCTATTTTGATCCGGTCACCAATGCCGCCTGCCCCGTCGAGGTGATCGTGGATCGTCTCGCGCACGGCAGCCTGCCACGCCCGTCGTTTTCCAATCGGTTGATTGCCAAATTGCAGGGATCGTTTGCAAGCTACGCGCATTTGTGGCGCTAAAGCACCGCGCTTTAAGGCGTTTGGCGCTCCCAATATTGCACCATATCCGCCCCCACTTGGTGATGCGCGGAGAGCCGGAATTTTGGCGCTTGGGCCAATCGGTCGAGCGCCAGCGCCCCGACCGAGGCCCGACCATCCCCACCAAGGGCGATGCCAGCGGTAAACGTCACCAATTGATCCACCAGATTGGCCCGCAACAAGGACGCCGCCAACACCCCGCCACCTTCACAAAATACGCGGGTTAATCCTTTGTCTCCAAAGGCTTGCAACATGGACGCCAGATCAATAAACCCGCCGCGCGTCGCGCAGGGTATCATCGTGGCCCCGAGATCCTGCCAAACTTTAACCAACAGCGGATCGGCCTCGCCTCCGTGGCAAATCCAGAGCGGTTGATCAGCGGCACTTTTGGCCAACCGCCCGCCCATGGGAATATCAAGCAACCGCGAGGTCACAATGCGCAACGGTTGCCGCGTCACCCCGAGGTCGCGCACCACCAGTGTCGGATCATCCGCGCGTGCCGTGCCTGCGCCAACCATCACCGCGTCGTGTTCGTGGCGCATCGCATGCACAAGACGGCGCGATTGCGGTCCGGTGATCCATTGGCTTTCGCCGCTCCGGGTCGCGATCCGGCCATCAAAGGAGCTGGCGAGTTTTAGCGTTATCAAAGGTCTGCCGTGGTCAACCCGCAACAAGAACCCCGCGTGGTCATGGCGCGCCTCGGCTTCGCATAGGCCGGTTTGCACCTCGATACCGGCGGCGCGCAACATCGCGAACCCCTGCCCCGATACCCGATCATCACTGTCCTCGATCGGGGCAACAACCCGCGCAATACCCGCGTCAATCAACGCATTTGCGCAAGGCGGCGTAGCCCCGTGATGGGCACAAGGTTCAAGCGTGACATAGGCCGTGGCCCCTCTTGCGCGCGCCCCAGCCTGCGCCAGCGCCTGCGTTTCGGCGTGGGGTCGCCCGCCATCAACGGTGCGCGCCCGTCCAACAATACGGCCATCTTTCACAATGACACAGCCCACCGCCGGGTTGGGCCACGTGCCGCCCAATCCACGCCGGCCAAGCGACAGCGCCAACCGCATAAAACGGGTGTCGCTTGCGCTCACTCGTCCGGTTTCACGTCTGGGCGCAGTTCGGAGACGAATTTGTCAAAATCATCTGCGGCTTGGAAGTTTTTGTAAACGCTGGCAAATCTCACATAGGCCACGGTGTCGATCCGCGCCAGAGATTCCATTACGATCTCGCCAATCGCCTTGGATTGAATATCGGTTTCGCCCATGCTTTCGAGGCGTCGCACGATCCCCGAAATCATCTGATCCATGCGCTCCGGTTCAACGGGGCGTTTTTGCAATGCCATCCGGATTGAACGTTCAAGTTTATCACGCCCGAATTCTTCACGTTTGCCATTGGATTTGATCACCACCAAATCGCGCAATTGCACGCGTTCATAGGTGGTAAACCGGCCACCGCAGGCCGGGCAAAATCGCCTGCGCCGGATCGAAACATGATCTTCCGCTGGACGTGAATCTTTGACTTGTGTATCTACGTTTCCGCAAAACGGGCAGCGCATGGCCGTCCCCCTTATTATCTGTCTCTGCCTCTGGCTGTGGGGTTCATGCCCCACTTATCCACAGGCACTATAGGACAGCCGCTAGGGTTTGGGTAGGGTCTATTTTGGACCACTACATGCAGTTTTCCAGACTAGGACAGATGTGCAACAATCTGCCGGTCATGCGGCGCGTTGCGATGTTCAAAAAGATATGTCCCCTGCCATGTTCCCAACACCAGCGCGCCATTCGAGACCGGAATCGACAGCGACACCGGCATCATTGCGGCCTTGATATGGGCCGGCATATCGTCCAGTCCTTCATATGTATGGGTCAAATAGGACATTTCGGGATCACTCGTAGGGGGCACCAAGCGATGAAAGAACGCACGCAAATCCCCCTGCACTTCGGGGTCTGCATTTTCCTGTATCAACAGGGAGCACGAGGTGTGGCGCACAAATAACGTCAACAATCCAATATGTTGCGCCTGATCCGCGACCCATTGAACGATTTCTCTGGTGCACTCGACAAGGCCTTGACCCTTGGTTGCTATGCTGAACGTCGTTTGATTTTCCATGCTTTATCCGATCCTTTCAGGAGAGAATTTAGAACTGTTTTAAATAGAGGCTTCCAGATTCGAAAGATACTTGCTAAATACATGTATATATTCAAACTCGCGAATATCTCATTTTCGCGATATGAACGGCTTATTGCACGCGAAACGGGAGAAGATCCATGAAGGATAAAGTAACAGAGGCGCTGAAAACCATCAGCTTTGGTCCGGCCGGAGGCAATCTTGTCTCGGCGGGCATTGTCACCGATATTTCGGTGCAGGGCGACAAAGCGGTATTTTCCCTGCACGTGCCACAAGGCGCCAAGGAAGGCGTGGCCGTGGTGCAAAAAGAGGCCGAAGCCGCGGTTTCCGCAATTGACGGCATCGAAAGCGTGATGGTTGTTTTGACCTCGGACCGCAAGGCCGCACCACCCGCCGCCGGCAAAAAACCGATGCCAAAACTATCAAGCAAACCCGACCGCCCTGTTGGTCCCGATATGCGCCCTGTGGCCGGTGCCATCCCCGGTGTAAAAGCGATTTTGGCCGTGGCCTCGGGCAAAGGCGGCGTTGGCAAATCAACCACATCGGTCAACATCGCCCTCGGTTTGCGCAGTCTTGGTCTCAAGGTTGGTCTGCTGGATGCCGACATTTACGGCCCGTCGATTCCGCGTCTCATGGGCACGACCGAGCGCCCCGATATCAAAGACAACCGTATTATTCCGGTTGAACAATACGGCATCAAAGTCATGTCCATGGGCATGTTGCAGGACGAAGAGTCGCCGGTGATCTGGCGCGGCCCGATGATCGTTTCGGCATTGATGCAGATGGTGCGCGAAGTGGAATGGGGCGAGCTGGATGTGCTGGTTCTCGATATGCCGCCGGGCACGGGTGACGCGCAATTGACCATGGCACAACAGGTGCCGCTGACCGGCGCTGTGATCGTGTCCACGCCCCAGGATCTTGCGCTCATTGACGCGCGCAAGGGTTTGAAAATGTTCAAGAATGTCGATGTTCCTATCCTTGGAATTATCGAAAACATGAGCACCTTCGTTTGTCCGCATTGCGGCGAAAGCTCTGACATATTTGGCCATGGTGGCGCCGAAGAAGAAGCCAAAAAGCTTGGCGTTATGTTCCTCGGGGCGATCCCGCTGCATATGGATATTCGCCACTATTCGGACGAAGGCACGCCGGTTGTGATTGCCGACGGCGACGGCCCACATGCCAAGATTTACAAAACCATCGCAATGAAAGTTGCCGCGCTGATGGGCGAGGCAGAAGAAGAAGAATAGACCTCATTCGTCGTTCTAAACAAAAAGGCCCCGCTCTCATCACCCGAGAACGGGGCCTTTTTTATGTATTGCAGATCCGGATCAGTCGCGCATCAGCGACCATTCCATATATTTGATCCCGATAATGCCGCCCAGCACGATGAACACCAAAGTGATGCCCGATCCAACCGCAAGCGTCGAAAATCCGGTGACCCCTTGGCCGATGGTGCAGCCAAGGGCGACAACGCCGCCAAAGCCCATCATCGCTGCGCCGATCATGTTGCGGCGGGTATCGTCCTTGTCCGAAAACGTCGAAAGTGACAGGCGGCCCTTGGAAAGAGCGCCGAGAAAACCGCCCAGAAGAACGCCGGCGAATGTCATCACGTTAAACCCCGGCCCTTCATAAGCCGTTGCACGCATGAGATAATCCAGAGTATCGCCCGCTGGACGGACATAAGAGAGCGAGATCAACTGCACCGGCACATCGGCGAAATCATCCTGTGCAAGCCCGGTAAGCGCCCAGCCCGCAACCACGCAAAGACCAATGCCGATACCTGCAATGACATGCGCCGGAGATTTGCGAAAACCGGCATCCATAAAGCAATAAATCGCGATGCCGCCTGCCAGAATAGCCAAGGCAATATTGGTCGCCATTGCGCCATCAAGGCCGGTGGCAAAGCGGACAAATTCGCCAAACCCTTGGGTTTCCATGCCCAATTCGGCCAGATCAATCACCGCATCGCCAAAAAGCGCGATCCGCAACGGCCCGAGCAACCCGCCGATGGTCATATAGGCAAACAACCCCGCGACCACCAGAACCAGCGCCGAACGCATGTCACCACTACCGGCGCGCACCAGGTTTTTGCTAAGACATCCGCCCGATAACACCATGCCGATGCCAAATATCAAACCGCCCGAAATATTGGCGAGCCACGTCAGGTTCGTCGACATATACATCGACGTTGTATAATCCGCGACTTCGAGTTTTTGCAGGATCGCCACCCCGACCATGGCAACCGCAGCGGCCAAAAGCCACGACCGAAACCGGCGAAAATCACCAAACGACATGAAATCAGAGATCGACCCCATCGTGCAAAAATTGGTCACATAGACGATGTATCCAAATACAGTTGCGATGGCGAGGCCACCCCACATGATGTAGAATCCTGGTGATTCAATCACCATTTCGCGCATTATTTCAATCATTTATCCATCCCGTTCGACTTGTTTTCAGACGCCGACGGTGGAGGATTATTTCCTGCCTTACGCCAACATATAATCTTATTACCATATGTTGATGTATTGGCAAAACCCTCTAACCCGAATTATTCATGAAGCGGCGTAAATCGTTTGGCGGGCGTAGATCAAGCTGTTGAAATGTCGTATGATTTTGGTGTTGAACAAGATCATTCACCTCCAGCAGAAAATCCAGCCCGCCATGAACGACGATACAC
>JAUZRV010000193.1 GCA_030950105.1 Rhodobacterales bacterium | reverse complement strand
CCCCCAACTAGTCGCCCAAACCGTGCTCGAAGTCAGCCGCGTCCGCCCTCCCGAGGTCATACTAGGGCGGTTATTGGGGGTAAATGCAGCGCTGCGCAGCGTGATCCCCAATATGGTGGCGGGAATGGGCAGCGAAAATGTCAGCCACGAACAAACCAAATTGAAGGCCCGGATTCGCGCTGCAAATCACCCCCTAAAGCGTCTCGCCAGAAACTTGAATCACACGTTTGTGGTGAGGCACCCGAGACGTCGAGAGGGTATGCAGCGCGGATATCTGCAACCAATGTAACCTTTTCCAATGATTGCCGCGACATAGCGGTGCAAAAACCTGCCCAAACAAAAACGCCGCGTATCTCTACGCGGCGTTTTTCGTCAATTATATCAACAGCATCTAGCGCCCTAACGACCACCAACCCTTGCGTTTTGGTTTGGCTGGTTTTTCGGCTACCACCTCAACCGCAACTTCGGGCGCGGCTTCCAAAACCGGCTCTTTTGCGGGTTCAGGTGCGGTTGCCGGCTCAGGTGCAACCTCTGCCGCAGGTTCCGGTGCCACGTCTGCAACCGGGGCTGCCGGTTCACCCGCCTTGGCCAAAGCTTCCGCTTCTGCCGCCTTTTTCTTGGCGGCAGCACTGGTGCGCGTGCGTGTTGTTTTGGGCTTGGCCTTGGCCTTGCTCGCCGGTTTGCGCGTTGCTGCTTTTTTCTTGACCGCTGGCTTGTCGGCATCTTCCGTCGCTGGCGCTGCAACTTCATCGGTTTGCGCAGCAGTTTCGGTAGTAACCGCATCCTCAACCTTTGCCGTTACGGGCTTCTTACGGGTGCGGGTGCGGGTTCTTTTCTTTGGCTTTGCATCCGCTTCGGGCGCGGTTTCCGCCTCGGCTGAGGTTGCGACATCCGCCCCATTTACAACGTTTTCAGCCTTGGCTTCAGACACATCAGACGCCTCTTGCACCGGTGCGGAACCGCTCTCAACTGCGGCATCAGCAGCAGGTGATTGCGCCGCCGACTCTGCGCCACTTTCCCCCGCTTGCGCCGAAACAGCAGCGCCGTTTTCCGAATCTGCATTTTCGGAATTTCCGTTTTCAGAATTCCCGTTTTCAGAATTTGCGGCGCCCTCGACCGCACCATTTGACGATTTCGACCGACGACGCCGACGCCGACGCCGTTTTTTGGGTCTCTGCTCCTCGTCCGATGTGACCGCTTCAACCGGCGCTTCAACATCTTCTTCAACAACAATATCTTCGTCTATCTGATCCATCAAAGTCGTATCAACCGACACAACATGTGCCGCCACTTTGGCCACAACCCGGGTTGCGGTTTTGAATTTCTCGATGGCAAAATCAGGGCTGATCAATTGCGGATCCCCTTCGACCCGCACCGACAAACCATAACGCGCTTCGATCTGCGCGATATGCTCGCGCTTCTGGTTCATAATGAAGTTCGAAATCCCGATCGGACATTTCACCAAAACCTCGCGTGACCGACGGCGCACGCCTTCTTCTTCGATTTGGCGCAAGATCGACAACGCAAGGTTATCGTCCGAACGGATCAAACCGGTGCCATGACACGACGGGCATGGCTGTGTGGTGGTTTCGATCATTCCCGGACGCAACCGCTGCCGCGACATTTCCATCAACCCGAAACCACTGATCCGGCCCACTTGAATACGTGCGCGGTCGGTCTTGAGCTTGTCTTTCATCCGCTTTTCAACGGCAGCATTGTTGCGGCGATCATCCATATCAATGAAATCAATCACAATCAGACCGGCAAGGTCACGCAAACGCAGTTGACGCGCCACTTCTTCGGCGGCCTCGAGGTTGGTTTTGGTTGCGGTTTCCTCGATTGAGTTTTCTTTGGTCGCCCGACCAGAATTCACATCAATCGCCACCAGCGCTTCGGTCACCCCGATCACGATATAACCGCCCGATTTCAATTGAACCGTCGGGTTGAACATCGAAGACAGGTAACTTTCGACCTGATAGCGCGCGAAAAGCGGCATCTGATCGGTATAGCGTTTCACGTTTTTGGCGTGCGACGGCATGATCATTTTCATGAAATCTTTGGCAATGCGATATCCCGCCTCGCCTTCGACAAACACTTCGTCAATATCACGGTTATAAAGATCGCGGATCGACCGTTTGATCAAATCGCCTTCTTCATAGATTTTCGCCGGTGCCGTCGACTTAAGCGTGAGTTCGCGGATTTGTTCCCAAAGGCGCAGCAGATATTCGTAGTCACGTTTGATTTCGCTCTTGGTGCGTTTGGCCCCGGCCGTGCGCACAATCAAACCCGCGCCAACAGGCACGTCAATTTCGTTGGCAATTTCCTTGAGTTTCTTACGATCCACCGCATTGGTAATTTTGCGGGAAATCCCGCCACCGCGCGCGGTATTTGGCATCAACACGCAATACCGCCCCGCAAGCGACAGATACGTCGTCAACGCCGCGCCTTTATTGCCGCGTTCTTCCTTGACCACCTGCACCAGCAAAATCTGGCGCACTTTGATCACTTCCTGAATCCTGTAGCGCTTTACCCGCGGTTTGCGCGGCGGGCGAATGTCGGCGCTGTCATCATCATCGGCAACCGTAACGATTGACGAATCCTTGGCGCTTGCATCCGGACCAACCCCTTTGTCTATCTCGTCATCATCCGCCAAAATTTCCACAGCGTCTTCATCCGGCGCAACGACAGTGTCGGCACCGTTACTGTCTTCATCATTTTCTTGCGCCGCCACCGGCACGATATCTGCCGTTTCTTCGGGGGCTTCCTGTGCATTTTCCGCAACCGCCTCGGAGGGTTCTTCAACCGGAGTTTCCGCCACGATCTCCATCGGCGACGTCCCCTCGGGGGTCACGTCGCCGAGATCAATGGTTTCCATGCCCGACATGCCTTCATCGGCACCATTTTCCGGGCTGTCATCGGCCACATCTTTGGTGGCAACGGCATCTGTCGTCGTTGCGTCCGCCGCTTTGGTGGACGACCGCGAACGACCTCCACGGGACCGGCTGCGCTTGGGTTTGGGGTTGGATTCTTCTTCTTCTTCGCGCGCCTTCATAGCCTCAGCATAGAGACGTTCTTCTTCCAGAAGCGCCTGACGATCGGCGATCGGGATTTGATAATAATCCGCGTGGATTTCGGAAAACGCGAGGAAACCATGACGGTTTCCACCATAATCCACAAACGCCGCCTGAAGCGACGGTTCAACCCGGGTTACTTTTGCAAGATAGATATTGCCAGCTAGCTGACGGCGATTTTCTGATTCAAAGTCAAATTCCTCAACCTTGTTTCCATCAACCACCACAACGCGAGTTTCCTCTGCGTGGGTGGCGTCGATAAGCATTTTCTTAGCCATGTTGTCCAATTGCACCGTGGCAAGCGCATACCTTCAGTAGCCGAAACTGTTGGCGGAATGCGTTGCAAAGGGTGTCTATTAAGGGCGATCATTGACGTGCCGACACAAGTTTTGCCAAGGCGTCAATCGCCCCTGCTCTTATGCTCAATACTCTGGCGCGTTTCATCGCGTTTCTCTCCGACGCATTGCACGATACCCGCGCCTGCGCCCATTCAAAAGCCCGGAGCACCATCTCGTTATGGGTGGCGGGCATACTCAAAGCCAATTAAGGCCCAATCGGTCTGCCCAGACGTGCCGGTTTTTCCTACACAACTCTGAACAGCGAAACTGATACGGTCCGACTTAGCAAAGCCAACGACCGATACCCCCACAATAAGGCCATGAACCGGCTAATTACAATGCCAAATGAACATTCCAAGCAAATCAATCGCGGTTAAAGCGTTTTGCGTTAAATCTCAGGCACGGATTAAATACAAAGCGCCCACAGCATTATGGGGGGGTGGGCCTTTTCCATTTTCCCTGATTCAGGAAAAACGCAAAAGGCTTTAGACGCAACTTCAAGGCCAGACGCCAATCAGAATCAAGCGTGCGCACCTGCGCACTCCATTGGATCAACTCACCGGATCACACAAATGCCGACGATCGCCGCTAGATCGAATTTTACAGATAATCAGAACGCTGCAATCCGTATTTTGCCATTTTTTCATTCAATGTCCGGCGCGGCAGGCACAATTCATCCATCACCGACGCAATAGATCCCTTGTGACGGCGCATGGTGTTGTCGATCAACATCCGTTCAAACGCTTCGACATATTCCTTCAACGGCTTGCCCTCGGTGGTCATCACCGGTTGCATTTCTTCGGGGTCCGACATCAAAAGCGAAGCAATCGTGCCGCCACCGCGCCGTGATTGCAGCACCGCACGTTCCGCCACATTGATCAATTGCCGCACATTCCCCGGCCATGGCGCCTGCAACAATTGCGCGGCCTCCTGCGCGCTAACCTGCGGTGCATCACACCCGTATTCATCGGCAAACTGGTCGCTCAAACGGGTAAACAGCGTTAAAATATCTTCCCCGCGCTGGCGCAATGGCGGCACCGTTATGCGCAGCGCCGCCAGCCGGTAAAACAGATCGGGGCGCAACGAATCCTCGCATGTGCGGTCCTGCTCTTGCAAATTTGAAATCGCCACAATACGGGTTTCCGCCGGCGTGCCTTGATCATTCATCACACTCAACAGCCGCGCCTGTAAATCATCACTCAGCGCCTCGATATCCTCAAGAACAAGGGTGCCGCCGCGCGCCTCCTCGATCGCCGGAAGCTGCACATCTTCCGGCTGCATCGGCCCAAACAGCCGCTTTCCCAAAACGTCTTCTTCCACACCGGTGCAGGACAATAGCACAAATTTCTTGCCCGCCCGCGCGCCCACCGCATGTAATGCGTGCGCCACAAGCGTCTTGCCGGTGCCGGTTTCGCCGTCGATCAACACGTGACCATCCGCCTGCCCCAGATCAAGAATGTCTTCCTTGAGGCGCTCCATAACCGGCGACGCCCCAATCAACTTCTTCATCAATTGCCCACCATCCGACAATTCACGCCGCAATGCGCGATTGTCCAAAACCAACCGCCGCGCCCGCGTTGCCTTTTTGGCCAACTCACTCATCCGGTCCGGATTAAACGGCTTTTCCAGAAAATCAAACGCACCGATGCGCATCGCCTCGACCGCCATCGGCACATCGCCATGTCCGGTGATCATAATCACCGGCAACGCACTATCGGTGCCCATCAGTTTTTTCAAAAACTGCATCCCGTCCATGCCCGGCATCTTGATATCGGAAATCACGATCCCCGGATAATCGGCCCCAAGCCCCTTAAGGGCGTCTTCGGCCGACTGAAACGTCTCGGTGTCATAGCCCGACAAAGCCAGCCACTGGCTTATGGATTGGCGCATATCGCGTTCATCGTCCACGATGGCAATCTTCATAGCTTTGGTCATCTATCACACTCCAAATTCACAGGTTTTCTGCTCTTATACATACGCGACTATTCCGCCGCCCGACTTTCGCTGTTCAGGATCGGCAACTGCATCTCGAACACCGCGCCGCCATTTTGCGCATTGCGCGCCGTAAGACGCCCCCCAAGGTCTGTGACGATCCCCGAGGAAATAGCAAGCCCGAGACCAACCCCGTCACCGGGTTGCTTGGTGGTGTAAAACGGCTCAAAAAGCGCATCAAGATCTTCGATGCCATAGCCATTGTCGCGCACACTGAATGTCGCGGTCTCACCGGCGGCCAGTAAAATTTCCACATGCGGTTCTTCCACCGATTTGGTCGCGTCCAACGCATTGCGCAACAGGTTGATCATCACCTGTTCAATGCGCACCCGATCCGCCATCACCAACACTTCGCGATCGGGCAAGGTCCGGGTGATCCGCACGTGACGCTGGCGCAATTGCGGCTCCATCATCGACAGTGCCGACGCCAGTGCATCCCCCATATTTACAGGGGCCAGCGTCTCGCCGGCCTTGCGCGCATAGGATTTCAACTGCCGTGTAATCGCCCCCATGCGTTCAATCAGATCATCAATCCTCTGGAACGAACTCAACGCCTCGTCGGGCCGGTTGCGCCGCAGCAACAAACCGGCACCGGCAAGATAGGTTTTCATCGCCGCCAACGGTTGGTTCAATTCATGGGAAACCGCCGCCGACATCTCGCCCAACGCGGCGAGTTTTGAAGATTGCGCCAACGTCTGTTCCGCCACCGCAAGCGTCTCTTGCACCTTCTCGCGCTCGGCGATTTCCCGCTGCAAGCGCGCGTTCAATGCGCGAAGTTCAGCCGATTCAGCCTGAAAAAATACCATCCTCAGGGCATTTTTCCGGTTCAGAAAATAAAACGCGATTGCCAGAAATATAGCGAATCCCATGATTTCGAGGGCCAGCACCCCGTTCACCCGTTCGCGCACACTGGCATATGTGGTAAAACTGGCAATGCGCCACCCGCGAAACGCCACTTTGTTTTCCATGCGCATCACCGCTTCGCCCTGCACATAGGCGTCGGGCGGCAATACCGTCCAATCGGCGGTCGCCTGCAACGCGCGTGAAATCGCGCTGTCCGGCGGTTCCCGAATGAGAGCTTCTTCTTCGGTCAATCCCCGCCACCGCGACGCCGTTGCCAGAATAATTTTCCCAGACCCGTCGGTCACCAGAACCGCATCCGAAATCCCCGCCCAGGCGCGCTCGAACTTGCGCAAATCCACCTCGACAACAATCACCCCGACCGTGTCCCCCTGATCGCCCTGGCTTTGCACACGGCGCGAATAGGTAAAACTGTTGCTACCGTTATCACGTTCCGCAATCGTAAAAACCGTGCCGCTTGCCCGGATCGCATCGACAAAGTATTTTTCCTGCCGGTGTTGTTCGCCCAATCGGTTCCGGTCGGTCGCTGCCACCGTGCGCCCGTCACGATCCAGCAACACCAAAGAAGCCGCCCCGATTTCTTCCTCAAACGATATCAATCGCTGCGAAGATTGCGAAAAATCGTCCGAATTCAGTGCCGAAATAAGCGCCGGATCCCGCACCAGCAATTGCGGCACAATCGCATTACGCCGCAGTTCGCTCAACAAGTTCCCACTATAAAGCGCCAACCGCAATTCGGCCTTATTGCGGGTTTTTGCCGTAAACCGATCGGTCAAAAGCCGGTTGGTCGACACCACCGTTACCGTCGCCACCACCATCACCAAAACCAGAGCCAGCCGAATACGCCAGCTGGTCAGGGCCGCGCGCCGTGATCTACGGCTGCGCTTTGGGTGTTTACGAATGGGGGGAACACTTTCCATATTCTATAGAATAGGCGCTCGCGCCCCCATGCTCAAGTCACGCTGTCGCCATCACCCCTGCCGCCAGCCCTGACAATGCGCGAAACATCGCCACCCCGTCAGTCCCGCCAAGGGCCGCATCGGCTGCCCGCTCCGGGTGCGGCATCATTCCAAGAACCCGACGGTTGGCCGACAAAACACCGGCAATATCCCCCACCGACCCATTCGGATTATCAACATAGGTAAACGCAATCCGGTCCTCGGCGCGCAGTTGCGCCAACGTATCGGCATCTACAAAATAATTCCCGTCGTGGTTGGCAATCGGCGTATTGATCCGCTGCCCGACGCTGTATTCACTGGTAAAAACACTGTTTTGCGTCGCCACATCCAAGGCCACCGTCTTGCAGGTAAATTTCTGATCGGCATTGCGCCGCAGCGCACCGGGCAACAATCCGGTTTCGGTCAACACCTGGAACCCGTTGCAAATTCCAAGCGCATACCCGCCACGCGCAACATGTTTGCGCAACGCCTCCGACACTGGCGAATTGGCGGCAATCGCCCCGCACCGCAAATAATCGCCAAATGAAAATCCGCCCGGCACCGCAACAATATCAACGCCATCCGGCAATTCCTGATCCTTGTGCCAGATCATCGACACTTTGACCCCCTCGGCCGCCCCCGCTGCCTCAAACGCTACCTTCAGATCTCGGTCACAATTGGACCCCGGAAACACAAGAATCGCGGCATGCATCAGATCATCTCCACGCGGTAACTTTCGATCACCGTATTGGCCAACAGTTTTTCGCACATCTCGCCCACTTGGGCCTCGGCCAACGCGGCGTCCGTTTCATCAAGCTCAAGCTCGATCACTTTGCCCTGACGCACGCCCTGCACACTGTCAAACCCGAGCGTGCCCAACGCATGGCGCACCGCTTCCCCTTGCGGATCAAGAACCCCGTTCTTCAACATCACAAAAACCCGTGCTTTCATTTTGCTCTCTCCCGTGCCGGTTCAACCCACCAACACCCTCTTTGTTCTACAAATATCCAAATCCCGCCCGCTACCACAGGCGCAATCACATCAGTTTATAAGCGTCGGTTTGGTCATCGGCGTGCTGCCTTTCGGCAAGACCCCCAACCGGCGCGCCACTTCGGTATAGGCATCGGCCAAGTCACCAAGATCGCGGCGAAACACATCTTTATCAAGCTTGCGCCCACTCTCGATATCCCACAAACGGCAACTGTCAGGGCTGATTTCATCCGCGACCACAAGGCGCTGAAAATCGCCTTCATACACGCGGCCAATCTCGATCTTGAAATCCACCAGTTTGATCCCGACCGCCAACATGACCCCCGACATAAAATCGTTCACCCGCAGCGCCAGCGCTAGAATATCTTCCATATCCTGCTGGCTGGCCCAACCAAAGGCGGCGATATGTTCTTCGGTCACCAACGGATCCCCCAGAGCATCGTCCTTATAACAATATTCCACAATCGGGCGCGGCATTGGCGTGCCTTCTTCTATACCCAACCGCGTGCAGATTGATCCGGCGGCCACATTGCGCACAATCACCTCCAGCGGGATAATCTCGCATTGCCGCACAAGTTGCTCACGCATATTCAGACGTTTGATAAAATGCGTCGGCACCCCGATGCCATTCAATCCGGTCATGAAATACTCGGACAGACGGTTGTTCAACGCGCCCTTGCCCTCGATCACCGCCATTTTTTCCGCATTAAACGCGGTGGCGTCATCCTTGAAATACTGCACAATCGTGCCCGGCTCCGGGCCTTCATACAGAATTTTCGCTTTGCCTTCATAGATTTTGGTGCGCCGGGCCATAACCACTCCGCTCTAAATGTTATCGGCCTCCGCTTCGGGGCGACTCGGCAAGCCTTGCGCCCTCTTAATCCAACGACTTCCTCGCCGCAAGTATTGCACGATTTACCCATACCCTTCCCGCGATTTGCGCCAAATCATCGCGCCCCTTGCCCTTCGCTGTCAACAATAGCATATGAAGCATAACATAACTGCGCAAAGGACATAGCCATGACTGCATTTGATGACCGCGAGCACGCGTTTGAAGCAAAATTTGCCCATGACGAAGATATGAAATTCAAGGCCGAAGCCCGCGGTAACAAGCTGCTGGGCCTGTGGGCCGCAGACCTTCTGGGAAAAACCGGCGACGCCGCCGACGCCTATGCCATCGAGGTTGTGAAATCCGATTTCGAAGAAGCCGGCCACGAAGATGTCGTGCGCAAAGTGACCGCCGATCTTGGCGATATTGCCGATGCCGATACGGTTCGCACCAAATTGGCCGAATTTCGCATTGTTGCAAAACAAGACATCATGAAAACCGTTTAGTCCCGGTTTTTCGATAATTTTCAAGGCGATACAATCCGCTGCCGCCTTGCCGAATTGGCCCGCACTCCACGCCTTTTGTCAAAAAGGGTCTGGATTGCGGGTGTTTTCTTTTGGCCTGCCGCTTTCATCAATCTCTTTGATTCAAATGCCACGTGATACGCCATAGTTTGTTAACCCCCGCTTAAAATCCTCGCCATACCCTGCGCCCATCCTGGTGGAGGGTGTAATGTGAAAGTATCTCGTCTCGCAACGCGCATGACTATGCGTGGGCGGTGGCCCAATCGGCTGTTGCCCGTTCTTAAACAGATTTTGCCTTTGTCACTTGGCCTTTTGTGCATGTGGATTCTGGCCCATCGCATGTCCGACATGGATACGGGGCATATTCTCTCGGTCCTGACGCAGGTCACATTGCCGCAATGGCTTGCCGCTGCGGGCGCCACCACCCTGAGTTTCTGGGCCGTCGGTCGCTATGACGCGGTCGTGCATCGCCATTGGCGCACAGGGTTTTCCGGAAAATCCGCGGCTTTTGCCGGTGTCAATTCGATTGCCCTGGCCCAAACGCTTGGTTTGGGGGTGTTGACGGGGGCCTTGGCGCGTTGGCGCATGATGCCCGATTTGAGCCTTGCCATGGCGACAAAAATATCCGCGACCGTTGCGGTATCGTTTCTTGCCGGATGGTCGGTGATTACCGCTTTGGCCATTTTTCTACTGGATGGTCCGGCCCTGCCGGTGATCCTGATCGCGGCCCCGCTCATCCTGTTTATGCTATTGATTTTCATGGCCTTTATGCACCCGATCATCACGATTCGGGGCCGGAATTTCACCCTGCCAAGCCTGACCGCAATCGGTGCCATTACCCTGCTCACCTTGATTGACACCGCCGCCGCCGCTGCGGCCTTGCAATTGCTGCTTCCCGCATCGCTTGATATCCCGTTTCAAACCATGTTTCCGGTGTTTCTCATTGCCCTTGGGGCGGCCTTGATTTCGGGCACCCCCGGCGGTGTCGGCCCATTTGAATTAACCATGCTGGCACTGTTGCCCGCCACACCGGCCCCCGATCTCATCGGCGCAATTCTGGCCTTTCGTATCCTGTATTATGCGATTCCCGCAGTTATGGCCTTGATCGTTCTGGCCCGCCCGCCACGCCTTGCACGCGCCACAAATAGGCCCCGCCTCACCCCCTATCAAATCGGGGATAATGCCGCGCTGCACCGTGCCAACCGCGCCGAAACCGGCCTCGCGCTTTTTGGTGAAACCAGGATCATGCGCAACCAAGACAGCGCGCTTCTGGTGTTTGATAGCGGCCAAAGCCTGAACCAGTTTTTTGATCCAATTCAAGGCACCACAAGCACCGCAATTTCCTCACTCAAAACATTATCAAAGCAGCACAACAAATTGTATTCACTGTATAAATGCACACCAAAAGTGGCCGTATGTGCGCGTCACCACGGGCTACGTTTGCTGCATATTGCCGACGAGGCCGTGCTTGACCCAAGCCGGTTTTGCCTCAACACCCCCCCCTATCGCCAGTTGCGTCGCAAGCTGCGCCACGCCGAAAAAAGCGCAATTGAAATTGAACATGCCAAATCCCTGCCTTTGCCGGAAATGGCTGTGATTGATGATGCGTGGATTGCCCGTCACGGTCGCGCACGCGGGGCCACAATGGGCCGGTTTTCCCCCGAATACCTTGCCGCCCAACGCGTTTATCTGGCGTGGCAAGGCGGCGCGCTTGTCGGGTTCATAAGCCTGCATATCAACGCAAATGAAATCTGCCTTGATTTGATGCGCGCCCACCCGAACGCGCCTGACGGCACCATGCATGCCCTCGTTTACGCGGCAATTACGACTGCTGCGAACGAAAACCGCACCCGCTTTTCCCTTGCCGCCCTGCCTGCACGCCCCACCCGCGCCAAAGGCCTTGAAAAATGGCTACGCCGTGCCGCTTTGCGCCATGATGGCGGTCGTGGCCTGATCCAGTTCAAAACCTGCTTCAAACCACGTTTGCAACCGCTCTATATGGCCGCGCCTTCGTGGACTTCGATGATTATTTCCCTCGCAGATCTGGCCCGCGCGGTGCATTTCCCGCCCGGGGACGCACCGATGGGCAACGTCAAAAATCGTTCGTATTCTCCGCCTCTGTCCTCTCCTGCCCCGGATCCTCACGCCTCACCTCACACCCCTCCTCACAATGATTATGACAATTTAGAAATTGCCCCGCGCGCAAATTTGTGACACGTGGGCCGTTAACCATACCCAGCAACAGTTTGAGATGTTTTCCCATGACCAATGCCCTTTCCAAACTTCTTGAGACCCGTGATTGGCTGTTGGCCGATGGCGCGACCGGCACCAATCTGTTCAATATGGGACTAGGGGCCGGTGATCCGCCGGAATTATGGAACGTGGACCACCCCGATCGCATTAAAAAGCTCTATAAATTTGCGGTGGATGCCGGTAGCGATATTTTCCTCACCAATAGTTTTGGTGGCAATGCTTCGCGTCTCAAACTGCACAACGAACAACATCGCGTGCGCGAATTGAACCGCGTCGCTGCCGAACTTGGCCGTGAAGTTGCCGATGCCTCGGGGCGCACCGTTATCGTCGCCGGATCCGTTGGCCCCACCGGCGATATTTTTGAACCGATGGGCACCCTCACCCACGCCAGTGCCGTCGAGATGTTTCACGAACAGGCCGAGGGCCTCAAGGAAGGCGGGGCCGATGTTGCCTGGGTTGAAACCATTTCCGCCGCCGAAGAATACCGCGCCGCCGCCGAGGCCTTTGCCCTTGCCGATATGCCGTGGTGCGGCACCATGAGTTTTGACACCGCCGGACGCACCATGATGGGCGTCACCAGCGCCGATATGGTCGCCATGGTCGAAAGCCTGCCCAACCCGCCCATCGGCTTTGGCGCCAATTGCGGCACTGGTGCCTCCGACATCCTGCGCACGGTTCTGGGGTTTGGCGCGCAAGGCACCGAACGCCCGATCATTTCCAAAGGCAATGCCGGTATTCCCAAATATGAACACGGGCATATCCATTACGATGGCACGCCCGAATTGATGGCTGATTACGCCTGTCTCGCCCGCGACGCTGGCGCGACCATTATCGGCGGTTGTTGTGGCACCATGAAAGAGCACCTTGATAAAATGTATGAGGCGCTGACCACCCGCCCGCGCGGTGCGCGCCCCACTCTTGAACAAATCACCGATGCTATGGGGCCTTTCTCGTCCGCCAGCGATGGCACAGGGGGCGATGTGCCCGCGCCGCGCAAAAATCGCCGCCGCCGCACCTGATTGATTCTTTGAACCGGCATTATCCCTAAAAACCAACACCACGCGACGCGGCCTGATGCGGATCAACGCCGCGTCGCGTGGCAGCTGCTACAATAGGCTCAAGGGTTGGTTTTCAACCCTGCCAAAATGCGGAAACGCTATTTTGGTTTCCCGTAAAAGGAGCCTGAAATGTTAACAGAATCCATCGCCACCCGCCTCGCGGCGCTGCCTGCAAAAGCCCGTGAAATTGCCGAAAGCCAACTCCGTGCCGAAGGCGTTCTCGGGAACAACGACGCATTGGAACACGCCTTTGAACAGGATCCCGCCGTTGCGCGCAAGGATACGCTTGATTGCTTGAGCGACTGTTATGACGCCTATGACAAAACTGTGAAGGATTGCAAAACCGACGCCTGCAAGGCCGGGGCGGCAATTTCCCTGAGCAAATGTAAAAAGGGCTGTTAATCCCTTTGCCACCGGCCACCCCCCAACAATGACCGATACCCAAGGTCATTGTTTCCAGATTAGCAACAATTGTCGTTAAATCTTCCTATAATTGCCTCAAAACCGAATGGGTTTGGCATCAATTTCGCCGTATTCACCTGCCAATATTAGAGCAACGTTAAACCGTTTCGAGATTACATTGGATCACATTGGTGTCCCGAAACACCTGCGCAGGATCGGCACGGAACATGCGTTTACATGATGCCGCTCCCGTAGGTGCCAACACATGAATACGCATTTTTGCACCTTGCCGAGGTTACTATGATTTATGTCGACCCTTACGATTTACGCGCACCACCCGAACAAGTGTTCGGGCGCAAAGGGGCACGCCTTGCGCGTTTGTTTGAATTGATCCGCCATCAAAATCTCGCCCACACCCTCGCGCCCCATCAACCAAACCCACCCGAGGTTTCGGCAAAATCTGCCGATGATTTCCTACGCGCGGCCCATACGTCCCTCGCCACGACTTAAGCAGCTAAATAGCGCTAACAACGCCCCAAAAACTGCAAAACAGGCTGTTTTTTTGCAGTTTTCGGGCAATTCCCGCCCCAACACCTCCCGTTTCCCCTTGCGTCTTTGTCACCGCCTGCCTAGGTCTGACCAGAAAATTACACAGGAAACGCGTTTTGCTCCTTTTTATACTGAATTTGGCCGGTGCAGCGGCGCTGCTGCTTTGGTCAGTCCGCATTATCCGCACCGGCGTGCAACGCGCGTTTTCTTCGCAATTGCGCACCTGGTTGCGTCGCAGTTCTGCAAATCCGCCCTTGGCTGCGGGCACCGGCGCCCTTGCCGCTATCGTTTTGCAAAGTTCCACCGCGGTTGCCATGCTGGTGTCGAATTTCGCGTCCAAAGGTGTGCTAAGCGTCTCTGTCGGCCTCGCCATATTCCTTGGTGCGGATCTCGGTTCCGCCATTGTCACCCAGATATTGCTGGTGCGCGCCGCGTGGTTGGTGCCACTGCTTCTGCTCATCGGGGTCGCGCTGTTTTTACGCGGTGAAAAACGCACGACGCGACAGGCCGGCCGCATCCTGATCGGCCTTGCGCTGATTCTGGTTTCCCTCGATATGATCCGCGCCGCCACCGACCCTCTGCGGGACAGCGCCGCGATTGAACCCTTCGCCGCCTACCTTGCCAATGATGTGTTTTCCGCCTTTATCGTCGGGGCCATCCTCGCTTGGGCCATGCATTCAAGCGTGGCCGCCGTGTTGATGTTTGTCACCTTCGCAGCCCAAGGGTTGTTGCCGGTTACCGCCGCTATGGCGCTGGTTCTGGGGGCCAATCTTGGCGGCTCTTTCATTCCGTTTTTCCTCACCCTGAGTGCCCCGATCAAGGCCCGTACCATTGTTGTCGGCAATCTGGTGCTGCGCGGTGGCGGGGCAATCATTGCTCTGCTGGTCCTCGCCTACGCCAATCTGGACCTTACGTTTCTCGGCGCGGATGCGGCGCGTCAAACCATCAACCTGCACCTGATTTACAATGCCGCGATCATGCTCATCGGGCTGCCCTTGATCAAACCGGTTACCGGCTTTCTGGGGTCTATCCTCGCCCCCCCCGAAAACGGCGATGACGCGGTGCAGATCGAACGCATTAGCGCGCTTGATCCCGCCGCCCTCGACAATCCGACCCGCGCCCTTGATTGCGCCTCTCGCGAGGTGCTGCGCATTGGCGAAACCATCGAGGCGATGCTGTCCCCGATGATGCAACTTTATGACGGCTGGAACGACCCGATGGCCACCGCCATTCGCGACAAAGAGGCCGACGTCAACAAAATGTATTTCGAAACCAAACTGTTCTTGGCCAAACTCCACCAAAACAAACTGCCCGAAGATGCCGCCCACCGCAGCATGGACCTGTCCTCAATCTCGATCAACCTCGAGGCGGCAGGCGATGTCATTTCCAAAAACCTGCTTAATATGGCGGCCAAACGCGATACCAAAGACATCCACTTTTCCCCCGAAGGCTGGCGGGATCTCTGTGATTTCCATGATCGGGTCCTGTCCAATGTGCAACTCTCTCTCAATGTTCTGATGACCGGCGGCGTCGACAATGCCCGCCAGTTGGTCGAAGAAAAAGAACGCGTGCGCGACGTCGAACAGGAGCTGCAATTGCGCCACATGGAGCGCCTGCGCAAAGGCACCACCGAGAGCATCGAATCCTCCAATATCCATCAGGAAACCCTGCGCGCGTTGAAACAAATCAACACTGCGGTGTCGATGGTGGCCTATTCGATCCTGCGCGAAACCGGCGATTTGCTGTCTTCGCGCCTTTCGGATCAAAACGAAGAACACGGTTAAGGCCAAGAAAACAACGCCCCCGCCGCCCTTCGCCCCTGGTCTGCAAAAATGCGACAAGCCGCCTCTGGACGGCGCGCGTTCTAATCCCTATATGTTTGGTCAGGAAATAGGCAGGACTCGACATGACCCAGACCAACAACACAAACACCGACACCACCAACGAAGCCGTTGAAGGTGCCCCCCTCATCGCCCCGTCAAGCACCGGGCACGAACTCTATGATGATGTGGTGGCCGCCTGCCGCTCGGTTTACGACCCTGAAATTCCGGTCAATATCTACGATCTCGGCCTGATCTATACGATCTATATTTCCGGCAGTAACGACGTCGAAATCAAAATGTCCCTGACCGCGCCCGGTTGTCCGGTGGCCGGTGATATGCCCGGCTGGATCGCCGATGCGATTTCCCCTTTGCCCGGCGTGCGCACTGTCGACGTACAGCTGATCTGGGAACCCCCTTGGGGTATGGAAATGATGTCGGACGAGGCCCGCCTCGAACTTGGCTTCATGTAATATCCACGGCACAGCCCTAAGAAAAGGACGCCCTCATGCCGATTAAAACCACCTGCATCGGGGCCTTCCCCAAACCGGATTATGTGCCGATCAAGGACTGGTTCCAGATCGAACACGGCGCGCAAAACTATACTGCCGACGTCCTGAAAAACTGGTCCGAAAGTCCCGAAAACGACGTCTTGTTCGCCCGCGCCACGGCGCAGGCGGTGCAGGTGCAAATCGACTGCGGTATCGACGTGCCCACCGACGGCGAACAACGCCGCGAAAACTATGTGCATTACCAATGTCGCCACATGGGCGGCTTTGATTTTGTCGACCTCGAACACCGCATTTTGCGCAATGGCGCCTATGAAACCGACCTGCCCGCTATCCGTGGCAAAATCTCGGCCGGGGCAAGCGTTCTACCCCGCGATTTCCGTGAGGCACAGGCTGCGTCAGATCGGGCCGCATCGGATCGCCCCGCCAAAATCACCCTGCCCGGCCCGTTGACCATCATGGACACCACCGCCAATTGTTTCTACGACAGTGACGCCGCTCTGGCGCGTGATCTCGCCGATGCCCTCAACGTCGAAGTATTGGCCCTCGCCGATGCCGGTTGCGTCCATATTCAGGTCGATGAACCGGTGTTCGCGCGCAAACCCGACGCCGCCATGGACTATGGGCTTGAAACCCTTGAACGCGTATTTCACGGCGTCCCCAATCACGTGGTGCGCACGGTGCATATGTGCTGCGGCTATCCCGAACACATTGACCAACCCGAATACCCCAAGGCCGACCACAGCGTTTATCACCAACTGGTCGCCGCTCTTGATGGCAAAATCGACGCGCTTTCGATTGAAGATTGCCATTGCCACAGCGACCTGTCCCTGTTTGAAAAATTCACCAAAACCACTGCTATCGTTGGCTTTGTCGACATCGCGGTAAGCGCAATAGAGCCGGTAGATCAAATCGTCGCCCGCATGAAGGCGATGCTTGAAATCCTGCCGCCCGAACGCCTGATTGCCGCCCCCGATTGTGGTCTTGGCTTTCTCACGCTCGCCCAAACCCGCACCAAACTGACCAATCTGTGCCGCGCCGCCGCACAGGTATAACCCGCCTAACTTGCGAATAACCGCAACACTGCCTATGTTTACCTTGTGAAACAGGAGATCACTATGTTCGCCATACCCGGAAAACAGGCCGTTTCGATGACTTCGGCCGCCGCATCGCAAATCGCCAAACTGATGGCCAAAGACGGCCACAAGGGCCTGCGCATCGGCGTCAAAAAAGGCGGCTGTGCGGGCATGGAATATACCATGGATTATGTCTCTGACATCGACCCGCTTGATGAAACGGTCGAAGTCGATGGCGCCCGTGTGATGATCGCCCCGATGGCGCAAATGTTCCTGTTTGGCACGGAAATCGACTATGAAACCTCGCTGCTTGAAAGCGGTTTCAAGTTCCGCAATCCCAACGTCACCGAGGCCTGCGGTTGCGGTGAATCGATCAAATTCGAAGGTATGTAAGGACCGCCCCTTAATGGCCACCGATCCTGATTTCCTCGAATTTACCCGCGAATTATTTGCCGACCTCGGCGAGATCCGCACAACCGGCATGTTTGGCGGCAGCGGTCTTTATATCGACAACGCGATGTTCGCCATGATCATCGGCGACACCCTGTTCATGAAGGCCGACAAACCCTTGGCCGCACGTTATGCCGCCGCCGGTTCTACCCCGTTTCAATATGACACTAAAACCGGCCCCCGCACCATCAACGGCCTGATGTCGCTGCCTGACACTGCCCTTGATGATCCCGCAACCGCCCTTGATTGGGCGCGCCAATCCCTTGTCCCCGCAATCGCCGCGGCCACCAAAAAGCAAGCGGCAAAACACGCGAAAAAATTCCGCGCAGCCGCCAAAGCCGCCAAATCATGAGCGTCACCCAAACCGACATTGATTTCGTATACGAGATTTTCGCCCCGCTTGGCGATCTCACCCACCGCAAAATGATGGGTGGCCTGACGCTCTACCACCAAGGACAGGTTTTCGCCATCCTAAGCGCCGACACCACCCTCTACCTCAAGGCCAAAGGCGCATTTGCCGACAAAATGGCCGCTGCCGGCGCCGTGAAATTTAGCACTGAAAACGGCCGCACCATGGGCTATTGGACACTTCCTTCCGAAGCACTTGATGATCTGGAAATTGCAACCGACTGGGCGCAACAGGCCCTCGCCGCCCTATAATCCGCTTCCTGACGTCGCAGGCCGGCATCCCCCTATTGCACCCAAACCCGATTTCTGGGCATGTGAGCGATAACAGTTTACAAAAGGAAACATTACATGCGCAGGAAACTAGCCGCTGGCAATTGGAAAATGAACGGCACAAGCGCCACCCTGACAGAACTCAGCGGCCTGATATCGGCCCACGACACACCGGATGTCGATATCCTGATCTGCCCCCCCGCGACCCTTCTGGCCCAGGCCAGCGCCCTCGCCAAATCCCACCCCCTCACCACCGGTGGGCAGGATTGCCACACCGCCGCCGGTGCCCATACCGGCGATATCTCGGCGGCGATGCTGGTTGATGCTGGTGCCACCGCCGTGATCCTTGGCCATTCTGAACGCCGCGTAGACCACGAGGAATCAAACGACCTGATCCGCGAAAAGGCCCGTGCCGCCCATGCTGTCGGCCTGACCACCGTGATTTGCATGGGCGAATCCCTCGCCCAACGCGAGGCCGCCAATACCCTCGATATTATCGCGGCCCAACTCGCCATGTCGCTGCCTGACGATTGCACCGGCGAAAATCTGGTCCTTGCTTACGAACCGATTTGGGCAATCGGAACCGGCCTTGTGCCCACGCTCGATCAAATCGGCGAGGTCCATGATTTCATCCGCGCCCGCCTAGAGCGCCGTTTTGGTCCGGGCGTCGGCCGCTCGGTGCGCCTGCTGTATGGTGGCTCGGTCAAACCCGATAACGCCGCCGAAATTTTCGCCGTCTCCAACGTCGATGGCGCCTTGGTTGGCGGTGCCTCCCTCAAACAATCCGATTTCTCGCCAATCATCACCGCCTTGGAAAAAAGCGCCTAAAACTTCTTTTTCGCTTAAATATCCAAAGACCACCCGCACAGCAAAAGGCGGCGTTCGCAAACCGGACGCCGCCTTTCCTTGTTCTCTACAATAAAGCGCGCTAGCGCCCCGCTTACTTGGTGATAATCTCCGGTCCCATCATCGCGTTGGGCAGAACCGTCGAAATCCACGGGATATAGGTGATCATAATCAGGAACACGAACAGCACCGCCAGAAATGGCAGTGACGCCTTCACAACCCGCATCATCGACATCCCCGCCACCCCCGAGGTGACAAATAGATTAAGCCCCACAGGCGGCGTAATCATCCCGATTTCCATATTCACCACCATGATAATCCCGAGGTGAATCGGATCAATGCCAAGCTCCATCGCAATCGGAAACACCAACGGTGCCACAATCAACAACAACCCGGACGGCTCCATAAATTGCCCGCCAATCAACAGGATCACATTGACCACGATAAGAAACATAACCGGCCCGAGACCGGCACTTAACATGGCAGTGGTGATTTGTTGCGGTACCTGTTCATCTGTCAATACATGTTTCAATATCAACGCGTTGGCGATTACAAACATCAACGTAACCGTCAATTTCCCCGCATCAAACAATGTTTTTCGGGTATCGATATGCCCCCACGCCGTGACCAAAGCGAGCGGCTTTTGCAGAAGGTTCTTGCGTTCGCCCCCGTTGCGCGCCGCCAATGGTCCCATGTCGCGATACACGAATGTCGCCACAAGAAACGCATAGATCGCCGCCACGGCTGCCGCTTCGGTCGGGGTGAACAACGCCTTGGCCTTATGAAGCCCAAGTTCACTGCTATACCACGGTGCGCCGTAAATCCCGACCATGATAATCACCACCAACATCAACCCCCAGAACGCCTCGCGAAACGCTCCGAAAATCTCGCCCCAACCGGCCCATTCGCCCTTGGGCATGTTTTTGATCCGCGCCATTACATAGATGGCGATCATCAACATAGTTCCGGCCAAAATCCCCGGAATAACCCCGGCAAGGAACATCCGCCCGACCGACACCTCGACCGCCGCGGCATAGACCACCATCACGATCGACGGCGGGATCAAAATCCCCAAGGTGCCCGCGTTACAGATCACGCCAGCGGCGAAATCCTTGCTATATCCGGCTTGACGCATCGCGGTGATCACAATCGACCCGATCGCTACCACGGTTGCCGGAGACGACCCCGACAGGGCCGCGAACATCATACAGGCAAACACCCCCGCAATCGCCAATCCACCTTGGAAATGGCCGACGCAGGCGATGGAAAACCGGATAATCCGCTGCGCCACACCGCCCGTCGACATGAACGTCGAAGCCAGAATGAAAAACGGGATGGCAAGTAGCGTGGAATGGCCTTCAAATGCCGAAAACAGGGTTTGCGCCACCGACGCGAGCGAGCTGTCGGAAAACACCAGCAAGAACAATATCGACGACATCCCCAACGACACGGCAATCGGCACGCCAACCGCCATCATTGCGATGATCAGCCCAAAAAGCAGAGCAATTTCCATTAGTGTTCTCCCTCGGCTTTACGCAATTCTTCAATTTCGTCTTCGACCTCGTGGCTGGCCACAACACGGTCGATATCGCCGTTCCATATCTTGATTCCAGATTCGACAAACCGGAACAATAACAATGCCATAGACAAAGGAAGCACAAAATACGGCACCAATCGCGGCAGCTTTTCATAGACCTCGCCTTGGTTAAACATACCTTCCAGAAATCCGAAAATGGCCGGATTTGGCACGCTTTCGACCTCGTACCAGCCCTTGCCGCGGAACTTGTCTTCAAACCCCAAAGGAAACCAACGCCCGTCGGTGCCCGGCAAATTGGCGAAATTCGCCCAATAATCCCATGATCCCTTGAGCAACAAAAACGAATAGATAATACAGATCGCAACTGCAAAAATACCCATTTTGCGCCGCGCCGGTGCGCCCACCATATTGATCAACACATCCACCCCGAGATGCGACCCCTTTTTGACCGCATAACTCGCACCCAGAAGGCCAAGCCAACCAAACATAAACACCGTCAATTCACCGCCCCAAAGCCCGATATTTTCAAGCCCGAGCATTTCAATAAACACCGGCGGATCATTGGCAAACAATTTGCGCACGATGACATTGATAAATGTCACCATCGTCATCAGGCCAAGGATAACCGCAATAAGCGTCTCCTCGATCCGGTCGCCAAAACTTGATTGATGATCTTGCATAGGACCCCCTCCCACAGCATGTAAACTGTATAAAAAGGGCGGGCCATTCGCGGCCCGCCCGAACCTTGTTCTAAACCTTGCGGGCGGGTTTACCCCGCCTCTTGCCAAGGTTTAGTGCATCGCATTGATGGCTTGTGCGGCATCAATTTTGTCTTGGCCCACATCGCCAACAAACTGCGCCCAAACCGGCATCATGGTATCAACCCACTGTTGGCGCTGTGTCGCGTCGAGCGCACGAATGGTGCCACCGGCGGCAACGATCGACGCTTTGGCCGCTTCGTTCACGCTAAAGGCTTCGGCGTTGCGGGTCGCGGTTACTTCGCGGATGATGGTCAACAACTGGTCACGCACATCGGCGTCAAGGCTCTCGAGCCAATCAACATTGGCCACCAGAAGATAGTCGATGATACCGTGGTTGGTTTCGGTTACACCGTCCTGCACCTCAAAGAATTTCTTGCCATAGATGTTGGACCAAGTGTTTTCCTGACCATCCACAACACCCTGTTGCAACGCGCCGTAGACCTCGGAAAACGCCATTTTTTGCGGGCTGCCACCGATGGCTTCCATTTGCGCGACGAGAACGTCGCTGGATTGAACGCGGAATTTCAAACCATTGGCATCTGTTGGCGAAATCAGCGGCACATTGGCTGACATTTGCTTCATGCCATTGTGCCAGAATGCCAATCCTTGCAGACCGCGACCCTGCATGGAATCAAGCAAAGCCTGACCATCGGGACCCGCTTGGAATGCATCCACCGCGTCGATGTTTTTGAACATGAACGGCAGGTCGAACAGGCGGAACTGTTTGGTGAATTTTTCGAATTTCGACAGGCTTGGCGCTGCCAATTGCACGTCGCCCTGAAGCATCGCTTCGAGAACTTTGTTATCGTTATAAAGTGTCGAGTTGGGGAAAACCTCCATACAGGCTTTGCCGTTCATCTCGTCGTTGACGCGCTGTTCCAACAGCGATGCGGCGATGCCTTTAGGGTGGCGGTCGGTGTTGGTTACGTGGCTAAATTTGATAACCACTTCGCCTTCGTCACATTGCTCGGACGCATTTACGGCGGTTACGCTCATGGTCAGGGCCACGGCTGTTGCTGTTGCTGTTAAAAATTTCATTGGTAATCCTCCCGGGATATTAAGAAACTTGCGATTTCACACTTAACAAAGTGCTATCCACAGCAGGATCGCCCAAGATCAACGCCCGCTCAAGCACTTGTGAATAAACTTGCATTAAGATTTATTTATCTATTATATTCCATATATTACATGAAAGTATTAAAGCATTGAATTCAACACCTGCAAACCCCTGTGCGATTTTCCACACACTGAATTTATTTAAATGTGCGAAAAACCGCACAGATTTCCATCTGCGTATTAACTTGTTCGGTAGTCCTCAGGGCGAATCCTGTAACGCGCCAACTTGTCATAAAACGTCTTGCGCGGCAGCTTAAGGTCCCCCGCCGCAACGCTGGCCCGCCCTTGCGCACGCACCAGTGCCGACACTAAAAACGTGCGCTCGACCTGCGCCATTTGCGCGCTCAATCCCAAACCGCCTACTCCATCTGTGGCGACGTTTCCGTCCTGCGAGGACACCCCGAGAACAAACCGCATTGCCGTGCTCATCAACGCACGTGCATTCCCCGGCCAGTCCTGCGCCATTAAATCCGCGACCACATCATTGGTGATTTCCGGTGCGCGCAATCCCGCCTGTTCGCTCGCTTGCGCCACATAATGGGCAAACAGAACCGCAATATCTTCGGGCCGCTCGGCCAATGACGGAATCCGCACCCGCATCACGTCAAGACGGTAAAACAAATCCGGGTTTAACGTGCCGTTTTGCACCGCCGCCTGTGCATCACTTGAACATCCCGCGATCACCCGCAACTGCGCGTCCTGTTCAAGCCGGTCAACCACCGCAAACTGGGTGTCCATCGGCATCGCGGTGATTTCGTCCAGAAATAGACTGCCACCGCGCGCCGCCTCGCACGCCGCCGAAAAACCATCCCGCGACAACCCCGCCGAGGCGCGTTTTTCAAAAGGGCGTTGGCCCCGCGCCGACAACAAATGGATCACTTCCGCCACTTTGGATATCCCGCTGCCCGGTGGTCCCGACACCAGAACCTCGGCCTCGGCTTGGGCAACCTCTCGCACTTGGCGGCGCAATCTTTCTGCCAAATCCGAGGAGCCAAACAACATCCGCGCTGCCGGATCCCCGACCTCGAGGCGCGCCTTTAGCCCGCGATTTTCAAGGACCAGCGCCCGGGTTTTCAACGCCCGTTCAATTTCCACCAACAGATCACTCGGCGCACAGGGTTTTTCCAAAAACCCGAACGCGCCGCGCCCCAATGCCGCCACCGCCATCGGAATATCGCCTTCCCCGGTTAACAATATCACCGGCAATTCGGCATCGCAGTTCCGGGTATGGTCCAACAGGAAAAACCCGTCACGGCCCGGCATCCGGATATCGCTCAGCACGATTCCGCCAAAATCCGGCGCTATATGGTCCTTTGCCTCGATAAACGACGCGGCGGCAATCACCTCGATATCGGCCAATTCAAGCGTCTGGCACAGCGCCTCGCGCACCGCAGTATCATCATCGACCAACAAAACCCGCCGTCTCATGCGCCGCTCTCCTCTCGCCAATATTCAAGATCGACGGTAAATATCGCGCCGCCCTCTTGGGCATTTACACCCCGAATCTGTCCGCCAAAACTCTGCACCAACCCATAGGAAATAGACAGCCCAAGCCCCATCCCCTCGGAACTTCCCACGCTTTTAGTGGTGTAGAACGGCTCGAAAATCTTGTCCAGCGCATCAATTCCCGGCCCGCTGTCGCGCACTGTCACCGATAATTTATCACCGTTATTGATCACAATCCGGATATGGCGCGGCGCGTTTTCGCCACTTTGGACCATTGCATCCGCCGCATTGGTGATCAGATTGACAAACACTTGCCCCAATCTCACCTCGCCACCATAGGCAAAAACCGGCCCCACGGGTGCCGCCCAATCCATTGTAATTTCATCTTTTTTCAAACGCGCAGCGGTTAATTCCACCGCCATATCAATCACTGCGGCAAGATTAACCCGCCCCATGGGAATGCTTTCTTGACGCGCAAAGGCCCGCAGGTTTTTGATAATCCGCGCCATGCGCGCCGAAAGATCCCCGATCCGCAACAGGTTATCCGCCGCCTTGTCTTCTTTGCCACGTTGCAAAAATTTCCCGCCATTTTCGGCAAATTGCTGAATCGCCATCAACGGCTGGTTCAACTCATGGGAAATCCCCGCCGACATCACCCCGAGCGCGCTTAGTTTTCCCGCCTGCACCAGATCGGCCTGCGCACGGCGCAATTCAACGGTGCGCGCCTCGACGCGGGTTTCCAATTGCGCGTTGGCGCGCGCCAAGGTGCGCCGCCGTTCGGTCGCCAGAAACAACAGCGCCCCGAACGCCAGCAGGATCGCGCCCACAACCGCCGCCTGCAACCCCGCCAAACGCCGCGCTGGTGCCACATCAATCAACGCCTCGCCCCGCATCCCGATCACCGGCAAATCCCGCGCCAGATGCAGTGCGCGCGCCGGAATATACGGCCCCCACGCCATCTGCCAAATATCATGCGGGCCGGTG
Source organism: Rhodobacterales bacterium (assembly GCA_030950105.1). GTDB lineage: Bacteria > Pseudomonadota > Alphaproteobacteria > Rhodobacterales > Rhodobacteraceae > JAUZRV01. The sequence goes on along the minus strand of JAUZRV010000193.1, from coordinate 3,631 downwards.
TCATGCGCGGAAAACCTTGACGCCGAACCATCCGGTGCCCGCAACCCGCGCCCCCGTGGCCCAAGTCGCCAAAACAACAGCTCGGAACGATTGGACAGAAAAACCGTGCCCTCGACATCGCTAAAAAACACCGTCGGGTTTGATCCGCGCCACGCTTCTTCCACGTTGTCGATATCCACCACCACCACAAGCGCGCCCAATACCCTTCCATCACGCGCAAATGCCGGTGCCGCAAAAAAATAGGCCCGTTGCGCCTTCGCGCCATAAATACCATGCCCGCTGCCCAACGCGCCCTGCATTGCGCGGATAAAATACGGCTTCTGCGCAATTTCCCCCGCCGCACCGGATGCCTGCGCCTGCGCCAATATACGCCCCTCGGTGTCGACATAAAACAAATCAAGCGCCGATGTTTTATCCGCCGCCCCGACCAACAACGCCCGCGCCGCGCCATCATCGCCCCCCGCCACCAGCGCCGTCAAAACCGGATGATCCGCCATCAACACCGCCATTTCACGGTAGCGTTGCAATTGCCCGCCCAAGCGATCCACCGCCAATGCCAAATCGGCCTTGCCGCGCTGCGCCACCTGATCCAGCGCCTGAAAATAGGAAACCCGCCACACCACGCCCGCCCCACCGGCCACCGCCGCCAGAAACAGCACCAAAACACCGAGTTTTCTGAATGATTTTGCTTTCATTTGGCGAACCTAGCAAACCAAGGCTTGCATTGACCAGCACAACTGGCAAAAACACCACATGCGTATTCTTTCCCAATCCCCGACCGATCCCGATTTTGTCCAGAATCCCTATGCGTTCTACGCCCGCGCCCGTTCCGGTGACCGCACAAATGGCCCGATCAGCGTCTGGAGCGACTACAACATGGTCGCCGCATTCGACAATGACACCGTGCAGGCCCTTTTGAAAGACCGCCGTTTTGGCCGCGAAGCCGTGGCCGAATTTGCCACCCCGATCCCCGAACATCTTGCCCCATTTTACGCGGTCGAGGCCCATTCCATGCTGGAACTGGAACCGCCGCGCCACACCCGCCTGCGGTCTCTGGTCCTGCGCGCCTTTACCTCGCGCCGCATCAAGGAACTCACCCCCGAAATTACCCGGCTTAGCCATGATTTGATTGACCAATTCCCGGCCGGTGATTTCGATCTGATCACCGCTTATGCCAACACCCTGCCGGTGGTGATCATTTCCCGCCTGCTTGGCGTCGCCGAGGGCATGTCCGATCAGCTTTTGCAATGGTCAAACGATATGGTGGCGATGTATCAGGCGCGCCGCACCCGTGCCGTCGAAGACCGGGGCATCGCCGCCACCGAGGCCTTTGTCGCCTTCATGCGCGCCCATATCGAAACCCGCCGCAAGACGCCCGCCGATGATCTGATCACGCATTTGATTGCCGCCGAAGAAGCCGGTGAAAAACTCTCTACTGACGAATTGATCACCACCTGTATTATCCTGCTCAACGCCGGCCACGAGGCCACAGTGCACACCATCGGCAACGGCGTCAAAACCCTGTTGGAGACCGCCACGCCGCTGTCTGCGCTGGCCCCCGACGCGATTGATGCCACAGTCGAGGAAATCATCCGGTTCGATCCGCCGGTGCATATATTCAATCGCCACGCCTACGAAGATATCACGCTGTTTGGTCATGATTTCAAACGCGGCGATCAAATCGCACTGGTGCTTGCCGCGGCCAATCGTGACCCTTTAACTTGGCCCGATCCCGATACATTTGATCCCGCCCGCGCCACGCGTAAAAACGCGTCTTTTGGTGGTGGCATCCATTTTTGCGTTGGCGCTCCGCTCGCGCGGCTCGAACTTGCCATTGCCCTGCGGATCCTGTTTGAACGCTGTCCGAATTTGCGGATCACGGCGCCGCCGACCTATGCCAATCTCTATCATTTTCACGGCTTGGAAAGACTGATGGTTGCCAGCGGATAGGGATCAATCGGTGTCGATGCCGTTCACCGACCAGCCCCAGAACCGCACCATCATAAACACCCCGGCAAGCGCCAGCCCCACCGCCAAACCAAGCCAGATCCCGACACCGCCCCAGCCAAGGGTAAACCCCATAACATAACTCGCCGGCACCCCGACAACCCAATAGGACAGGCCGGCAATGATCATCGGCACCCGCGTGTCCTGCATCCCGCGCAACAGGCCCAGCGCCATCACTTGCGCCCCGTCAACAAGTTGAAAAACCGCGCCGGCCATTAGCAACCCGATGCCAATTGAAATCACCTCGGCGCGTGCGGTTTCGTTCGGATTGAGAAACACCCCGATCAACACCTCCGGAATGGCGATAAAAACCACAACCGATGCCAGCGAAACAATCAACGACATTGCAATCGCCACCTTGGCCCCGCGCCGCAACCCAATCGCATCGCCGCGCCCGAGCGCGCGCCCGGCGCGCACCGTGGCCACGCTCGACAAACCCAGATGCACCATGAACAACAACGATATGATCTGAAGCGCAATCCCGTGCGCCGCAAGCGCCACCGTGCCCAGCCACCCCATCATAATCGACGCCGAGGCAAACAACCCGACCTCGGCCAAGGATGTCAATCCGATCGGCCAACCAAGGCGAAACACCAGCCCGAAGGCCTCCCAATCCGGGCGCCACAGACGCGCAAACAGGGATTCCGCGCGGGTGATATATTGCACATAGATCACCAGCAAAATCACCGACACAATATGCACCGCAATTGACGCCACCGCCGCCCCGCGTATGCCCATTTCCGGCGCGCCCCAATTGCCGAAAATCAGCGCGTAATTGAACAAGACATTGACCAGAACCGCGCCAATGGTGATCCACAAAACGATCTGCGCGCGCTCTAGCGCCGACAGGTAATTTTTCAACACCATAACCAACAACGCCGGCACAATAGACGCGCCCACAATCACCAGATATTGCCCCGCAAGATCCGCCACCTCGGGCTGTTGCCCCAGCAGCACCAATAACGCCTCGCTATAAATCATCACCGGCAGCACCAGCACCCCGAAGGCCGCCGATATCCACAATCCCATGCGCGTCACGCGGCGCACCTGCACATCGTCGTCATTGGCGGCGGCGCGCGCCACCATCGGCATCACCGCTTGGGCAAATCCCGCCCCCACGATAAACAACGTAAAAAACACCATGCCGCCCAACACCTGCGCCGCCAGTGCCTCGACACTATACCAGCCGAGCATAAATGCGTCCGTCAATGTGATGGCAAATTGCGCCACATTGCTGCCCACCAACGGCAGGCCCAGCGCGAAAACCGCCCGTATATGCCCGCCATAGGACATCTGCATGTTTGTTGTCATGTTACCCATCCATCCGCCTTACGCCGACATCCCCCGTGCCGCAACGCCGAAAACGGCCCGAATGTCGCCTATGGAGGGTCCTTTCAAATCCTTGATCTCCAACGCCCGCGGGTTCTTTGCGCGTATGCAGGATGCATAACACCCGCGACTGGTTTTAGCCCGAATTATTCACCAGACTCCGGGTATTTCCTTCCGGCGCACTGGATCGGCCGGGTTGACGGCGGCGTTTTGAACTGAGTTTAGAGTGTGCGTTGAAGGTTGATATCTGGGGGTGTTCGGGCGGCTGATGCCGCGTTGCTCATGGGCTTTGAGC
>JAUZRV010000192.1 GCA_030950105.1 Rhodobacterales bacterium | reverse complement strand
TTGAGGGCGGAATCTGCCTGAAATCAGGGGAGCGGGGTAAAACAGTCGCGAAAGCGGCCGCAAAACGGCTGGTGCCGTGAACCCGAGCGGCAATCGACAACTTCCGCATGCCGAAAGCCATGTTGTTCAGAGTTTCCTTAGGTCTGCTATCCTGTATTCAAGGTTGTTTTATGCTGCGTTCTTATTCCTCTATTGGTGTTTTCTTTGCTGTTTCGGCATGTGTAATTGCCCCCGAAACCCCGACAAATATTCAACTCGCCCAAACCAGTATTGCGATATCCCATACAGAATGTCAGGGATCCGCGCGCCCCAATTGTGCGTTTTTCAATGGTCCTGTTCAACTTCAACAAACCGGAATCAAACTCGCTTCACGCAAGGCCACGTTTTTTCAAACTGCCTCGCAGCTTGATTTTGTCGATGCCCGGGCAAATCGCTGGATCGCGCCCAAGGACACGCTAACCGACGGGGCCTCAATTCCGGATATTTTTGTATCCCTGATTGGAAATCCCACAAGCCCCGAATTTATTAATGCCTCAACCATACATGACGCATATTGTGGCATCGGCAATGAAAACGGTGCGCGCTATCACACCGATACCTGGCAGAACGTTCACCGGATGTTTTACGACGCCTTGCGCGTTGGGGGCACCACGCCGATCAAGGCCAAGATTATGTTTTCGGCGGTCTATCTTGGTGGTCCTCGCTGGGCCTCCAAGATTTCGGTTCCGCCAACGGCAATGGCGTTTCAAGGTGGTCCTGTTCACCGCGCCAACGCAGCAAGCGCGATGCGTTCGCTTGGGCGGGTTCCGACCTCGACAATGGTTGATCAATTAAAAGCGGCCATTTCCTTTATCAACAAAACCAACCCAACGCTCGCGCAACTTGAAATTTTCCTAATAAAATCAGAGGCGCGCGCACTTGCCGAAAACGGCGAAAGCGACGGCAGCCATTCCGCCTATTCTGATGTGTCCGAGCCAACCCATGAAACCGATCCGACGACAGACCCAAATACAGACCCGACAAATGATCCAGCAACCACCGATCCCAACACCCCAACGACGGGCGCCGATGGTTTTTAAGGTGCCCATGCAGGATGGTTGACGTTTTGGCCAAACACTGCTTTTCAAGATTTGATTATTACCCCTTGGAAAGACCAAAATATGTTTTCTGCCGCTGAAATTATTGATCACCTCAACCTTGCACCGCACCCAGAAGGCGGCCATTACCATCAAACCTGGATTGCCCCCAAATCGGGTGAGGACGCCAACGCGCGCCCGTCTGGAAGTTGCATTTATTTTCTGCTGCAAAAGAACGAGACAAGCCATTGGCATCATGTCGATGCCGTCGAAATTTGGTTGTATCACGCCGGTGCACCGCTTGTTTTGTCACAATCGGCGACTGATGCCGGACCAGCGATTGAACAAACCCTCGGTCCCGATCTCGGCGCCGGACATTTTCCGCAATTGATCGTGCCCGAACATCATTGGCAATCGGCGCGCAGCACCGGCGATTTCACATTGGTAAGCTGCACCGTCTCGCCGGGTTTTCACTTTGGCGGGTTTACCCTTGCCGACAGAAATTTCACCATCCCAACGCAATAGGTTGTTTATAAACCCTTAAATAGACCGCACAAACGCGACCAACCCGCGTGTTGACGCGTCTTTTCCGGTCGCAGGTTCCGCACCCGTCACCACCGGAAGCAATGCGGTTGCCAACTCTTTTCCAAGTTCGACCCCCCATTGATCAAATGAATTCAGTCCCAAAATAACGCCTTCGACAAACACCCGATGCTCGTAGAGCGCGATGATCTGGCCAAGAATATGTGGCGTAAGACGTGGGTAAACCAATGTGGTCGATGGCCGGTTGCCCGAAAAAACCCGATGCCGCGCCTGCCGGTCAAGGTCTTCCCCATGAAAACCTTTTTGCGCCATCAATTTGCGCGCCTCGCCAAGCGAGCGCCCCCGCATCAACGCCTCCGATTGCGCCAGACAATTGGCCACCAGCAATTGATGTTGGTGTTCAAGATCCGTTTCATGCCCTTTTGCGGCAACCATAAAATCGCAAGGCACGACGTCACTGCCTTGATGGATCAATTGGTAAAATGCGTGTTGCCCGTTGGTGCCCGGTTCGCCCCAAACCACCGGCCCGCCGCCATGGGCAAGTGTCGCGCCATCCATCGCCACCGATTTTCCGTTTGATTCCATTTCGAGCTGTTGAAAATAGGCCGGAAGCCGCAACAACCGTTGATCATAGGGCAAAACGGCGCGGGTGCCATACCCGCAAATCTGGTGGTGCCAGATGCCAACCAAAGCCAACAAAACCGGCATATTTTCAGATAGGTCCGCCGTGCGAAAATGCGCGTCCATCGCCGCCCCGCCCGCAAGAAATGCGCGTAAATTCTTTGGCCCAATCGCCAACATAAGGCTTAATCCGATTGGTCCCCACATGGAATAGCGCCCGCCAACCCAATCCTCGAATCCGAACACCCGTTCCGGCAAAATCCCGAATTCCGCCGCCTTTTGCGTCGCCGACGACAACGCCACAAATTGCGCGCCAGTGTCGGTTACATGCTGTGCCATCCATGCTTTGGCCGTGGCCGCGTTGGTCATGGTTTCAATCGTCAAAAATGTTTTGGAGGCCACAATTACCAAGGTGCGCGTTGCGTCAAGCCCTTGTAATATATCATGAATTGCCGCGCCATCTACATTCGAGACAAAATGCACCCGTGGCCCGTCGTGATAGGGCGCAAGCGCCAATACCCCCATCGCCGGCCCAAGATCGGAGCCGCCAATGCCGATGTTCACCACATCCCTGATCGCCCCGCCCTGCCCTTTGATCACGCCACCACGCAGATCATCGGCAAAACGTTCCATCCGGCCAAGCGTGGCGCGCACCTGCGCCGTGATATCAACCCCGTCAACGTGCAAATCCATATCCGGATTGCGCAGTGCGGTATGCAACACCGAACGGCCTTCGGTCTCGTTGATTTTAGCGCCGGCAAACATCGCATCCCGTCGCCCCGCGATATCGGCCGATTGCGCCAAGCCAATCAAAGCTGTGCGGGTCTCGCTATCAATGTTGGTTTTGGAATAGTCAAACAACATCGAAAGCGCGCGCAGCGAGAAATCATCGGCACGCGTTTTGCTTGCAAACAAATCCAGAATGTCGCGCGACGCAACGCGCCTGCCAATGTCCGCTAACTTATCCCACATGCCCGCGCCTCCGTTCATTTTATCATTTGGCCGCTTTTATAGCGACCAATGCACTGTTGCGCCCGACAATACCGCCTTGATCGGCGCCTGACTGCGCTTTTTAAACCGCGCCGCCTCAATAGCATTGCGTTTGGCGCGTCCGGAAATCAAAATATGTTTGCTCAATGTCGCATCAAGCACCCGCGCGCTCAGGGTGATCCGCGCATCCTGCACATCCGGCACATTCATCGCCACCAGAATCGGCGATTTCTTCTTTTTCAAAGCCAGTTTCACATTGTCCCCGTCCGGAAAAATCGACGCCGTATGCATATCCGCGCCCATGCCCAAAAGGCACACGGAAACGGGCAACAACGGTGCTATGCCTGTTTCGATTTCGGCCAGAACGTCCTCGGGGCGGTCCGCTTTGACATATAGGGGGTGAAACATGGCCGCCGCCGCACGATTGACCAACAACCGCTCTCGCAGCATCCGCGTGTTTGAGCGCACATGCACCTCCGGCACCCATCTTTCGTCGCTTAGAATCACATCCACCCGCGCCCAATCCAGATCAGCAGCACAAAGCGCGTCATAAACCGGCCCCGGCGTTTCCCCGCCCGACACCACAAAAGTGGCACGTTCCTGATGCGATAAAATAGTGCGCAATTCTCCGGCCAATTGATTGGCAACATCCATCGCCATCAACTCTGCATCGCTATATTCTACTAGGTTCATATCATTATCTCCCGCCATCTGCGCCCGTCGCGATGCATCAACATCAACGCATCATCCGGCCCCGAGCTGCCTGTTTCATAGGGAATCGGTTGATCCCCCCGGTCTTCCCATGCGGCAATGATCGGATCGGTCCATTTCCAGGCCGCCTCCACTTCGTCACCGCGCATAAACAATGTCTGATTGCCCCGTATCACATCCATAATAAGCCGTTCATAGGCGTCGGGAATTTCCGCACTATCTTCCCCCAATGCCTCGGCAAACGACATATCAAGCGGCACATCCAGCAGGCGCATCCCCCCCGGTCCGGGTTCCTTGATGGTCACGCCAAGTTCCATGCCCTCGTTAGGTTGCAAACGAATGGTCAAAATATTGCGGTGCCGCCCGGCCTTGGCCCCGAAAATCGAATGGGGGGCATCCTTGAACACCACCGCAATTTCGCTAGTGCGCGCCTTGAGCCGCTTGCCGGTGCGCAAATAAAACGGGGTGCCGGCCCACCGCCAATTGGAAATATGCGCCTTGAGGGCGACAAAACTCTCGGTGGTGGACCGCGGATTATTGGCGTCCTCAAGGTAACTGCCGTTTTCGCCGTCTTTCATATATTGCCCGCGCACAATTTCCTCGGGCGCGATATGCCCAAGGGCACGGATCACCTTGAGCTTTTCATCACGCACCGCATCGGGATCAAATTTCGCCGGTGGTTCCATCGCGATAAGACACAGCAATTGCATCAAATGGTTCTGCAACATATCGCGCATCGCACCAGAGCGGTCGTAATATTCACCGCGCCCGCCAACGCCGACGGTTTCGGCCACGGTGATCTGGATGTGATCAACATATTGACTGTTCCACAACGGTTCAAACAGCATATTGCCAAACCGCACAACCATCAGATTTTGCACGGTTTCTTTACCAAGGTAATGGTCAATCCGGTAAATCTGGGTCTCGTCGAAATGCTGTGCCAACACGGCATTAAGATCCCGCGCCGATTGCAGATCCCGCCCAAACGGTTTTTCCACCACAATCCGGCACGACGCATCCGCCATGCCATATTGATGCAACCGTTTTGCCAGATCGCCAAAAAGACCCGGCCCAACCGAAAAGTAAAACGCCCGCACCCGATCGGGCAGCATCATATCAGCGAGCGATTGCCACCCCTGTTCGCCTCGGGCATCCACGCGCACATAATGCAGCGTGTCGAGAAACCCTTGCATCGTGCCAATATCACAGGTTCCGCCGCGGCCAAATTCAATCACTGCCTCGCGCACCATCTCGCGATAGGCGGCGGTATCAAGATCACTGCGCGCAGCGCCGATAATGCGCGCGCCGTCCTCCATTTGACCGGCACAAAAACGCCGAAACAATCCCGGCAGAATTTTCCGGCGCGCCAGATCCCCGGTGCCGCCAAATATCACCAAATCAAATGTCTCAACCGGTATTACACGCGAAACCATAGTCATCCCTATTTGTTGTCTGCCTGTCCGGCAATTGTTAGCGCTATCACCACTCTATCGCAACGTCATTTTGTCCCCACATTCTATCTTTCTAACACGCCGGTGACTGTTCACAATGGTGTCACTGCAACAAGAGTGGCTTTCATGTCCCGCCAATGCTTGGTAGCACAAGGGACCAACCAATTTAATGCGCGAAATCAAGGCCGGACCCACATGAAAGATCTTCCATTTCCCGCCGCAAACGCGGGCAAATTCAAGAACCCCGATGTTACGGCAGATGGCGCCCCCCGTGCCCATGTCGCCCTGTCTGGCGCACAAACGCTTTGGTTCAATACCGGAACATTGTGTAATATCACCTGCCTGAATTGTTACATCGACAGCTCTCCCACCAATGACGCGCTGGTTTATCTAACCGTCGCCGATGTGCAGGATTATCTCGGGCAAATCCAGACCCGCAATTGGCCGGTGACCGAAATCGGCTTTACCGGCGGTGAACCTTTTATGAACCCCGCCATGATCGACATGGCCCGGGCAAGTTTGATCGCAGGCTACAAAGTCCTGATCCTGACCAACGCGATGCTGCCGATGATGCGTAAAAAAATGCGGGGCGGGCTTTTGGCCTTGAACGCTGAATTTCCCGATCGTTTGACCCTGCGCATTTCCCTTGATCACTATCTGCCGGAATTGCATGACAAAGAGCGCGGCAAAGGCAGCTACGCCATCACTTTGAAAGGCATGGATTGGCTGCGCGATAACGGCATCACCATGACCCTTGCCGGACGCACCACCTTTGATCAAACCGAACCGGAATCGCGCGCCGGTTATGCCGGTTTTTATTCCGATAACAACTTTAATATCGACGCCTATAATCCTGCTACCACAGTGTTATTTCCAGAAATGGACGTCAACGCAGAGGTTCCCGAAATCACCACCGCATGTTGGGATATCCTGCATAAATCGCCCAACGATGTGATGTGTTCCAATTCGCGCATGGTGGTCAAACGCAAGGGCGCAAAATCCCCTGTTGTCCTCGCCTGCACCTTGTTGCCCTATGATTCACAATTTGAAATGGGCGCAACTTTGGCCGAGGCCGAGGCCGATGTGTCTCTCAATCATCCCCATTGCGCCAAATTCTGCGTTCTCGGTGGGGCAAGTTGTTCGGCATAAAACGTTCCAAGAGGCCGGAGTATTCGCAGAATTCCGCCCTTGATCCACTAGGGTTTCAGGGCCGGCTCACTTCGCCGCCCCCCACCAAGGCGCGCACACCGGTGGTGCTTGGGCCGGATGTCGGCAATCCGCGCGCCACCCGCACCGCAAGATAGGCAAACGCCTGCGCCTCGAGCATATCCCCGTCAAGGCCCACCGATTCGACCGGCATCACCGGACAATCAAGCGAAACCTCGAGCATTTCCATCAACACCGGATTATGACGGCCGCCACCACAAACCAAAACCCGTTCGGGGGGCAATGGGCAATGCTCCATCCCGCGCAAAACCGCCGCTGCACACATTGCCGTCAATGTCGCGGCCGCATCGCCGTCCTGCAATTCGCGCACCAATCCGATCATGTCGCCAAACCCGTCGCGATCAAGGGATTTGGGCGGCATCCGCGCGAAATACGGATCTTCGAGGAAAAGCTCGAGCGAGGCCCCGACCACTTCGCCGCCGCGCGCCAATGCCCCGTCTTTGTCATAGGGCGTGCCAAACCGCGCGGTCATCAAATCATTGATCGGCGCATTGGCCGGTCCGGTATCAAACGCCAACAATGCCCCCTCGTCTTCGGGTTTTTCTTTGCTTGGATCAACCCAGGTCATATTCCCGACGCCGCCCAGATTGAGAAAACACAACGGTGCCTTGGCCCCGATTTTGCACGCCAATGCATGGTGATAAAACGGCGCAAGCGGCGCGCCCTCGCCGCCAAGCGCCACATCGGACGTGCGAAAACCCCACACCACCGGCACCCCGAGTGCGCGCGCCAAATGCGCCCCGTCGCCAATTTGATGGGTGCCGCGCCCACGCGGATCATGGGCCAAAGTTTGCCCGTGAAATCCAATAATATCAACGCCTTCAAACCCGTGCAGCGCCTCGATATGCGCCGCCTCGATCACGCCCTTGGCCGCGCGCACATCGTCCGTGGGCCAGTTCCCCAAGGCCGCACGCAACACCGTCCGCTCCGTGTCGCTATAGGCGCGATAACCGCTTTTCCCGAATCCGAAAATCACTTCGCCATCGGTCTCGACAATGGCCACATCGACCCCGTCAAGCGACGTTCCCGACATTGCGCCGACTGCCCGCACAGATTTCCCGCTCAACATGGCCTTTTCCTTTGCTCTCGCCCTAGCTATAGATGCCTTGCAATGCATCAAGGAACAAGAGCCATGACCATCCCTGCCACTTACCACCCTAAATCGGAATTCATCCGCGTGATGATTGAACGCGGATTTTTGGCAGATTGCACCGATTATCAAGGCCTTGATGATGCCTTAGCCGCGAGCATTGTGCCTGCCTATATCGGCTTTGATGCCACCGCGAAATCGCTGCATGTCGGGTCGTTGATCCAGATCATGATGTTGCGCTGGTTGCAAAAAACCGGCCATAAACCGATCACTTTGATGGGCGGCGGCACCACCAAGGTCGGCGATCCGTCGTTTCGCTCCGAAGAACGTCCGCTGCTCACCCCCGATATGATCGACGACAATATCGCCGGTATCAAAAAGGTCTTCGCGGCCTATGTCACCTATGGCGACGGCCCGTCCGACGCGGTGATGGTCAACAATGCCGAATGGCTCGATGATTTGAATTACCTAGATTTCCTGCGCGACATTGGCCGTCATTTTAGCGTGAACCGCATGTTGGCCTTTGAATCGGTGAAATCGCGCCTGGACCGCGAACAATCGCTGTCGTTCCTCGAATTCAACTACATGATCTTGCAAGCCTATGATTTCATGGAGCTTAACCGCCGATATGGCTGTTTGTTGCAAATGGGCGGGTCTGATCAATGGGGCAATATCGTCAACGGGATCGACCTGACACGGCGCACCATCGACAATCAGGTGTTTGGCCTCACCTCGCCCTTGCTGACCACGTCGGATGGTAAAAAGATGGGTAAATCGCTCTCTGGGGCGATCTGGCTCAACGCCGACATGTTGTCGCCTTACGAGTTCTGGCAATTCTGGCGCAACACCACCGATGCCGATGTTGGCCGGTTTTTGAAACTCTATACCGAACTGCCCATTGAAGACTGTGACCGTTTGGGCGCGTTGGAAGGCTCTGACATTAACGCCGCCAAAATCCGGCTCGCCAACGAGGTCACGACACTGTTGCACGGTGCCGATGCCGCCGCCGCCGCCGAATCCACCGCGCGCGAAGTGTTTGAAAAGGGCGGTGTTGGCGATGTTTTGCCAACCTTGGATCTTACCACCGCCGATATAGGCGACGGCATTTCGATTGTGCAATTGTTGGTGAAATCCGGCCTCGCAGGATCGGGAAAAGAGGCCAAGCGCCTGATCGCATCCAACGGCGCGCGCATGGATGATGCACCGCTCACCAACGCGGGCCTGATGATCGACAGCGCCGCCCTTGCAACGCCGATCAAACTTAGCGCGGGCAAAAAACGCCATGCTCTGGTCAAGCTGGCAGACTGATAATCAATCAAAATCCGGTGCGGTTAACGCCGCACCGACAATCCATCCTGCAATACCTGACGCACCACATTTGGGTCAACATCCGAGGTCACAAATGCGTCACCAATGCCGCGCGCCATCACATAGTGCAGCGTGCCACCCATCATCTTTTTGTCCTGCAACATAAGCGCCATCAACCCATCTGCATCCGGCAATTCCCCTGCAATATCAGATAGATCGGCCTTCATCTTCATGTCGATGAGGTGCGCACGCACGCGACTTGGGTCTTCCTGACTGCATAGGCCCGACCGCGCCGAAACCTCAAACGCCAAGGCGCACCCGATCGCTACGCCCTCGCCATGCAGCAAACGATCACCGAACCCTGTCGCCGCCTCCAACGCGTGACAAAACGTATGCCCGAGGTTCAATAACGCGCGATCCCCTTTTTCAAGCTCGTCACGCGCAACGATGTCGGCCTTCATCTGACACGACCGCTTCACCGCTTCAATTCGAAGCGCCATATCACCTGCCGCCAATGCCGGTCCATTGTTTTCAAGCCATTGAAAGAATTCAATATCTCCCAACATCCCGTATTTGACAACTTCCCCATATCCCGCAAGAAAATCCCGCTCCGTCAACGTGCCCAAAACGCCGGTATCGGCCAGAACAAGGCTTGGCTGGTGAAACGCCCCGATCAGGTTCTTGCCTTGTGGTGCATTAATGCCGGTCTTGCCACCAACCGAGCTGTCCACTTGCGCCAACAGGCTTGTCGGGATCTGCACAAACCGCACCCCACGGCGTAAAACACTCGCCGCAAATCCGGCCAGATCACCAATCACACCGCCCCCAAACGCCACCACAACATCGTTGCGCTCGATTTGCTCGGCCAACAACCACTCTACAGTGCGCTCGAACTGCGGCCATGCCTTGGTCGATTCTCCGGCAGGAAGCACTATATGCGACATGGTAATATTGTTTTCTAACAACCCATTACGAAGCGTTGTTAAATGCAATTCCGCCACATTTTCATCGGTAACAACCGCCACTTTCGGGCGCTCCAACAGCGGCGCAATCAACGCACCGGACCGCTCCAACAGACCCGGCCCGATATGGATATCATACGACCGCTCGGCCAAATTCACGTGAACAATCTCACTCACTTGTTTTCTCCAAAATTCCCTGATGTTTGACCAGCGCTTGCGTCACGCGATCGGCCATATCCGCAATCGAATACCGGACATCCGCGCGCACGGAAATATCGGCAATGCGATAGATATCTATACGCGCCTCATACATCTCTTTAAGTTTCTCAAATGGGTTAGGCGTGCGCAGTAATGGCCTGGTATTCTTGGATTTTACCCGATTCCATAATAGACCAAGATCGGCATCCAACCACACCGAAACTCCCTTTTGCGATATCAAATCACGGTTGCTTGCGCGCATAAACGCGCCCCCGCCTGTTGATAGTATCCCGCATTTTTCGTCCAGCAGGCGATCAATCACTTGCGCCTCTTTCTGTCGAAAAAACCCTTCGCCATCCCGGGAAAATATCTCGGCCACGCTCATATTCGCCGCTTTTTCGATCTCGTGATCACAGTCAAGAAACGGCACGTCAAGATCGGCAGCGAGCGCCTTGCCCACAGCCGTTTTCCCGGATCCCATCATGCCAACCAACACCACGGTTTTCTTCAAAATAAAGCCCATCAACACCCACAAATTCCAGCCGTTTTCGGCGCGCCCTCGCTTAATAACTGCCAAAAATCAATTAATCCCACTGAATGACGTGAAATTCGGCAAAAGACCATATATAAGTTATGAAAAACGCGTTCAATACAGGCAGGACACACATGAGGCACATCGTTAAATGGCTATTTTATCTCATAATTCTGGCATTCGTCGGCCTGGTTGCCTACACTTATATCGGCCCGTTTTTTGGTGCTGATTTCGCACCGGACCAAAACGAGAGTCGCCAAACCGTGATCCTTGATGCGATTTAACACCCATATCGCCGGTTTTATGGGACTTGTTACGCTTGGGTTCGGGCTGCCCTCTGGCGGGTTTGCGCAAACCCCGCTGTCGGCGATTGAGTGGCTCAATTATCCGCTCGGCGTGCCAATCATTACCGCACTCCCCCCCAATACCGCGATACCGTCCGATCCGACCAACCCCACGGGTGACGAGCCGCCGGTGGCCCTTACCGTTCTCATACCCGATATTTCGGTAACCCCTTTGGGGCAGGCCGAGATTGGCGCGGTTGGTCTCTTGCCCGCATCGGTGACGGGGCTGCCGCGCAATTTGTGGGAAACCTCCACAAGTTCGCGCTTGGGCGCTCTGGTGCGCTCCCAAAATGTCGATGATTTTCCGGCGATGCAAACCCTGCTCTATACCCTGCTTCTGGCCGAGGCCGCGCCGCCAAAAGACGCGGGGCAAAAGGCAGAGTTTTTATTGGCGCGCATTGACAAACTTATTGCTCTTGGCGCGGTTGAACCGGCCGAGGCCATGCTTGATCGTGCCGGAACCACGACCGGCTCCACGACGCCTGATCTTTTTCGTCGCTGGTTTGATTTAACCCTGCTCAACGGCTCCGAAGATCAGGCCTGCGCTGCATTAATGACCCATCCACAAATTTCCCCCGGCTATAGCGAACAGGTGTTTTGCACCGCGCGCTCCGGCGATTGGTTGACGGCGTCGTTGACTCTGGACACCGCCCGCGCCCTTGGCTTTATGGATCCATTCAATGCCGAAATATTGGCCCGCTTTCTAGATCCGGAACTCTATGAGGGGGCGCCAAATCTATCAGCACCGCCCAAAATGACGCCGCTGATTTTTCGCCTGTTCGAGGCAATCGGCACCCCCTTGCCAACCGGCTCTTTGCCCCGCGCCTATGCTATGGCCGACCTGCGCAACACCTCGGGATGGAAGGCCGAACTGGAGGCCGCAGAGCGCCTTGCCCGCACGTCGGCCCTGTCGGAAAACCGTCTATTGGGTATCTATACAGCCCGTAAACCCGCCGCATCCGGGGGCATATGGGATCGCGTATATGCCTTGCAACATTTTGATATCGCAATAGAAACCAAAGATGCATCACTCATAGGCCAAGCCCTGCCAAAAGTATGGGCCGCCATGCAAACCGCCCATCTAGAAGTGCCATTTGCCCGGCTTTATGGCGGTGAATTACTCGATCATGCTTTGCCGTCCCCCTTGCGGCCCTTGGCCTTTCGAATCGCGCTTTTGGCGCCAACCTATGAAGACGCGGCCCAAAAATATGCGGCCAAATCGAAAAGCGACAGATTCTTGGCCGGCATCGCCACCGGAACGCCCGACCTGTCCGATGCCCCGCACCCGATTGGCCGTGCGATTGCCGCAGGTTTTGCCACGACCGCCTTGCCGGACAGGTTTGCAACGTCGATGGAAAATGGTGAATTGGGGCTGGTGATTTTACAATCCATGCGCATGTTCACCCGCTCGTCCGGGGGCAATTTGCAAGGTATCACCGATTCAATTGCGACGTTTCGCGCCCTTGGCCTCGAAGACGTGGCCCGCCGCGCCGCCTTGCAATTGATGCTGCTCAAGCGTGGCGTGTGATGGCAAAAATGACCACAGACCGCTGGATATCAACCTTCCTTGCCGCCCATGCTGCCGAACTTGGCGCCGCCAGTAATACGCTTTTGGCCTATGGTCGCGACCTAAAAGATTTCGCCGCATGGAGCGCGCGAAAACCGTTGGACTTTGCCACCCTTTCACGTGCCGATATCGAGACCTACCTCGTTTACTGCGATGCACAGGGGCTTGCCAAATCTACCCGCGCACGCCGCCTGTCCTCAATCAAACAACTCTACCGGTTTGCCTTTGAAGAATCTTGGCGCACCGACAATCCGGCCTTGCAAATCAAGGGTCCCGGGCGTGATCAACGCCTGCCCAAAATCCTGGACATGGCCGCCGTCGATGGCCTTCTGGCCGCCGCGCGCACCCATGGGCGCACCGCAAATATTCGCCACCGTGATACCTGCATGATGGAACTGCTCTATGCCACCGGTATGCGGGTGAGTGAACTGGTTTCCTTGCCTGTGGCGTCGGCGCGCGGCAATCCGAAAATGCTGTTGATCCGTGGCAAAGGCGATAAAGAGCGCCTGGTTCCGCTGTCCCCACCGGCACGTAAGGCGTTGAAAAAATGGCTTAAAACCTGTGATAACGCACAGGACCACGCGCCAAAACCCGCCCCGACACCATCTCGTTTCCTGTTTCCGTCGCGTTCCAAGGCCGGCCATATGACCCGGGTCCGGTTCTATTTGTTGATCAAGGAACTGGCGGCATTTGCCGGCCTTGACCCCGCCACCGTCACGCCACACACATTGCGCCACGCATTTGCCACCCATCTTTTGGCCAACGGCGCCGATTTACGGGTCATCCAGACCCTGTTGGGCCATGCCGATGTTTCCACAACTGAAATATACACCCATGTGCTTGATGAACGCCTGAAATCTCTGGTGCTTGAACATCATCCGCTGGCAACCGACATATAAGAGACGCTAAAATTTGCTCTCTTGATCGCACACTGCACAGAGCGCATAACACCCGCATTAACGGACTGAAACCTGCAACTATGGACACCAATACCAATGGACCCCGCCGCCCCGATTTTTGACAGCGCCTTTTGGACCACAAGCGGCATAATTCTGCTGCTTCTGGTGCTCTCCGGTTTTTTCTCCGGCAGCGAAACCGCCCTCACGGCGGCCTCGCGTGGCAAACTGCGCACCGACGCCCAAAAAGGGTCACGCGGGGCCGCCAAGGCCTTGGCCATCACCGAAGACAATGAACGTCTGATCGGGTCGGTTCTGCTTGGCAACAATCTGGTTAATATCCTTGCTGCCTCGCTTGCCACTGCGCTTTTTACCCGCACTTTTGGCGAAAGCGGCGTGGCGCTGGCCACTTTGGTCATGACCTTTCTGGTTCTGGTCTTTGCCGAAGTCCTGCCCAAAACCTATGCCATCAGCAATCCTGAAGGTGCCGCATCTTCTGTCGCGCCGGTGATTGACATCGTCATTAGGGTGTTCTCGCCCATTGTTGCCGCCGTGCGCTGGTTTGTGCGCGGGGTTCTGCGCCTGTTTGGCGTGCGCATTGATCCCGATAGCAACATCCTTGCCCTGCGCGACGAAATCGCCGGCACGCTTAATCTTGGCCATTCCGAAGGTGTGGTCGAAAAAGAAGACCGTGACCGCATTTTGGGGGCCCTTGATCTTGATGAACGGATGGTTGATGAAATCATGTTGCACCGCTCCAGTATCGAAATGATTGACGCCGATCACGATGCCGAAAAGGTGCTGGCGCAATGCCTCGAGAGCAGCCACACCCGCCTGCCGCTTTTCCGTGGTGATCCCGATAATATCATCGGTGTCATTCACGCCAAAGATCTGCTGCGGGCCATTCATAAACTGACTGTCGCCAACAACAGCACCTTGGACAACATCAAAGAGTTTGACATCGCAAAGGTTGCCAAGCCGCCGTATTTTGTGCCCGAAACGGCCTCGCTCAATGATCAGATGCGCGAATTTTTGCGTCGCCGGTCACATTTTGCCCTCGTCGTTGATGAATATGGCGCCCTGCAAGGCCTGATTACCCTCGAAGATATCCTCGAAGAAATCGTTGGGGAAATTGCCGATGAATTTGACACGGAAACCGGCCAACCCATCGAAAAATGCGCGGATGGTCAGCTCTTGATCGAAGGCACAATGACCATTCGCGATCTCAATCGTGCGACCGATTGGGAATTGCCCGATGACGAAGCCAATACCGTCGCGGGTTTGGTTATACATGCGGCACAAATGATCCCGGAAGCCGGTCAGGTGTTTAGCTTCCATGGGTTTCGTTTCGAGGTGATAAAGCGCGAGGAAAACCGTATTAGCCAGCTTAAAATCCGACCGCTTTAGCATCAGGATCGATAGATTTCACCATCTTTGCGCGCCCTATGCGCGCCGGGGAAATACCTGTTCGACAATACGCTTTGCATTATGGTTAACATGGT
>JAUZRV010000191.1 GCA_030950105.1 Rhodobacterales bacterium | reverse complement strand
ACCAGCGCCGCTATCACCCTGCTCAAACGCATCGCAAAATCACCAACCAGGGCGATTGAACTCGTACAGGATAACCGCGCAAAGGCAGTCGAGATCATCGCGGCAGAACGATAATCCCACTTTCTCTGAATCACCCTGGGGAGGGCTGTTGTTGTTCCATATTCAACCCCGCATTTTTGCGCCGCAAGGGCCGCAAGCGCCGCAGGGTGACATGGTGATGATTTTAGCAGGGCGCATATAGCCCATGATCTGCACAGTGATATCGAGAAGACCGGCGGTGGCGTGCCATGTGGCGCCTGACGTAACTTTGGTGCGTTCTATCCGGGCGGGATCGTTCCTGCCGAGTTTGGCCAAGTGATAACCAACCGAGGACCCGACGACACCGCCGCGGATTACCACTGTGCGGTAGGAGGGTTTCATCGTCAGTCGGGGCCTGTCCGGTCATGCAGAACAGGTGTGTCCAGAAAAATATAGCAAGAAACCGGGGGTTATTTCAGCCGTTCAAGCAGGGCAGCATGAAGCGCAGGGGTTGCGGCGCTAACCACGCGGCCATCCGATTGCAGGGTCAAGGCGTGGCCGTCCCAATCGGTGATGATCCCGCCTGCGGCCTCGACAATGGCGACGAGGGGCAGGTAATCATAAGGTTTCAAATCAAAATCGACACAGGTATCAATGTGACCGGCGGCGACCAAGGCGTGCGGGTAGCAATCATAGGAAAACCGGCGATCAAGGCCCGCTGTCATCAGGTTCTGGAACTGTTGCGCGTGGGTGGCGGCGATTTTATCGGCCTCGTTAATATAGATAAACGCAGTGTCGAGATCGGTGGAGCTGGAAACGTGCAAGCGTTTGGTTTTGTTGAGAAAGGCACCGTCTTTGGTGCCGGTATAAACCTCGCCAAGTTCGGGCATCCGCAGCAGCCCAAGGATCGGCGCGCCGTCTTTCAGCAGGGCAATCAACATGCCATAAAGCGGCATCCCGGAGATGAACGAACGGGTGCCGTCAATCGGGTCGATGATCCAGCGATAGGCGCTATCGGTTTCGGTCTGGCCGAATTCCTCGCCAAAAATCGAATGTTCGGGGAAATGTTTGGCCAACCCGTCGCGAATGGCGCGTTCGCATTGTTGATCTGCGATGGTGACCGGCGACGCGTCGCCTTTGTGTTCGATATCAAGGGCTTCGCGGAAATAGCGTTTCGGGATTTCCTCGGCTTTGTCGGTGATGGTGAGGATGGTATCGAGGAAATGTTGCATATCTGGGTTCTTTGCGTTTGTTGAACGGTCCTGCGACACAGGACACCGGGGCACAGGACACTGGGACACAATGGCAATTTATCCGTGCAGGGCAAGGGCAAACCGCGTAGTTTGGCGGTTAATTGGAGGCGCTGACATGGACCTGTTTGAAGGCTTGAATGATCCTGACGAAAACCTTCTGCCACGCGACGGGGTGGTGCAGTATTTCGGGCGGGTGATACCCTATGGCGCGGCGGATCGGTATCTGGCGTGTTTGCGGGATACAATTGCATGGGAAAACGATGCGCTGGTGATGGGCGGCAAGCGGGTTGTGACCAAACGCAAGGTGGCGTGGTATGGCGCTGCGGCGTTTGAATACGGGTATTCGCGCACCACCAAAGTGGCGCTGCCGTGGAGCGATATGTTGTTGGATATCAAGGCGATCGTTGAAGACGTCACCGATGCGCGGTTTAATTCCTGTCTGTTAAACCTGTATCATAATGGCAGCGAAGGTATGGGATGGCATAGCGATAATGAACGCGAATTGAAACGCGACGGGGCGATTGCATCACTGAGTTTCGGGGCCGAGCGGCGGTTTTTGTTCAAGCACAAGGAAAGCGGCGAGGTGGTGGAACGGGTGCTGCAACATGGCGGGCTTTTGGTGATGAAGGGCGCGACGCAGCGCCATTGGCAACACCGTTTGCCGCCCGTGACAGGGGTAGGCGCGGCGCGGATAAACCTGACGTTCCGGATGTTCGGGGATTAGTTTCCGGGCGGCACCAATTTGCCCGGGTTCATGATATTTTGCGGATCAAGCGCGGTTTTCAACGCGCCCATCACCGCCCATGCGCCGCCGTGTTCACGCTCCATATAACCAAGTTTCCCAAGGCCGATACCGTGTTCGCCGCTCACCGTGCCGCCCATTTCAAGGGCGCGTTCGACCATGCGATTAGAGAGGTCTTTGACGGTTTCAAGTTCTTGCGCATTATCCGGATCAAACAACAGGATGGAATGGAAATTACCATCGCCGACATGGCCCAATATCGGGCCGGCGACCCCGGCATCGGCAAGATCGGCGCGCACCGCGTTGACCGCATCGGCGAGGCGCGAGATCGGCACGCAGATATCGGTGACAAGGGCGGTGGTGCCGGGGCGGGCGGCAAGAATGGCCCAATAGGCGCTGTGGCGCATGGCCCAAAGCGCGGTCCGGTCTTCGGAATTAGCGGCCCATTCAAAACCGTGGCCTTCGTGATCTGTGACGATTTCACCGAAGTTTTCCGCCTGTTCGGCTACGGCGGTTTCCGATCCGTGAAATTCGACCATCAGGTGCGGGCGTTCCGACATGTCCGATCCGGAATAGGCGTTTACCGCGGCCACTGTGGCGGCATCGACGAATTCGATGCGGGCCATGGGTATCCCGATCTGGATGGTGTCGATAACGCAGGCCACGGCGGCGTCAATCGTGTCAAAGGCGCAAATGGCGGCGGTGGTGGATTCGGGTTGGCCATGCAAGCGCAGGGTGAGTTCGCAAATCAGGCCAAGCGTGCCCTCGGCGCCGACAAAAAGCGAGGTCAGATCATACCCCGCCGAGGATTTGCGCGCGCGGGTGCCGGTGTGGATGATTTCACCGCTGGCCAACACCACGGTAAGGCCGATCACATTGCCGCGCATGGTGCCATAACGCACGGCAGTTGTGCCGCTGGCGCGCGTGCTTGCCATGCCCCCAAGCGAGGCGTTGGCACCGGGATCAACCGGAAAAAACAGCCCCGTGGCGCGTAAATCAAGATTGAGCGCTTCGCGGGTGACACCGGGCTGCACAATGGCATCCATATCGGCGTGATGCACGGCGATGATCCGGTTCATGCGCGAGAAATCAACGCAAATACCGCCGTGAACCGCAAGGGATTGCCCCTCAAGGGAGGTGCCGGTGCCCCAGCCGATAACCGGACAATTATGGGCCGCGCAAATTTTGACAATCTGCGACACTTCGTCGGTGGAATCGGGGTAAGCTATGGCATCGGGGGGACAGGCGGCGAAATATGTTTCGCTACGACCATGAAGATCGAGATCGGACTTGGAGGTGGTCAGCCGTTGTCCTAAGATAAGCGTGATTTCGGCAATGGCGTCTTGAATACTCATGAAAATCCTTGCAAGTGGTGGAATATCAAACGGTTTAAATGTGCTCCTTCGTGCCGGTTGGTCGCTGCCGGACCGCAACTCTGCCTAACGGAAAAAGAACATGTTAACACTAATCCAGTTGAACGGTCGGGAAAAGATGGAAAGGGCGTGATTGCGCGTCAAATGAAGGTATGGGCATGCTGAAACGCGCCAAAGCGGAGCTATTCCTGTTGGGAAAGCGGATCCTCGTCGATTTTCGCGATGGCTGGCGTTCGCCTTGTGCACGCGGACCGGGGCAGTTTCAATTCTGGTTGATTGCGCTTTTAATCGGTATCGGGGCCGGATTCGCGGCGTTGTTTTTCCGGCTCGGGATCGAAGCGCTACAATCGTTTGTTTACGGCGTGGACAATGTTAACCGGCTGCATAGTTTTGCCGAAACTCTGGAATGGTACTGGATTTTGGTGATCCCGGTTGTGGGCGGTCTGGTCGCGGGGTTGGTGCTGCATAATTTTACGCCAGACGGG
Source organism: Rhodobacterales bacterium (assembly GCA_030950105.1). Taxonomy (GTDB): domain Bacteria; phylum Pseudomonadota; class Alphaproteobacteria; order Rhodobacterales; family Rhodobacteraceae; genus JAUZRV01. Next base: position 5,260 of record JAUZRV010000191.1, on the reverse strand, counting down.
CGGGTGCGCACGGTGAGCGACGTGATTGAAGGCGCCGCCATGAAAGAGGGCCGGGTCGAGATGCGCGCCGGTGTGGCGTCGGCATTTGCGTCTTTGGTAACCTTGGCAACCGGCGGATCGTCGGGGCGCGAGGGACCTGTGGTGCATCTGGCAAGCATGATTTCGTCGTGGGTATCGGATCGTTTGAATGCCAATGGGATTACCGGGCGGGACCTGTTGGGGTGCGCCGTGGCAGCGGCAGTTTCGGCAAGTTTCAATGCGCCCATCGCAGGCGCGTTGTTTGCGATGGAAGTGGTGTTGCGCCACTTTGCGATCCACACATTTGCGCCGATTGTGATAGCATCCGTTTCGGGCACATTGATCAGCCGCTGGGAATTTGGCGATGTGACCGAATTTACCATGCCCGTCGCCAGTGGATTGCAATTTTATGTGGAACTGCCGGCGTTTTTGATCCTCGGAATTGTCTGCGGGATTGTGGCGACCATCCTGATGAAAAGCATTTTCTTTGCCGAGGATATTGGCAATCTGGTGCAAGCGAAGCTGCGTATGGCGCGGTGGTTGCGGCCTGCGTTTGCCGGTGGGTTGCTGGGGCTGTTGGCGATCTGGTTTCCCCATATTATTGGCGTCGGATACGAGACAACATCGGCGGCGTTGACCGGCGAACTGGTGTTGCATGAAGCGGTGGTTTTTACGGTTCTCAAGATTTTGGCGGTGTCGATCACCATGGCCGGACGCATGGGCGGCGGGGTATTTTCGCCGTCATTGATGGTGGGCGCATTGACCGGATTGGGGTTCGGGTTGATCGCCACCGGGGTTTTGCCGGAGGTGTCCGGATCGCATAGTCTTTATGCGTTGGCGGGCATGGGTGCGGTGGCGGCGGCCGTGTTGGGCGCGCCGATTTCGACGACGTTGATTGTGTTTGAGTTGACCGGCGATTGGCAAACCGGATTGGCGGTGATGTTGACCGTATCCATTTCAACAGCGATAGCGTCGCGCATGGTGGACAGGTCGTTTTTCATGACCCAGCTGGAGCGGCGCAATATTCATCTGGCGGCGGGACCGCAGGCCTATTTGCTGGCGATGTTCCGGGTGGCCAATGTGATGCGCAAATGCGGTGATACACGCGCGGCAAGTGAAGAACGGTGTTGGGAGATGATCGGTGACGGGATTTATGTCGATGGCAATGCCACATTAGAGGCGGCGATGCCGATTTTTGACAAGGCGCAGGTGGATTTTATTCCGGTCGTGACATTGGGCGGGGTGGACGAGCCGCCCGAATTATGGGGCGCGTTGTTTCATGTGGATGCGCTGCGCACTTATAACCGAGCGCTGGCGGCCACGGCGGCAGAGGAACATAGTTGAGCGCCCAAAGCGAGAATTGAAACGGTTTTCGGGGTGGGAGCCTCCGGCGGGGATATTTGAACGAAAAAGAAACCGCGTTTCGAAATTGGCGTTAAAGCTGCTCTACGGTCACGTCATCGTTGTGGTAAAATGCCAGATAACCGTTGATGCGGTCGACGCTTTCAATCGGGGTTTCATAGGACCAGACGCTATTTTTCAGGGTTTTGCTTTTGGTGACGATGGAAAAATAGCTGGCGTCACCTTTGTGCGGGCAATGGGTTGTGTGGCCGGTTTTGTCGAGAAAGGCCATGGCGATATCGGCGCGCGGGAAATAGATCACCGGCGGGTAATCGCCTTCGGACAGCTCGAGCGCGTTTTTGGTTTCGCCAAGAACGGCCCCGCCAGCGCGCACAGACCATGTGCCGGCAGCTTTGCGAATAGTGATTATGGCCATGGTTTTCCCCTGTGGTAAATGCGCGCTGTGGTAAATGCGCGATGCCCGACTATAGCGGGGCGGTGGCGGATTGTAACCATAGGCGGGCGGCGTCGCCGAGTCGAGGGCCGATCATGTCGCAGCATTTTTTATGATAGGTGTTAAGCCATGCCCGTTCAGCGGTCGAAAGCATTTCGGCAATGATCAGGCGGCGGTCAATCGGGACATAGGTGAGGGTCTGAAAATCGAGCATTTCGCGGTCATCGGCACCGGCCAGATCACGGGCCGCTTGGGTCACGATCAGGTTTTCAATGCGGATGCCAAAGGCGCCTTCACGGTAATATCCCGGTTCATTCGAAAGGATCATGCCGGGTTGTAATTTTACCTCGGAAATGCGGGCAATGCGTTGCGGGCCTTCGTGAACGCAGAGGTAAACCCCGACGCCGTGGCCGGTGCCGTGATTGAAATCAAGCCCCGCAAGCCAAAGCGGATAGCGCGCCAGCGGGTCAAGATCACGCCCCGTAAGGCCGACGGGAAACCGGGCGCGCGAAATTGCAATCATGCCTTGCAGGACGCGGGTAAAGGCAGTTTTTTCTTCCTCGCCGACATCGCCCACCGGCAGGGTGCGGGTGATATCGGTGGTGCCGTCGATATATTGGCCGCCACTATCGACCACGATCAGATCGCCGTTTTGCAAGGTCCGGTTGGATTGCTCTGTCACGCGGTAGTGCATGATGGCCCCGTTGGGACCACTGCCGGCGATGGTTTCAAAACTGATGTCGCGCAGGGCGTTGGTGGCGCGGCGATACCCCTCAAGGCGGGTGACGATGTCGATTTCGGTTGTTGATCCGGCAGGTTGCGCGTCAAACCACGTTAGAAATTCGCACATGGCGGCGGCGTCGCGTTGGTGCGCCTCGGTGGTGGCGGCGATTTCGGCACCGGTTTTGGTGGCTTTGGGCAAGACGCAAGGATCGTCGACCCACGTATAGGCCACCTGTGCCTCGTCAAGTTGGTGGCGCACCCAGATTGGCGCGCTGTTTTTGTCAATCCGGACCGGACCCAAGAGCGAGCGCAAAGCGGCCCCGAACGCCGGACAGGGGCGCGTGGTGATGTCGGGACCTAGATGGGCGCGCAAGATGTCGTCGCATTTGGCCGGATCAACAAAAAGCGTCAGATGGGCGTTGTCATGCAGGATGGCAAAGGCATGCGGCACCGGATTGCGTTCAATATCAGAGCCACGGATATTAAGCAGCCAGGCGATGGAATCGGGCAGAGTGATGACGGCGGATTTATGGCCGCTATCGCGCAGGGATTTGGCCAGGCGCGCGCGTTTGTCAACATGGGATTCACCCGCGAGTTCAACAGGGTAGGCGGAGATTTTGCCAAGCGGCGGATCGGGTTGATCGGCCCAGATCATATCCACAAGATTGCCACAGGGGCGCAGGGTAATCGTGGTGTCGCGCAGGCCGGTTTCGAGGGTTTCGATTTCCTTGGCAGTGTGCAGCCACGCATCAAACCCGATCACGGCATTGTCGGGGGCGTGGGTTTTGAGCCAGTCAAGCAGGGCCACATCGGGCCACGGGACCGGCGTGAAATGGGCAAGATCGACCTGTGATTTCACCTGTGTGCGATACCGCCCGTCGATGAAAACACCGGCGATTTCGGGAAGAACCGCGCAGAAACCGGCCGATCCGGTAAACCCCGAGAGCCACGAGAGGCGGGCATCGTGCGGGGCGACATATTCGCCCTGATAGGCATCGGCGCGCGGCACCAGAAATCCGGTCAGGTTTTCATGTTTCAACAGGGCGCGCAATGCAGCGAGACGGGCGGGGCCTTGTTCGGGGGGGGCGGTCTCGGTGAAGGATTGAAACATATTTTAACCTTTATTAAATAGCCTTTTTAATTCCGATCATACGGGCGCGGGCGCGTGGGTCATTGTCAAACAGCGACGCCAGTTGTTCGGTCATCGCCCCGGCGAGTTGTTCCACATCGGTGATGGTCACCGCGCGGTCGTAATAGCGGGTCACGTCATGGCCGATGCCCACGGCGATCAATTCAACACCCCGGCGTTTTTCGACCATGGCGATCACATCGCGCAGGTGTTTTTCGAGGTAATTGGCAGGGTTGACCGAAAGTGTGCTGTCATCCACCGGCGCGCCATCCGAAATCACCATCAGGATTTTACGCGCCTCGGTGCGCATCATCATCCGGCGGTGCGCCCATTCCAACGCCTCGCCATCAATGTTTTCCTTAAGCAGCCCTTCCTTCATCATCAGGCCAAGATTATCACGCGACCGGCGCCACGGGGCATCGGCGTGTTTATAGATAATATGGCGCAGATCATTGAGGCGGCCGGGTTGTTGCGCGCGCCCATCCGCGAGCCAACTCTCGCGTGATTGCCCGCCTTTCCACGCCTTGGTGGTAAATCCGAGGATCTCGACCTTGACGCTACAGCGTTCCAATGTGCGCGCCAGAACATCGGCGCAAATCGCGGCGATTGAAATCGGGCGGCCCCGCATAGAGCCGGAATTATCAATCAACAACGTCACCACGGTATCGCGAAATTCGGTTTCCTGTTCGACCTTGAAGGACAGGGGGGTTGTCGGGCTCACCACGACGCGCGCCAACCGGCCCGCGTCCAACATGCCTTCTTCTTGGTCAAACTCCCAAGAGCGGTTTTGTTGCGCTTGCAAACGGCGTTGCAATTTATTGGCAAGGCGCCCCACGGCGTTTTTAAGCGGCTCAAGCTGTTGATCAAGATAGGCGCGCAGGCGTTCAAGCTCAACCGGCTCGGCAAGGTCTTCGGCGCGAATTTCTTCATCAAAATCAGTGGTATAAACCTGATAATTGGGGTCGGCATCGGACACGGGTTGTGGCGGTGGCGGATCAAGCGGGGCGTCGCCATCGGGCATATCGGTATCGTCGCCCATTTCGGCATCGGCCATTTCATCCAACGTCACCTGCGCCTGTGCGGCGTCTTGTTGGTCTTCCTGGGGTTGCTCGGGGTTGGCGTCGGCATCTTCGGAATCGGAATCGTCATTGCCGGTGGAATCGGGATCTTCTTCTTCGGCACAGTCGTCGGAATCGTCGTCCTGGTCGTCGTCAAATTGATCGGGATCATCGCCAAGTTGGTCGCCATAGCCGAGATCATCAATGATTTGCCGCGCGAATTTGGCGAACTGTTGTTGGTCGGACAGGCGTTCCTGCAGGTTTTCTAGGGTGTCGCCGGCGGAATCCTGAATGAAACCCTGCCAGAGTTCCATCACGTTTTGCGCGCCTGCAGGCAGCGGGCGGCCCGTGGCGAGGTGGCGGATCAGATATCCGGCGGCGACGTGCAACGGGGCATCGGCAGAGGTGCGGATTTGATCAAAGCCGAGGCGTTTGGCGTCGTTGTCGATTTTGGCGTCGATATTGGTGGCGGTGCCGGGCATGTCGCGCGCGCCCATCGCCTCGCAACGGGCGGTTTCCATTGATTCATAGAGATCG
>JAUZRV010000190.1 GCA_030950105.1 Rhodobacterales bacterium | reverse complement strand
AGGCCCAATCCGAAGCCGAGGTTCTCAAGGCCCCGGATGCCACATTGATGGGCGATGGCGAGGGGATTTTGATCATTGATGATCTGGTCGACAGCGGAAAAACCCTTGAGGTGGTGCGCAATATGTATCCCAAGGCCCATTTTGCCACGGTTTACGCCAAACCTCTGGGCCGGCCGATGGTAGACACATTTATCACCGAAGTGTCGCAAGATACGTGGATTTTCTTTCCGTGGGATATGGCGCTGCAATATGTTGAACCCTATCGTGGCAAAGACTAGCGCTGCACGGTTGTGACAGGTGCCTCCAAAAGAGGTTTGGGCCTCCGGCGGGGATATTTATGGAACAATGATAAACGGGTGGAAAACCATGACCGAGACAAGAACATCCGCGACTTTCCCGCCACCCGTGCCCGAAGCGCGCCGTTGGCTTGAAGGGGTTACGTTTTCAGATGAGCGCCCGTTGATCAACGTCAGTCAGGCCGCGCCGGTGGACCCGCCACATCCCGATTTGCGCGCCGCGATTGCCGAGGCGGCGGTTAACAATGACGCCGCGCATCTTTATGGTCCGGTGCTGGGGTTGCCGGAATTGCGTCACGAAATCGCCACCCAGTGGAGCGCCGCTTACAATGGCGATATCGTGCGGGGGCAAGTGGCAATCACGTCTGGCTGCAATCAGGCGTTTAGTGCAACAATTGCGTGTCTATGTGGTGAAGATGATGAGGTTATCCTGCCAACCCCATGGTATTTCAATCATAAAATGTGGTTGGATATGGCAGGGGTGCGTGCGGTTGCCCTGCCAACCGGGGATGATTTATTGCCAGATCCGGAGGTGGCGCGCGCGTTTATCACGGCACGCACCCGCGCGATTGCATTGGTGACGCCCAATAATCCCGGTGGTGTGGAATATAGCGATGATCTGGTGCGCGCGTTTTATGATCTGGCCCGCGAACACGGTCTTGCCTTGATCGTTGACGAAACCTATCGCGATTTTGACAGCCGTTCGGGCGCACCGCATGATCTGTTTACGCTGCCGGCTTGGGATCAAACGCTGATCCAGCTTTATTCTTTTTCCAAAGCATATCGCCTTACCGGTCACCGTGTGGGGGCGATGATTGCCGCGCCATCGCGCCTTGCCGAGGCAGAAAAATTTCTTGATACGGTTGCGATATGCCCCAATCAACTTGGCCAGATTGCGGCACTTTGGGGGATGCAAAATCTAGCCCAATGGCTCACTGAACAGCGCGCCGAGATATTGGATCACAGTCAGTCCATTCGCGACTATTTCCCGTTGATCGAAACCCAGGGCTGGCGGCTTCTGGGCTGTGGGGCCTATTTCGCCTATATGGCGCATCCGTTTGATGAATCCTCTGAGGATCTCGCCAAACGTATGGTGCGCGAGATTGCGGTGCTGGCCCTGCCCGGCACCATGTTTGTGCCGGATGATGATCCGAGCGGCCGCGCGTCCCTGCGCATTGCATTTGCAAATATCGACCGCGCACAGATCAAAACCCTGTTTGAACGGCTGGCAACCCTTGCCCCTGCCCCCGCCACCCACTAAACATCTCAAAACGGTTCCATAAACCGATCACACGGCACTTAACGACAGAGGCATTGCGCGATGGCTACCGGCAAAACAACAAAAACACTGGTCTGGATTTTGATGGGGATGTTGATCCTTGGCCTTGGCGGCTTTGGAGTGACCAATCTATCGGGCAATCTGCGCACCATCGGCACGGTTGGTGACAAGGACCTCGATATCAATCAATACGCGCGGGGCCTGCAAAACGATATCCGCGCCATTGAGGCCCAAACCGGCCAGAGCCTGAATTTCGCGCAAATTCAACAGTTTGGCGTGGATGCCGGGGTTTTGAACCGGCTTATTGCGACCCGTGCCCTCGATTACGAGGCCGCGCAATTCGGCATGTCGATTGGCGACGCAAATCTACAACGCCAGATCCTCGAAATTTCCGCATTTCAAGGGATTGATGGTCGTTTTGACCGCGAGGGGTATAAATTGGCGCTCAATCAACAAGGCCTCTCGGAGGGCGAATTCGAAGACTCCCTGCGCGAGAAAACCGTGCGCAGCCTGTTGCAAGGGGCGATCGTGTCGGGCACCCGCATGCCCGCGATTTACACCGACACTTTGATTAACTACGTCGGCGAGCGCCGCGATTTTTCCTGGGTGCGCCTGTCCAATAGTGATTTGGGCGAGGAACAGGCATTGCCGACCGATGCCGAATTGGAAACCTTTCACGCCGACAACGAGGCCCTGTTCACCTTGCCGGAAATGAAACGCCTGACCTATGCGTTGCTCACCCCGAATATGCTGATTGACAGCGTCGAAGTGAGCGAAGACGCCATGCAAGAACTTTATCAATCGCGCCTCGCCGAATTTGTCCAAGACGAACGCCGCCTTGTGGAACGCTTGGTGTTTCCCGACGACGCCGCGGCCGAATCCGCCAAAACCGCGCTTGAAGGCGCCGAGGTCTCGTTTGAAAAAATCGTGGAAGACCGAGGCCTGACCCTAAGCGATATTGATCTTGGGGATGTGACCCGTGGCGATCTTGGCGATGCGGGCGATGCGGTTTTCAATGCCACGGCGGGCATGGTTGTGGGACCGTTTCCGTCCTCGCTTGGCCCGGCCTTGTTTCGTATCAATGGCGTGCTGCCGGCCCGCGAAACCAGTTTTGAGGACGCCATGCCGATGTTGCGTGATGAACTTTCCGCTGATCGCACCCGTCGCGTGATTGACGACCAGATCGAAAATATCGAAGATTTGCTGGCCGGCGGGGCCACCCTTGAAGACCTCGCCAGCGAGACCGATATGGTGGTGGCAACCCTTGATTGGCACGATTCCATCGGCGATGGTCCCGCTGCCTATGCCAATTTTCGCGAGGCCGCAGCCCTGATCACCGCTGATGATTTCCCCGAAGTGATCCAACTTGATGATGGGGGCATTGTCGCCATTCGCATGGACGAAACCCTGCCTCCCCGTCTGCAACCTATCGCCGATATCCGCAATGACGTGCGCGATGCGTGGCAACGCGCCGAGACCGACAAACAATTGTTTGCCATGGCCGAATCCATCGTTGCCGATGTCGCCACAGGCAAGGATTTCCCCGAATTGGGCCTTCTGGTCAACAAAGAGGCTGCCATCACCCGCGCCGATTATATCGAAGGCACGCCGCCCACATTCCTCGAGGATATATTTGCAATGTCCATTGGCGATCTGAAAATTGTCGATAGTTTTGGCACGGTCCTTATTGTGCGTCTTGACGACATTCGCGGCCCCGATCTTGCCAATCCCGATCTGGCAACCGTGCGCCAGCGCCTTGAAGAACAGGCGGCCGGCGCCATTAGCCAAGACATATTCGCCGCGTTTACCGGCGATATCCGCGCCCGCGCCGGTGTTACCCTTGATCAACGCGCCATCAATGCGGTGAACGCGAACTACCAATAGCCCCGCAATATCAAAAGGCCGCACACCCGTGGATCTAACGCCGTCCTATACCGAATTCGAGGCCGCCTATAACGCCGGCCAAAACCAGATCGTTTATACCCGCCTTGCGGCCGATCTCGACACGCCGGTTTCCTTGATGCTCAAACTCACCGGGGCGGCGCGCGATGCGTTTATGCTTGAATCGGTGACCGGCGGCGAGGTGCGCGGGCGTTATTCGATTATCGGCATGAAGCCCGACCTGATTTGGGAATGTCACGGCAAAACCAGCCGCCTCAACCGCATGGCCCGCTTTGATGGCGATGCTTTTGTTGACCAATCCGGTGATCCACTGGCCAATCTGCGCGCCCTCCTTGACGAGAGCAAAATAGAACTGCCCGAAGATCTGCCCGCCGCCAGCGCTGGCCTGTTTGGCTATCTCGGTTACGACATGATCCGGCTGGTGGAAAACCTGCCCAACATCAACCCAGACCCCCTCGGCCTGCCCGATGCCATCCTGCAACGGCCCACGGTTGTTGCGGTGCTCGACGGGGTCAAAGGCGAGGTCACCGTGGTATCTCCGGCCTGGATTAGCGACGGCATGTCGGCGCGCGCCGCCTATGCACAGGCGGCCGAACGGGTGATGGATGCGGTGCGCGGATTGGAACGTGCCCTGCCCCGCGACAGCCATGATTTGGGTGCCCCGCAAGAAGACACGCCGCCGGTGTCCAATTTCACCAAACCCGCCTATCTTGCCGCCGTTGAAAAAGCCCGCGATTACATCCAGGCCGGTGACATCTTCCAAGTGGTGCCCTCGCAACGCTGGACCCAGAAATTCACCCAACCGCCGTTCGCCCTCTATCGGTCCTTGCGCCGCACCAATCCGTCGCCGTTTATGTTCTATTTCAACTTTGGCGATTTTCAGGTGGTCGGCGCCTCGCCCGAAATCCTGGTGCGGGTGTTCGGGCGCGAAGTCACCATTCGCCCGATTGCCGGCACCCGTCCGCGCGGCGCCACCCCGGAGATTGACCGCGCCCACGAGGCCGATCTTTTGGCCGATGAAAAAGAACTTGCCGAACATCTTATGTTGCTTGATCTGGGGCGCAACGACACCGCCAAAGTCAGCAAAATAGGCACCGTGAAACCGACCGAAGAATTCATCATCGAACGCTACAGCCACGTCATGCACATCGTGTCCAACGTGGTTGGTGAATTGGCCGATGACCAGGACGCGCTTTCCGCCCTACTCTCCGGCCTGCCTGCGGGCACGGTATCGGGTGCGCCCAAAGTCCGCGCCATGGAAATCATCGACGAGTTAGAACCTGAAAAACGCGGCCTTTACGGGGGGGGCGTCGGCTATTTCTCGGCGGGCGGCGATATGGATGTCTGCATCGCGCTGCGCACCGCCGTTGTCAAAAACGACAACCTCTATATTCAGGCCGGCGGCGGCGTGGTCTTTGATAGCGACCCCGAGGCCGAATATCAGGAAACCATGCACAAATCCAACGCGATCCGCCGCGCCGCCGCCGACGCGGCCCGGTTTTCCGGCAATGGCAACGCCTGAATCGCGCAATACGGACCGCGCGCTGCGTTAACCCGCCTAAATCGGCACAAACGTATGCACACAAACCATACGTTATACATACACGAACCATACGCCGAATTCTGGCAATTTCCCCTTGTTAACAATGCGGTTTTTCAAAAACTGCTCCAATCCACGCCCTGCAAACGCCCGCCCGCCCAAGGATTTGTTAACCCGCAGCGACAACTACTTTGCCACAGTGCATGATCGCTTGGTGACAAATGCCTCGCCATCGCCTAAGAGGGGACACGTCATTTATGAAACCGGATTCGGAGCTGCCTCGTGCCCTCAAAACCGCCTGTCGTAAAACCCTGCAAAATCCATGCCAATCTTGCGGATGCACCTGCGTTTCGCGCCCATCCCTTTGATGATGATAAACTCAAGGAAGAATGTGGCGTTTTTGGCGTTGTAGGCGTCTCGGATGCGGCCAATTTTGTCGCCCTCGGCCTCCATGCCCTGCAACACCGCGGCCAAGAGGCCGGTGGCATTGTCTCCCATGATGCGTCGGAAGGCTTCAATTCCGCCCGCCGTTTTGGTTATGTGCGCGATAATTTCACCCGCGCCTCGTTGATGGACACCCTGCCCGGCCCACTCGCTATTGGCCATGTGCGCTATTCCACTTCTGGAAAAAAAGGGGCGGTTATCCGCGATGTGCAACCGTTTTTCGGTGAATTCTCCAAAGGCGGCGCGGCGATTGCCCATAACGGCAACATCACTAACGCCTTGTCTTTGCGCAAGGAATTGATCGAACGCGGCTCAATCTTCCAATCCTCCTCGGATAGCGAATGTATCATTCACTTGATGGCCCGCTCGATGCAAAAGGGCCTGCCCGAACGTATGGAAGACGCCCTGCGTCGCGTCGAAGGCGCATTTTCCATCGTCGCCATGACCTCGACCCAGTTGATCGGCGTGCGCGATCCCTTGGGCGTGCGACCGCTGGTTTTGGGCAAAATTGGTGACGGTTGGGCCTTGTCCTCGGAAACCTGTGCGCTTGATATCATTGGCGCTGAATACCTGCGCGAAATCGAACCCGGAGAAATGGTGGTTATCACCGAAAAAGGCGTCGAATCGCATTTTCCCTTTCGCCGCGCGCCGTCTAAATTCTGCATTTTCGAACACGTCTATTTCTCGCGCCCCGATAGCATCATCGGTGGCCGTTCTGTCTATGAAACCCGCCGACAAATCGGCGTGGAACTCGCCCGCGAAGCGCCTGTCGAGGCCGATCTGGTCTGTCCGGTTCCCGATAGCGGCACCCCCGCCGCCATCGGTTTTTCGCAAGAATCCGGCATCCCCTACGCCATGGGAATCATCCGCAACCAATACATGGGCCGCACATTTATCGAACCGACGGAAAGCATCCGCAACATGGGCGTGCGCCTCAAACTCAACGTCAATCGCGCCCTGATCAAAGGCAAACGGGTGATCCTCGTCGACGACAGCGTCGTGCGCGGCACCACCAGCCGCAAAATCAAGGAAATGATCCTTGATGCCGGCGCTAAAGAAGTGCATTTTCGCATCGCATCACCCCCCACCCAATGGCCCTGTTTTTATGGCGTAGACACGCCTGAACGCGAAAAACTTCTCGCCGCCACCATGACCGAGGCACAGATGCAGGAACACCTCAACGTCGACAGCCTCAAATTCATTTCGCTGGATGGTCTTTACCGCGCTGTGGGGGCCGCATCGGGGCGCAACAATGATTGCCCCGAATATTGCGATGCCTGTTTTTCCGGCGAATATCCCGTGATTCCGGCCGATATGGTTGAAAAAGGGTTTGAACTCAAAGCCGCTGAATAACTTATGTAATCCGACCTTCCGGTTTCTTTTTCGTCCAAATATCCAATCCCGCCCGCCCCCCAGGGCGCGGCGTCTGCGCTCTTGACACCCTCCTCAACAATCGCCAAACCACGCTTATGACACAGAAAATCGCTCTTATCACCGGTGCCTCACGCGGACTTGGCGCGGCCATGGCCGAAGCGCTGGCCCCTACGCATCACATTATCGCCGTCGCCCGCACAACCGGTGCCCTCGAAGATCTTGATGATCGTATACAGGCCCTTGGCGGACAGGCCACATTGGCCCTGATGGATATCACCAACAAGGACGCAATGGCGCAGCTTTGCCGCTCGATTTATGACCGTTGGGGGAAGATCGACATCTGGGCACATGCTGCCGTGCACGTCGCGCCGTTAACTCCTGCCGATCATATGGGTTCCAAAGATTGGGAGAAATCGGTGGCCTGCAACCTTACGGCAACCGGCACATTGATTTCCTACATCGCGCCACTTTTGGGCGCTGATGGCACCGCGATATTTTTTGACGATCCTGCCGGCGGCAAAAAATTCTTTGGGGCTTATGGCGCGACAAAAGCCGCACAAATCGCATTGGCACAATCATGGCAGGCCGAAACCCATAAAATCGGCCCGAAAGTTAAAATCGCCACGCCTGATCCAATGTCCACTGCCACCCGTGGCCGGTTTTTCCCGGGCGAAGATCGCGCGCTGTTGGCAGACCCTAGGGCGCAGGCCAAAACAATTCTCTCTGAGTTATAACCACTTGGTATAACTTAATATTAAAGAGACAGATTTTATGGCGAGACCAATAATTTCGCCAACACAACGACGAAAACCAAACAGTAAATCACCGCCACCCATCGCCATGCCCCTGCGTCGGGGCTTTTGCGGGCCACAATGAAAACGCCACGGGTCAACAGCAGGGAATAGACCAGAAAAACCGCCATCGAGATCATGAAAATAGTGGGTTCCTGAGTTGGAAAAAAAACCTGAATTAAAAATTCCGCCGCCACCCAAATCGGTATAAAAACAAGCTGCACCCCGAATGCGCCACCCCAAAACGTATCGCCCAGCGAATGTTCGCCGCGAAACAAGGCCCCAAACCATGAGGGGGTGAAAAATGCAGGGCGTTGCTCGGTCATAAGGATCGCTTTCTTGTCGAAACAGCCAATATTGCCGCCTTATGCCAAGAACCGGCGCCCTCTACAATCTCTTTGAAATGCCGCGCTGTCACATGCGTCATTAAATCCTAACAACACCCCGAAGACGACTCGTTAACAACCTCGGCTTCGCTGCCCCCGAACGGAATCACATCGCCACAGCCGCCAAATATCCCGTAATGGGTGTCCCAACTGCCAATAAATTCAAAATGTGGGGCAAACCGGCCCTCGTGTAACATCCGGTAGGTGTTGCCACAGACCGGAAAAACCCGCCCGGTTTCAATAACATGGTGCTTATCAAGGGCAAAATCATGTGCGTTCCCCTCAATGGTGCCCTTATAAATCACCGCTTGGCCATAATCCTCGCAAGCAGGTTCCAACCCGTCGATTTTCCACAACCGGTAGGTCGCCGAGGTAAACCCGATCCGGCCAAGTTTCGCCTGCAGAACCGCATTTTCCACTGTTAAAACCCGATCTTCCACAAGGCGGGGATCGCCGAAACCGCTGGCCTTGGCGATGTTTTCAAAGTCATTCCAATAAAGCGCCCCGGACAGACATTCGCCATACAGAACCTCATCCTTTTGCAATGCAAGCGGCACCCGACGGTCGGCGTAAACGTCGCTAAAATACATCTCGCCGCCCGGTTTCAACAGCGCATGCGCCCCGCGCAACACCGCACCTTTGTCGAGCGCCAGATTAAGCACGCAGTTGGATACGATAATGTCGAAACTTCCGGCCTCAAGCGGCAATTGGCCCAGGTCTTCAATCAACCCTTGATGAAATTCTGTGTTCGGGCTGGCATAGCCAAACGCCTCGGCATGATAATCCTGATGCGCGCGCGCCACATCAAGTTGCGCCGAGGTCATATCGACGCCGACAACGCTGCCGGTTTCTCCGACCAGCGCCGAGAGCGCATAAACATCGCGCCCCGCCCCACAGCCGAGATCAAGAATCCGCATCCCGGTCAACGCATCGGGCGCAATCAACCCGCACCCGTAATATTTCGCCAGAACATCGTCGTGGATTTTGCTCAATACCGATTTCAACGCATCGGGAACATCCCCCGGCGTGCAACAGGCATTGGTTTGCAAATCGGCACTGCTGGACAGTGTTTCACCATAATATTCTTGAACGGATTCATGTTTCATCGGGCGTCTCCCATTGCGCGTTTACCCTCCTTAAACGCCCATTGCCGCCTTGCAAACCCGTGCGCCTTCACCTCACATAAAATTGTAACACCTGCACATGCTTTACCCGCGCACCGTTGCAGACTATTGAGGGATAAACACCGCAACCAAAGGCCCGAACATGCGTATTCTCATCACCAATGACGACGGTATCAACGCCCCCGGCCTTGTGGTCATGCAGGGCATCGCGCATGAAATTGCCGGCAAAAATGGCGAGGTCTGGACCGTGGCACCGGCGTTTGAACAATCGGGTGTCGGCCATTGCATCAGTTATACCCATCCGATGATGGTCGCCAAAATGGGGGACCGCCGTTTTGCTGCTGAAGGAAGTCCTGCCGATTGCGTGCTGGCCGGTCTTCACGATGTGATGCAGGGCAATGCGCCCGATCTGGTGCTTTCGGGGATCAATCGCGGCAATAATTCGGCGGAAAATACGCTTTATTCCGGCACGATCGGTGCGGCGATGGAGGCGGCATTGCAAGGCATCCCCGCCATCGCCATGTCGCAATATATGGGCGCTGGCAACCGTGATCTTGATGATCCGTTCGAGGCGTCGGTGGTGCATGGGGCCGATGTGGTGCGCAAGATTTTGCAGACAACCAATCCCGACAACAACCCTTATTCCTTGTTTTATAACGTAAATTTTCCACCTCTACCCGCCGCGGATGTCAAAGGGTTGCGCGCCTCGACCCAAGGGCGTCGCCCAAATGTGACCTTTGGCGTTGAACCCCACCAAGCGCCCTCGGGGCGGCGGTTTTTGTGGATCAAAGGCGGAGATCAAACCGTTGCATCAGCAAAAGGCAGCGACGGGGCCGACAACCTTGAGGGCTATGTTTCCATCACGCCAATGCGTGCCGACCTTACCGCGTATGACGCTATGAACACCCTGAAAGCGTCCCTATGAGCGACGATATGAGCGACGATGCCGACGATATCGCGACCCGCAAAATGCAGTTCCTCTATGCGTTGCGCTCCAAGGGGGTGACCGACAACCGGGTGTTGACCGCGATGGAAAAAATTGACCGTGGCCCGTTTATTCGCGGCCATTTTTCGGATCGCGCCTATGAAGATATGCCGCTGCCGATTGCCTGTGGCCAAACCATAAGCCAACCTTCGGTGGTCGGTTTGATGACGCAGGCGTTGAATGTGCGGCCCCGCGATACGGTTCTCGAAATTGGCACCGGCAGCGGTTATCAGGCGGCGATTCTGTCGCTTTTGGCACGCCGGATCTACACGGTAGATCGCTATCGCCGTCTGGTGCGCGAGGCGCGCGATGTTTTTGAAACCCTTGATCTACCCAATATCACCGCGATTACCGCAGACGGGTCTTTCGGGCTTCCTGATCAGGCGCCGTTTGATCGTATTCTGGTCACCGCCGCCGCCGAAGACGCCCCGGGACCGCTGTTGGCACAGCTCAAAATTGGCGGGATTATGGTGTTGCCGGTTGGCCAATCGGACACCGTGCAAACCTTGATTCGGGTGGTGCGAACCGAAGACGGGTATGATTACGATGAATTGCGCCCTGTCCGGTTTGTGCCGCTTCTGGAGGGGCTGGGCCGTGACACCTAGCCCGAATTATTCATCAGACTCCGGGTATTTCCT
>JAUZRV010000019.1 GCA_030950105.1 Rhodobacterales bacterium | reverse complement strand
CACCTCTATTACAATGTGTTTTGGCTTTTTCTTCTTCTGTTGGGTGGGCGATTTCAACAATTTTTTCAAGCGTATCACCGGCCATCACCAACCGCCCGTAGCGACCCGGATCGGCCGCCGTGAACCCGAGAATGACAACCTCGAATTTATCCCGCGCGGCCGCCATTCTTTCGAGGGTCCCGGGGCGAATAAACGGCGTGTCCCCATAGAGAATAAGCGCGTCACCGGCAAAGCCGTTCAAAGCATCAGCGGCAATGCCAACCGCATGACCTGTGCCAAGCTGTTCCTGCTGGGTAACGATAACCGCGGTTTCGTCAAAATCGCTGGCGACGGGACCAACGGCGTCACCGCCATGGCCAACCACAATGACGGTTTTTTCCGGCTCCAGAGAGGCGGCGGATTTCATTGCGTGGATCAACAGGGGGGCGGTTGCGATGGGGTGCAGAACCTTTGGCAGGTCCGAGTTCATCCGGGTGCCTTTGCCTGCCGCCAAGATGATTAGCGCTATGCTCATAAATATTTCTCTTTGTATTTTTTATGCCCCCGTTTTATCGGGTTGCGAGGGTGGTGCAAGGGATCATTGGTCAAATAAGATTGCGCATTGTAATAAGATGCGGCGGGAATACGCCGGAAAGGGTGACATGGCAACGGGTAGCGGAACAGTTATTTTTGATCTCGACGGAACGTTGGCGGACACCAGCGGCGATTTGATCGCGGCCGCAAATGCCTGTTTTCGGGAATTGGGCGCGGGCGATCTGCTTGATCCGGTGATTGATGCGGCGACGGCATTTGCCGGTGGGCGCGCGATGTTGCGTCTGGGATTGTCGCGGATCGGGCAGGTGAACGAGGGCGACATTGATCGTCAGTTTCCACTACTATTGGGGCATTATGAAGCCCATATAGATGTGCATACCACGCTTTATCCCGGTGCGATGGACGCGGTTTTTCAATTGAAAACAGCTGGTTACAAGGTCGGTATCTGCACCAACAAACCCGAAGGATTGGCCGAACTATTGATGCGGCGGCTTGGGGTGCGGGACGATTTCGCGTCTTTGATCGGGGCCGATACATTGGCGACCCGAAAACCCGATCCCGAACCGTTGTTCGAGGCGGTGCGGCGCGCGGGGGGGGATCCGGCGCATTGTTGTCTGATTGGCGACACGGTGACCGATCGTGAAACTGCGCGGGCCGCCGGGGTTCCGTCGGTTTTGGTGACCTTTGGGCCGGACGGGCATGGCGTTGCCGATCTAGACCCCGAAGCATTGTTGCATAATTATACCGACCTGACCGCAATTGTTCAGGGTTTGATTGGCCAATAAAGGTGTTTGGTCAGGTTTTGCAGCGATGTTTTGTGCAGGCAATCAATCGCATTTTCAATGGCATCGGAACGCTCCACCCCGAGAACGGGGTCGGCCAGGGCATGGAATTTGTTACTTAAGGAAAGTCTGAACAACGGGGACTT
>JAUZRV010000189.1 GCA_030950105.1 Rhodobacterales bacterium | reverse complement strand
GCGGCATCAGCCGCCCGAACACCCCCAGATATCAACCTTCAACGCACACTCTAAACTCAGTTCAAAACGCCGCCGTCAACCCGGCCGATCCAGTGCGCCGGAAGGAAATACCCGGAGGCTGATGAATAATTCGGGCTAGAGCGCTTTTTGAAGGGTGCGCATGTCGATCCCGCGCATTTGCACCGTCTCGTGCAAACGTTCCGATTTATCGGTTCCAACCACCCGGCGAGACCGCATCAGGAACAATTTCCCCCAGCCGGTCCAGCTTCCGAGGCTTGGCGCGTCGACATCGGTGGCAAAGCGCCAGCGCCATGCCTCGGGCAGGGGAAGGTTGCAGTCTTCGGCGCGCTCCAACATCCAGACCAGCGGGATATTGGAAAGTTTGCGCGTTTTTATACGCCCGCCAAGCTGCCCGCCGATGTCGCTATGGCAGCCGCGAAACCACACTTGTTCCATATGTCCGGTCCAATTTTGCGGGCAACGCCAGAGCACAGGCGTAAAAGCCGACCGGGTTTCGTCAAGCGCGAGCGCCTGATACCCGTGGCGAATGGATTGGCCGAGACTCGAGTTGTGAAATTCATGCGCAGGAGGCGACCAGCGCCACAGGATTGGCCAGCGCAAACCAAGCGCTTTGACCGTGTCCCAAACACCAACCATTTCAATCGGGGTTTCGGGGTGGCAATGGGCGTTGGAAAAGGCCTTTGATCCGGCACCATTGGGATTGCATTGGTAGTGGCGGTAGGCTTGGGTGATATTGCGTTCGGTGGCCTGATCGGCGCGCAACAAACCAATTTGGTCGATGACACCGGCCAGTGATCGCACCGCATAGGCCCCACGCGAATAGCCCATCAAAAATATACGATCGCCGGGGTGATAGCGCGACGCAAGATAGCCATAGGCCCGCCGGATCT
This sequence comes from Rhodobacterales bacterium, assembly GCA_030950105.1. Lineage (GTDB taxonomy): Bacteria > Pseudomonadota > Alphaproteobacteria > Rhodobacterales > Rhodobacteraceae > JAUZRV01. The sequence goes on along the minus strand of JAUZRV010000189.1, from coordinate 2,982 downwards.
GGCGATTGATACCGCGCCCAAGAATGACATCCGGCGTGGTGCGCCAATCGCCCCATTGCACGCCGGCCTCATAATAGACCGAAACCGCATTGCCCATTTCGCGCAGCAAACGGTAGGTGATACCGGCATTGGTTTCTTCGCCCGGGGTGAGGGACGACATGGTGCCGTCAAGAATGATAACATGGGTAACCTGCCCACGGGCGCGCGCAAAACCGGAACGGTCCGCCTGTAGCTTTGGGCGGATCAAATCAAAAAGCTTTTTTCCCAGACGTTTAATACGCATCGTCGAACATCTTTCTTGGCAAAGTGCCACGATCCTGTTGATCATCAACCTTTGCAATCCCTTAGTCCATGAACGATGCTGTGAACCCTTTATCGTATACCGCGATTTTGGGGCATAAAAGGCGCCACAGCAGAGCCAAAACATAAGTCAGGAAACCTTTCGGAGGTTTCCCGTCTACGTTCGCACAATAAACTTTCTATAAAGTAACGGAAGTTTTGGCGGCCGCGGCCGGTGCGGGGCGAGAGTAATATAGTTGTGTAAATGCGTGGCTTGACCTTCCGGTAAGGGGAAGCCTTAGGCAGGGTGTCAGAACAATGTTCGGCAAAAGGAAGCTGTGAATGAACCGGAATTTACTATTGGTGGCCGTCGTCGGGGCATCTGCGGCGGCGGTTTTTGTGTTGCAACCTCCCAAAGCACCTGTTGTGACCGCACTTGCGCCGACTGGCGGTGCGGCTATTGTTGATGTGGCTTTACCGGCCACATATTCGCAAGACGCACAAATTGGCAAACGCGGGTTTGATAACAATTGTGCGAAGTGTCACGGCGAAAACGCCGGTGGGCAAAATGGCGTGGCACCAGCTTTGGTGCATAGCACCTATCGGCCAAACCATCACGCCGACGAAGCGATACAGCGCGCTGTTGGCAACGGTGTTCGCAGCCATCACTGGAGATTTGGGGATATGCCGGCAGTTGAGGGGTTAACCCGTGCCGACGTCTCCTATATCATCGCCTATATACGCGAGCTTCAACAAGAAAACGGCATCAACTAAGGGATTTCACCATGAGAAATATTTTTTCCGCCGCGATCTGTGTGGCTTTGACGGCACCTCTGGCATTCGCTCCGGTATCGGTGTCGGCCCATTCCGAAATGGAAACGACAATGCCGTCCAACGGGGCGACGATGGGCGATGTGCCTGAAAATGTCAGCTTTGATTTCACCGACGAAGTGCGCCTGACAGAGGTTGTGATGACCCACAAGAACCACCCCTCTGTTGACCTCGACCTTAGCGGGCAAAAAACGTTTTCGCGCCAAATCGACGTGCCGGTGATCGGTATGGGGGACGGCCCCTATCGGTTCGAATGGCGTGGCCTTGATAAAGACGGCCATGCCATGCAAGGTAGTTTTACTTTTAACGTTAAGTAGCAAGGTTTAGACGGCCGTGGGTTTGGATATTTGGGCGTTACTGGGCGTTGCCACAAAATTTACGCTCTATCTCGGGGTATTGGTGGCCTGTGGCGCGGTTTTGTTTCGTCTGGTGTTTCGGGACATTCTGTTTCGCGCCGCCGATTGGGGCGAACATGTTGCGTCAACCTCTGTGCGGCCAACGTTGCTTTGGTTCTCTTTGATCGGGGTCATTGCGAGTGTCTTGAGCTTTTTTGTCGGTGCGGTCATCGTCACTGGCGATGTCTCGGGGATGGGCAATACTGAAATTCTCGGCCAATTGTGGGACGGCCCTGTGGGGGGGGCTTTTTCTTTTCGTATCAGTGGTTTGGCTCTGATGATAGCCAGCCTGCTGTTCCCGCGCGGAGGGCGTTTTCTGGCGCTGCTCGGGGTTGCTTTGGTCCTGTGGTCCTTTGGGAAAGTGGGCCATGCGACGCGGTTTGAATTTCCCTGGCTCGAGGTGATCCTGTCTTTGCATCTTGCCTGTGTTGCATTCTGGATCGGGATTTTGCTGCCCCTTTATCGTTTGGCGGGTGATCCCGCGCACCTCTCTGATGCCGCCGACCTCGCACATCGGTTTGGTCAAATCGCCAGCGTTGTCGTGCCGGTTTTGATGCTTTCCGGTTTCATATTCGCGTGGAATCTGCTTGGTTCGTTTTCCATTCTGTTAGGGGCATTTTATGGCGGCACGTTGATCGGGAAAACCGTGATTGTCGGCGGGCTGCTCTGGTTGGCGGCAATGAACAAAACCCGCCATGTTCCTGCGTTATTGCGCGGCGAAATGCAGGCGGCGCAGCAATTGCGACGCACCATTTTGTTTGAATGGACCGCAATCGTGACGATTCTGATGATTACCGCCGTGCTTACCAGCCTCCTGATCGTGCCCAAATAAGATCTATATCGCAAGCGGCAAGGCGGTGCTGTATTTTTTCTGACTAAGCACAAAATGGGTGGTGGACGCGCGCACAACGCCAAGGCGCAGGATCTTTTTCATGATAAACTCCTCAAGGCTTTCAGGGTCTTGTGCGATGACTTTGAGCAAATAATCATCGGCGCCGGTGATAGAACAACATTCGACAATCTGCGGTTCGTGTTGCACAAAACTGTCAAACTTGCGGATGGTTTCCTCGGTATGGTCGAGCAAGGAAATATGCACATAGGCGCGCGTCGCCAACCCGAGTTTGCGCGCATCCAGCAAGGCAACATAACCCGATATGACGCCGGTTTTTTCAAGTTTGTTCACCCTGCGCCAACAAGGAGAGGGCGAAAGATGCGCTTTTTCGGCAAGGGTCTGCGTCGCGATTTTACCGTCTTCTTGTAGTATTTCGAGAAGCCGAAGGTCGGTTTTATCTGGTGCATCCATGGTGAATAATTCCCGTATCTTCCTAATCTGGGGTTTAAAAAACCTGATAAGTCGATTTTCAGCCTAAAGAAAGATAATATTTTCGGTAATCCTTGCAATAATGCCCCTAGGGGAATTGAGGGAGGCAAAGCGATGTCAAAAACAAATTATGCGGCCAAAGTGCCGGATGAGAAC
>JAUZRV010000188.1 GCA_030950105.1 Rhodobacterales bacterium | reverse complement strand
AAGGCCGCTTAAATGAGTTGAGAGACCGGAACGTAATCGCGACAAGACCATTGCAGCCTCGGCAAATTTTCGGTGAGTTCGAGCCTATGCGAGCGGGTTTGAAACGCAAGGATTCGGTCATTTATCCGGAAAATATGGGCGTATGTATAACGTATGTATGACGGGCATACGTTGGTATGGCTCACCCGCGCGCGGCGTCGGGACGGGGTTCGGGAAAACGCTGTGGCGTGTCGCCAAATTGCGCGATAGTCAGAGCGATGAATTATAATTTTACACCAGCGCAGTTCGGGCAAGAGGACGAAATAGCACGGCTTCTATTGGCGGCTTTTACGCCCTATGTGTGCAAAATGGGCTATGTGCGATCTGGACCCTATCCTTGGGGGGCGACAAGAATTGCGGATTTGCTGCGATTTTATGCGTCACTTGGATTTGTCGAGACCCGCCGCGCGTTGCCGGATCATGGTGAAGACCGTTTTTTGCGGGTGCATATGGAAAAGCTGCTTTAGATATCGCGCTGTCCGGCGTCGGGACCTTGCGGAATAGGGATGTTGTTTTTGTTGATTAAAACGATTGTGCGGTCGCCGCAAAAGGGTTGCACCACCAAGAGGGACAGCGCCCATTGGCCGGCGGTTTTGGTGGCGCGCGCGTCCACGGCCCCATCGCATTTGGGGCCGGAAATCGGGATTGAAAGGATCGCCGATCCCGACCGGTTCTGGGTCGAGATATTGCCCCAGACAAAGCCGTTAATTTTGACGGGGTCGCCAAATGCGGCAAGGACACGCGGATCATTTTGCAGGGTTGCCATCGCGAGGTCGGTGGCACCGTTGTTTTTCATCAAGGCAGTGATAGAATAGATAGAACCGCCAATCAGTGCAAAAAATCCGATGAACACAAAGGCCCCGACGCGCGCCCATTTTTTCTGGGTGCGGACAAAATGGTCTTCATCGGCCCAAATCCGGTTTTTCCACGCCCATTCAGAGCCCTTGGCCCCAAGCACGAAAATCATAACGACGTTTACGAGGGGCACGAACATCAACAGCGCGATATAGGTGCTGTTGCCCAGCCCCCATATCCAGTTGAGGAAAAACGCGCCCCAGTTCCAGCGGTCAAGATTGGCCGGAATCGGGGTATTGGCCGGTTGGTTGGCGAGAGGCATTTAAGTGTCCATCAATTCCTGCCAGCGATGGCAGGCAACCTCGTGACCGGCACTCGAATGTTCAAGTTTGGGTTCATCGACGCGGCATTTATCAATCGCATTCGGACAGCGGGTTTGAAATTTACAGCCCGGAGGCGGATTGGTGGGCGACGGGATTTCCCCGATCAATTTCTGGGCGGTGCCACGATCATCGGGATCAAGCGACGGGATCGCCGACAGCAGCGCCTTGGTATAGGGGTGGCGCGGCGCGGCGAACAGTTCCTTGGTCGGAGCAGTTTCGACCAGACGGCCAAGATACATCACCGCAACATGATCGCAGACATGGGCAACCACCGAAAGGTCATGGCTGATGAACAGGAAGGTGACGCCCATTTCTTCCTGGATTTCCTTGAGCAGGTTCAAGACGTCGGCCTGAATGGACACATCAAGCGCGGCCACGGATTCATCGGCGACCACGAATTTCGGTTTTGACACCAGCGCGCGGGCGATGGAAATACGTTGGCGTTGACCACCGGAAAACGCATGCGGGAAGCGGCGCAAATGTTCGAGATTGAGACGGCATTTGGCGGCGATTTCGCGCACCCGTTCGTCGGTTTCTTCACGGGTTGATGTCAGGCCCATCACCTCGAGAGGTTCGGCGATGATATCACGCACTGTCATGCGCGGGGACAGCGCGGCGTAGGGGTCTTGGAAAATAAGTTGCGAGCGCGAGCGGTAGTCTTTGAGTTGTTTGGCGTCGAGCGTCGAGATGTCATAGGTCACGTCGCCATCATCATATTCAATCGTGCCACGGGTGATCGGTGCGGCCTTGAGCAGGGCGCGCCCGAGGGTGGTTTTACCGGAGCCGGATTCACCGACGAGGCCAAAGAACGATCCCTTTTCGATGTCGATATTAACGCCCTCTGTCGCGCGCACCACGCGTTTTGGCCCAAACAGGCCACCACCAGAGAGCGGGTAATGCACGGACAAATCGCGCGCTTTGATGAGGATGTTATCGCTCATGAGGCGGCTCCTTTGGTGTGCAGGTGGCAAGCGGCGGAATGATTGTCAGAGATCGTTTCAAACCGGGGAATTTCGGTCGAACAAACCGTGCCGATCATTTCCGAACACCGCGTGTGAAAGACGCAACCCGAGGGACGTTCCAGCGGCGAGGGAATATCGCCGGGGATCGCCTTGAGCGGGGTATCAAGATCATCGAGCGAGGGCAGGGCGGCAAGCAACCCGCGGGTATAGGGGTGTGCCGGATTGCGGATCACGTCGCGCACGGTGCCTTTTTCGATGATACGCCCGAGATACATCACCGCAACGGTATCGGCGGTTTGGGCAATCACCCCGAGGTCATGGGTGATGAACACGATGCCCATGCCAAATTCGGTCACCAGATCCTTCATCAGGTCAATCACCTGCGCCTGAATGGTGACATCGAGGGCGGTTGTCGGTTCATCCGCAATCAACAATTTTGGTTTGGTCGAAAGCGCCATAGCGATCATCGCGCGTTGGCGCATACCACCGGAGAGTTCGAACGCAAATTGTTTGAAACGGGTCGAAGCGTCGGAAATTCCGACCCGGTCGAGCATTTCAATAGACACTTCTTTGGCGCGTTTGGCGTTCATATCGGTGTGGATCAGCAATTGTTCCACCATCTGGTCGCCGATTGAAATCGCAGGGGCAAAGGAGGCCATCGGTTCCTGAAAAATCATCGAGATCGAACCGCCGCGCACCACTTGCATATCGCGCGCGGTTTTGAGGCCCATGATATCAACCGGACCGCTGTCGAGGTGCAGTTTGATCTGGGTGTCGTCGGAATAATGCGCGTTGGAAGCGTTGAGTTTCATCAAGGATTTGGCCGTGACCGATTTTCCCGAGCCACTTTCACCAACAAGGCCCATGACCTCGCCCGCTTCGAGCGTAAAGGAAACGTTGTCGACTGCGGTGATCCGGCCCTCGTCTGTGTCAAACTGAAGGGTTAGGTTTTCTACGTCTAAAAGGCGGCTCATTTTTTGGAATCCGAATAGGGGTCGGCCGCATCGCGTAGCCCGTCACCGACGAACACGAAAGCAAGCACAAGAACAATGAAGAAGATGACCGGGATGAAATACCATTGATAATTCAACAGAACATCGGCGCTGGTCACGTTTTGCAGCATCACACCGAGCGAATTGACCGGATCCTTGAGGCCAAGGCCGATGAACGACAGGGCGGTTTCCGAGAGCACCATATAGGGGAAGGAAATTACCAGATCGACGATGATGTAGCTGGTGAAACTTGGCAGCAAATGGCGGCGGATCACGTGTTTGGGCGTGGCCCCGCAGAGTTGCGCAGCAAGCACGTATTCCTGATTACGTTCGGTCAAAAGGTGGGTTCGGATGCGTCGGGCAAGCGTGGGCCAGCCGATTAACCCGAGCACCATCGAGATGAAGAAGAACCGCATTTCGGCGCTCCAGACATCGGGGATAAACGCGGCGAGGGCCATAAATAGCGGAATGGACGGGATCGTGCGCACCGTGTCGGTGATCATCTGGAGCGCGCTGTCGACCCAGCCGCCATAATACCCCGCGACCCCGCCGATTACCAACGCAAACACGAAGGCGATAAACACGCCGATGGTGCCCACCGCCATCGAGGTGTTGATCGCGGCAAGGGTGCGTGAATAGATGTCTTTGCCGGTGGAATCGGTGCCGAAGATATGGATCATGCCCTTGTCGACACCAAACAGGTGGGTGTTGAAGGTGAAACCGGGAATTTCAAAATCGGCGACTTTGCCGGGCAGGTTGATTTTGAAATTGAAGTATTTGTAAGGGACCCCTTCGGTAAAGAAGGTGACATAACGGCGATCTTCGAGGCCGGTTTTCACTTCGGTCACCCAGCGGAAATTGGTCTTGATTGAGCGGGTGCGTTCGTAAGTATAGATGAACGGGCGCATGGAGCAGCCGTTGTCATCGCAGAAGCTCGGGATTTGGGGCGCGCCGTTTTGATAATCTTTGTCACGGCCCGCGATGGTTGCATCATATGGCGTCAGGAAAGGTGCAAAAATGCCGGACAGGATCAGGATGATCAAAACCCATGCACCGATAAGAGCCGAGCGGTTTTTCTTGAAACGCTGCCAGATCAATTGGCCTTGCGAGGCGGTGAAATACGCCTCTTTAAGTTTCTGATCCTCGGCGGAGGCGGTTGTGTTGGTTGTCATATCACTCATCTCGATCACCCTACAATGCTGCGACGAATGCGCGGATCGGTGAGCGCAAGGATTATGTCGGTCAGGAAATTGATGAACACGATCGAGGCGGTCAGCATGAAGATGATCGCGCCAGCGAGCTGTTGATCATTGGAGCGGGCGAGGGCCTCGATCAGCAGGGAACCCGCCTCGGTCAAGGTGAGGATCAGCGCCACAACCGGCAATTCGTTAAATATCCGGTTGAGATCGAACCCGAGCGAATTGATGATCGGGGTGAGGGCATGGCGCGCCGGATAACGCATCAACAGGCGGCGACCGGATACGCCACGTGCGGCGGCGGCGGTCACGTATAGTTTGCCAACCTCGTCTGACATCAGAGCGCGCACGGTTTGAATGGCGAAGGCGGTGGCCGACCAGCCAAGGATAAAGATCGGCAGCCATGCGTGGCCGAGGAAATCGCGGACCCGCGCCCACGACCAGGCGGCATCGCGGAATTCCTTGGAAAATAGCCCGGTTAAACTGTCACCGAAATAAACCGTGGAAAACAACATGATCATCAGCGCCAGCAAGAAGTTCGGCAACGCCAGACCCAGATAAGACACCAGACGCAACGAGTTGTTCAAAAACGCGTTTTTGGAGGTGGCGGCAAGAATACCAACCGGAATGGCGATGGCATAGGCGAGGACCAGAGAGGAGAGGCAGAGACCAAGGGATAGCCAGAATTTCTGGCCCAGAAGTTGGCTGATGTTGAGGCGCTGGATACAGCTATCGCCAAATTCACCGCGAAAGGCGTTGACGATCCATTCGCTCCAGCGGAGCAGATAAGGCCGGTTCAACCCGAGACGGACGCGTTCGGCATCGACATCTGCGGCGGTGATCACCGAGCCTTGGGAATTTTTGAAAGACAGGTAGCGTTCGGCGCAATCGCCAGGCACCAATTCCATCAAGGAGAAAACGATAAAAGAAACTAGGATAAGGGTGAGAATGGCAAGAGCCGCGCGCACCACTACGAATCTGGAGAATTGCAACATTTGGTTCTATCGCTCCCCGCGAGAGATAATCGACCTTTTCAGCCGTTTTTTGGTTTTGTTTTGATGTTTGTGCTGCGGGCAATCACATCGCCCGCAGCCGTTTTTACCCTAACGACGGATTATTCTTCCAGCGACCACTGTGCCCCGCGGTAAGGGTAGGACCAGTAGTAGGAATAAGACGCTGTCTGGAACTCGGGGAAGTTAACCAGTTTATTGGAGTGGTAAACCGGCGCTGCCGCTTTGACCGTTCCGATGAACAGAAGGTTATCAACCATGGATTGCACCAGTTTGGCACCCAGAGCGTTTGATTCATCCGAACCGGCGATGGCCGATTGGAAGGCGAGGATATCTTCGCCCATTGTATCAACCCATTCCGGTGGTTTCACACCGGATGCGCCTTTGGAGTCGATATATTCCGACCAAAGCATCGCGGTGCGCATCCCGAAGTAGTTCTCGAATGGCGGGGTGAACAGTTCCGAGTTGCCAAGGATAACGGCCAGCGGCATGCCTTTGGCATACATGGTCACATCCAGTTGGTTGGCGGATTGTGCGGAACGGTATTCATCCGTGGTTACTTCTTTAACAACCGCGTTTACACCGACGTCTTTCCAGGATTGACCAACCAGTTCAACCAGTTTGCTTGAAATGCCTTGAGTGGCGAATTGCAGGTTCAGAACCAGCGATTCTCCGTTGGCCATTTCACGCATGCCGTCACCGTCTGTGTCCACCATGCCGATTTCGTCGAGCAGGGATTTGGCCATATCGGGGTCAAACTGTGCGTAATGCTGCAACATTTCGTCGGTTACGAACGAAGGTTGCGGCGAGAACGGCACATATTGGTTGGGAGTGCCGAGACCAAAGAACGCAACTTCGTTGATTTCTGCGCGGTTGATTGCAACAGACATCGCTTGGCGGAACTTGAGATTGCCAAACAGGTCACGTTTTGCAGGATCTTCCGAGGTCACGTTAAACGCGAATGTCCCGGTGCGGATCTGCGGTTTGATGTCGATGGTGAAGTTGCCTTTTTCCTGATTTTCAAGAAGCAACGGCACATCGTCAAGGTTCAGCGCCTGGGTTTTATAGTCCACTTCGGCGTTGACCATTTTCAACAGGCGCACTTCGGTTTCCGATACAAACAGCTCGTCTTGTTCGCTGATGTAAGGAAGTTGGTTGCCGGCTGTATCCACCATGAAGAAATACGGATTGGCAACAAAGTGGCGGCCTTCCGTGGTTTCGGAAATCACGATGTGACTTTCCAGAGTTGGCGCGGCTGCAAAAGGCATTGCGGCAACTTTGTCAGGAGCGGCCAACATAGGTGTTGGCGTGTCCATCCAGTCAGAAGACCCGTAATAGGCCTTGATCACGTCATAGCCGGTTTCAAAGCCGATGGCCTTGGCGTTTGCATCGGCGGTTTCGGCACCGACAACATCAGGGTGGTATTGACCCAGAAGATGCATAGGTTGAAAACCCTGCGCATAGTGGTTGGCAAAGTGGGACAAAAGACCCGGCTTTGGCGATGGCAGGTTGAATTGGATGGTTTGATCGTCAACAACAACCAGATCCATTTTTTCGCCGCCAACAAGGACGTAATCCTTGGGCTTTTCACGAATGTTGGTGTCTGTCGCCAGATTGTCATACCAGAATTTCACATCGTTTGCTGTGAAAGGGGCACCGTCCGACCATTTATGGCCCTTGCGCAAGTAAAATGTCAGTTGGGTGAAATCATCGTTCCATTCCCATGATTTCGCAACGTTTGGCACGATGGTCTGAAGGTCATCAGAGTAGCGCACCAGATTCACGTGGCGGATCGACATCATATCGGATGTGCCGGCCTCGGTGGCGTTTGACATGATATCAAGCGTTCCGCCGTAAGCCCCGATTTTGTCGTAAGGTGCGACAACCAGAGGTTCGGACGGCAGGCGATCGGCCAACGCGGGCAGGGCAGGGTTGCCCTGGATGCGGCCGTTCATGCCATCGATACCGGGGTTGGCGGCAAATTCGATGGTGCAATTGCCCAGCGACTGGATTTCGGCCAGTTCGTATTGCTGCGGGTATGCGCCAGCGGCGACCCCCATAGAGTCGGCGACAGTCACCGATGGACAAGCAGCGGCGGATGCCCCGCTTACCAACGCGATATACGCGGCCCCTGATAATAGTATTCTTTTCATTGGATTTCCTCTCTGTAGTTCCAAATCGAAATTATTGTGTGTTTGCACCTTATTGTGGCGCTTGAATGTAACAGACATATGATCTGTCACAGAAATTCTGTATGAATTTCTTGTTGGTGTTCCCTCCCAAAAAACCACAACGGCAGATCAAAGAAGATTAGCGCGTTTGAAAAATTAGACAAGCTATGATGTTCACATTTTTCCAAAAGGAAAATTTTGGCGGGGATCGAGAACGCAAAGCGGGTAAATCGGGCAAAGGCATCTACTTTCAATATGGTTATGCAAAGTATAGTCCGGATTTCGGGGTTTCGGTGCCTTTTGTCCGATGAATTTGTCATATTTCCCCGTTCGGCGCGCGTTTAAAGAGGCGGGTTGAATTCTGTTCGATTTATGAACGAAAAAGAATCAATTGATTCGGTCTATTAATTTTAAATTTTGCGCAAATTTGAAACAATGGCGGTGAAAATCGAAGATTAGTCGAAAATATCGAACCGGATGACACAATTCAAAACCGGTAAAGGTTTATTGCTACCCAATTTTGCCACATTCTTTTTGGTTTCGATAATCGAAACAAAACCGAGGAACAAGAATGTGTCTGACGCGGTTGCTCCGGTTCTATGCGTTGTAATCTATGGGTAATTTGATGTATCGTGAAAATACCAAGTGGCCATTATGGAAACAATTCGACCAAAAATGGGGCCGTTTGGGGGGAATTTGGTCGTTGAAAACTGTCCAATTTTACAGGAACGCCGCAGTTTGCGCATAATTTCCGCTTTGTTTGCACGACCTCAATGGGTAAAAAGATCAGGTTCTACTGGAGAACATTTAAATTTGGCCACGGGGGCGGCCGCTGAACTGTCGTAAATCCTTAGGGATGCGAAGGGACGCGTATGGCGTATCCCCACATGTGTGGGAATGGGCCAAGCCGCAAAAGGGAACCAGCGTGTGTAACAACATGCAGCCGCTGGTAAACGTCCACTTCTCATCCTTGAAAATTGCGGCGACACGAACAAAGGGCAACACGTGCGGGGGCACGGTTTGCCAGATGCATATTACGGCGCCGGATATCTGACGGTATTTTGCTGTGATAGGTTTGCTTTAAAGGGTTTAAAAGGGTCGAGACGAGATGATGAAAGACGCGGAAATGATACGGGGACAAATACGAGCCCCCGATTCTGCGCTTGGGCTTAGGGGTCCGGGCTTTTACGGTATGGCTGCTGTCGGATACGTTGCCGATCGGTTGATCAAGGAAATTGAGAAGGGAACATCAAATGGCTGATTTTACATTCAACAGCATCGTATTTGCAGGTGCAGCTTTTAACGTGGCGCCGGTTATGGCCCCTCCTGTCAATGGTCCCGGTGTCGTTGATGGCACATCCGGTGATGACCTGATTGATCTGGCATATACAGGTGATCCAGACGGCGACATGATTGATAATAATGACGCGACTTTGGCGGGGGCCGCTGGAGACGACGATGTTGTTCTTGCGGGGGCTGGCAATGACACGGTGCGCGGCGAAGCGGGCAACGATGAAATTTACGGCGGTGCCGGCGATGACTTTTTGAAGGGTCTCGGAGGCAACGACACGCTTATGGGCGAAGATGGCGACGATTTCCTTGTCGGCGGCGAAGGTGTCGACGAGATTTCAGGCGGGTCGGGGAATGACTATATCTATGGTGGTAACGCCGGTGATGTGGTCGACGGAAATACCGAAGGTTCCGATTACGATACGCTTGATCTGCGCGAAAACGGCCCGTTGCGGGTTGTCGGGCAAACCGTTGATGCCGATGGCGATTCCACCAGTGGCACAATCGAATTTCTGGATGCTGCGGGCAATGTGACCGGCACCATGACATTTGCAGAAATCGAAAACCTGTTGTTGCCGGATAATCCGGTTAACGGTGATCCGGTGGCCAATGACGACACCGCAACAACCGACGAAGATACACCGGTTGTGATTGATGTTCTGACCAATGATACCGATCCAAACGGCGATCCATTGTCGATTTCCGGCACGCCGACCGCGCTGCATGGCACGGTGACGGTCAATCCCGACGGCACGCTCGAATATACGCCGGACCCCGATTATTATGGCGATGATGTGATCACTTACGATGTGACAGACGGTAATGGCGGCACCAGTTCAGGGTCCGTCGCCGTGACGGTCAATCCGGTGAATGACGATCCGGTGGCCAATGATGATACCGCGGCAACCGCGTTTGATACGCCGGTTGTGATTGATGTGCTCGCAAATGATACCGATGTTGACGGTGATACGTTGGCGGTTCTCGGCACGCCGACGTCTCCTGATGGCACGGTTGCGGTTCTGCCGGACGGCACAATTGAATTCACCCCGACACCCGGATTTACCGGCGACGCGACCATCAGTTACGACGTGGGTGATGGCAATGGCGGCACCGATACCGGCAGCGTTACCGTTGCTGTCGGCACCCCCGCAGGGCGCGACGGTATTGTGAGCGGCACAGCGGGCGATGATCTCATCGACGTGGCCTATGCCGGCGATCCGGACGGCGACATGATCGACAATAATGATGCATTGCTGCCCGGCGAAGCGCCAAATGACGATATTGTGCAAGCTGGCGACGGCAACGACACCATTCTATCGGGCGAAGGCAGCGACGATGTTTATGGCGGCGCGGGCGATGATCTTATCGACACTGGCAACGGGGTTCCCCCGGCCAATGATCACGCGACATTCCAGGGGGTGCCGGTTGATGCGGATCCCGATGATGATCGTGATTATGTTGAAGGTGGCGCCGGCAACGACACCATTTCCACCGGCGACGATGCCGATACGATTATGGGTGGCGAGGGTGCCGATAGCATCCTGTCGGGTATGGATGACGATGTTGTTCATGGCGATGCCGGTGACGATTATATTGATGCGGGCATGGGCGCGGATTATGTCGATGGCGGCGATGGAAACGATACCATTATTGCGGGCTTTGACGCCTTTAGTGACTATGTTGGTGACGATCCCATTCTGCCGACAACAGGTTTGAACAACCCCGACGGCACCCCAGAGTTGAGCGACCCGAACGTCAATGACGGGATGGATACGGTTTATGGTGGCGCGGGTGACGACGTGATTGTCACCGGTGACGACGCCGATATGATCTATGGCGGTGACGACAATGACACCATTGATGCCGGTATCGACGACGATTATGTCGAAGGTGGCACTGGCGACGATAGCATCATCGGCGGGCATGGCTCGGATACGATCTATGGCAATGACGGCGACGATTTCATCAATGCCGGCGACAGCACATTGCTGCATGGTCAAGCGCCTGACAGCACCGATCCGGTGCCGGAAAATGGTCGCGATCTGGTGTTTGGCGGGGCTGGTAATGACACCATCCTTGGTCAAGACGACGACGATACCATTGATGGTGGCGACGGCAACGATGTGATTGATGGCGGTCTTGACGACGATATCCTGCGTGGCCGGATGGGTGACGATACGGTGACCGGCGGTCATGGCAACGACACAATCACCGGCGGTTTTGGCGATGATATGTTGATCGGGGGCGACGATAGCGACGCCTTTGCCGATATTCTTGATGCAACCGATCCAGAGCCGGACAATGGCCGTGATTTTCTTGATGGACGTCAGGGCGACGACACTATTTTTGGTGGCGACGATGATGACACCTTGATGGGTGGGACTGGCAATGACCTTCTCGATGGCGGCATTGACGAAGACAGCATCGAAGGCGGCGCTGGCGACGATACGATTATCGGTGGTCAGGGCGCGGATACATTGTTTGGCGAAGGCGGTCAGGATGTGTTCCTTGGCGGTAACGCCGGCGATGTCATTGATGGTGGCGGCAACCCCGGTGGCACCCATGCCAACGGCCTGCCCAATGACTATGATACGCTCGATCTGCGCGGGTCTGCCCCGACGGGTGGTCGTCTCGAGGTCACATATACCTCTGCGGATCAGGAAGACGGGACTGTTGAATATTTCGACGATACCGGCGCCAGCACCGGCACATTGACCTTTACCGAGATCGAAAATGTCATTCCGTGTTTCACCCCCGGCACCGTGATTGCCACGCCAAAAGGCGAACGTCTGGTTGAAGAATTGGCCGAAGGCGACCGGATCATCACCCGCGACAACGGTATTCAGGAAATCCGCTGGATCGGGGCCAAGCCGTTGACAGGAACGCAACTGGTGCAAAATCCGCATCTCAAGCCGATCCTTGTTCAGGCCGGTAGCCTTGGCAATGGTTTGCCAGAGCGCGATATGCTGGTGTCTCCTAACCACCGCCTGTTGATCAGCAACGACAAAACCGCGCTCTATTTTGAAGAACGCGAAGTGTTGGCGGCGGCGAAACATCTGACCGGAATGGCCGGTGTCGATGCGGTGGATGCGATGGGGACAACCTATATCCACTTCATGTTTGATCAACACGAAGTTGTTCTTTCGAATGGCACCTGGACGGAGAGTTTCCAACCGGGTGACCAGACATTGAATGGTATTGGCGCTGCGCAGCGTTCGGAAATTTTCGAGTTGTTCCCGGAGCTTGAAACTATGGACGGTATTGATGCCTATCAATCGGCGCGCCGTTCATTGAAAAAGCACGAAGCCAAATTACTGGTTAAATAAGAAAACAGGCCAGAGCAGCGGTTTTTGCTCTGGTTGGATTGTTC
>JAUZRV010000187.1 GCA_030950105.1 Rhodobacterales bacterium | reverse complement strand
AGGTGAATGATCTTGTTCAACACCAAAATCATACGACATTTCAACAGCTTGATCTACGCCCGCCAAACGATTTACGCCGCTTCATGAATAATTCGGGTTAGCACACTGTCCAAATTTGCCGGACCACTTCACTTCGATGGTGTCGGACAGGCCATCTTCGATCAGGGCGACGCGGGTGACGCGCGCGTAAGGGGAATTGGGGTGATGTAGAGCCGCACCCGTTACGCCGATTTGCCGGTGGCGCGTTTGTAGGCGGGGCGGGCGCGCATGGATTTGGCGTATGCGTTCATTTTGGCGTCTTCGAGCGGGAATTTGGCGGAAAATGCCCAGTTGAGGTTATGGGCTAGGATGATGTCGGGAACGGTTATTTCGTTGCCCATCACGAAGGGGCCGGTGATGGTGTCGGAGAGTTTGGCGAGATTATGGGCGAATTCGCGTTTCATCGCCGGTTTGACCTCGGGCACGCGGTGTTCTTCGGGGAGGATGAAGGAATGGCGCGCGCCGGCCCAAAGGAGGGCTTCGATTTCGTCGAGGATACGGTGGGTCATGGCGTCCTGTTTGGCGCGCGCGATGGTGCCGGCGGGGGCGGTTAGCGCACCGTGTTTGTCGGCGAGATAGGTGAGGATGGCGCTTGAATCGGTGATGACCTCAGACCCTTCATCGGTGACTACGCGCAGGGCGGGCACCTTGCCGGTGGGGTTGATCGCACGCATCAGATCGGAGTGGGGCTTTTCCGGGATCACCTCGTAAGGAACGCCGATTTCTTCGCACATCCAGATGACGCGCAGGGCGCGGGTGGCGGGGTATCCGATGATCTCATACATGGCTTTAGTCCTTTGGTTTGAATGGGCGGGTTAACGTGGCGCGCCGAGCATCGCCAAGCGGATCAATGTGCGTTCTACCAAGGCCATGGCCGGGGCGTGTTGGCCCGCGCTGCGCAGTTGCAGGTCGGTATCGGTGAGCATGGTAAGCGCGGTTTCAAGGCGATGAACGCCCCATTGTTGCGCCTGTTTCAACATCCGGTCGCGGCGCGGGCCGAAAATTGGCGGGCGCATGCGGGCGATGCCGGACGCGGCACCACCGGGATCGGAGGCCGCGGAATAGAGCGCGCGGAAATGGCGGGTGGCCCCGATGCAGAGGCCGACGGGTTGGGTGCCTTGGGCCTTGAGTTTGGACAGCACAGGGCCGATTTCGCGGGTGCGGGATTCGGCCACGATATTGAGGATATCATCAAGCGCCGCCTCGGTTGTGGCGGGCGCGCAGGCATCGACATCGTCAGAGCTGAGGGCGGTCGCATCACCGATTTTATAGAGCGAGAGTTTTTCGAGGACCTGACGGAAATCACCGGGGCCAAGTTGGCGCGACAATGTGGTGAGGTCGGTCATGGCATCGGGTGCTATGTCGGTGAGGCCGGATTTGGCGAGGTCGGATTCGATTTCGGCGCGGGTCGGCGGTTCGTCGAACAGGGCCGCGGCATAGGCGTTGCGGTGGGATTCGAACGCTTTGCGGATTTTCGAGGTTTTTTTGAGGTTACCGGCGGTGATGATGAGGGTGGCATCATCCGGTTGCCAATCATCAAGCGCGGCAATCACGGTTTTGGCAATTATATCGTTGGCGTCCTCGACAAAGGCGACGCGGGGACCGGGGAAGAATGAAATCGCTTTCAGGGCGTCATTCAACAGGGCGGTGTCCTTGCGCAGGTCACCGGCAGGGATGCGGGTGAGGCGCATTTCTTCTTCGCCTTGCGGCCCAATCAGGGCAGCGATGATTTGTTGGCGCTTGAGGGCGACGCGCATCGGGTCGGTGCCATAGATCAACACGCCGGTGCGCGATGTATCGGGTTTGGCAAAATAGGCGTTGGCGTCGCGAGGGCTAAGTTTCATCGTGCGCGCGTCACAGGGTCAAAGTGGGCGCGGTGGCGATCAGGCGGGTGACGATTTCATCGGCGAGGATGATCATCAGGCGTTCCTGGGCATCGCGTTTGGCCGCCTGGGTGGCGGCGGTGGTGCCGGTGGCGGAATAGCCGGTGAAACTGTCCACGGTGCCTTTGGTGATTTCGGCGTCGGTGGTGGCGTCGCGCAGGGCAAAGTCGACACGGCCAATAAGATTGAACCGCTGGGTGATGTTGTTGGCGGAAATGGCGACCTGTTCCTGCGTGATCTTCAATTTGGTGGACATGGCAAAGCGCGCAATGGTGGCGCGGCCAAGGCGGGTTTCCAGTTGTTGCACCAAAAGAAACGCGTCGCGATCGGTGGGTTCGTCCACAAGGATGGTGCCGAGCAGGTCGTTCGCCGCGCCATTTGGACCATAGGCCGGTGTAAAGCCACAGGCCGAGAGGCCCGCAAACCCGGCAGAACCCAATAGAAAGGCACGACGATTAAACGACAACATTCACGATCCGCCCGGGGACGACGATGATTTTCTTGGGCTGGGCCCCATCCAGCGCACGAATGACACCTTCGGTTGCCAGCGCGATTTTTTCAACCTCCGATTTGTCCATGTCTTTGGGCACGCTGATTTCCGCGCGACGTTTGCCGTTGACCTGCACCGGCAAGGTGACGGTGTCCTCGGCAAGCATGGCATCGTCGGCAACCGGCCACGGGGTGCGCGCAACGAGGCCTTCACCGCCAAGCATGGACCAGATTTCTTCGGCCAGATGCGGGGTGATTGGTGACATCAGTTGCGCCATAACCCGCATGGCGGTCCATTTGGTGCGCGCGCTGGCCTTGGATTTGGAAATCGCGGAGGTGAACCCGTAAAGCCGGGCAATGGCGGCATTAAAGCCGAAACTGTCGATGTCATTGGTGAGCGCGTGAATGGTTTTATGGGTGGCGCGCATCAGATCATCATCAAGTTTGTTGGCCCCGAGCGCGTAACTGTCCATCACCTCTTGCAGGGCAAGGTCAAGTTCGCCGAGGCCTTCGTCGCGTTGATCGGCGAGTTCCTTGGCGATACGCCAGACGCGGTTGAGATGTTTATGCGCCGCTTCGGCACCGGACGCGGTCCATTCCACGTCGCGTTCGGGGGGCGAATCGGACAGAACGAACCAACGCGCGGTGTCGGCACCATAGGCATCAATGATGCGCACCGGATCGACCACGTTGTTTTTGGATTTCGACATTTTCACCGAGGGCACGACATTGACCGCTTCGCCGGTTTTGGTGACGATTGTTTTGCCGTCAACAGTCTCGACTTCTTCGGGGTAGTGATAGACGGGGCGGTCATGTTCGGTGCGCCGTTCGGCGTTTTCGTAAATTTCGTGGGTGACCATGCCTTGTGTAAACAGGGCGTTGAACGGTTCAATCGCGGATTTTGGCAGGTGCCCGGTGATCTGCATGGCACGGGCGAAAAAGCGGGAATAGAGTAGGTGCAGGATCGCGTGCTCGATGCCGCCGATGTATTGGTCGACATTCATCCAGTATTTGGCGTCGTCCATGTCGGTCGGGGTTGTGGCGTGCGGGGATGTGAAACGGGCGAAATACCATGACGAATCAACGAAGGTATCCATCGTGTCGGTTTCGCGTTTCGCCGGTTTGCCGCACGACGGGCACGGCGTGTCACGCCATGTCGGGTGGTGATCAAGCGGGTTGCCGGGTTTATCAAAGGTCACATCATCGGGCAGAATGACCGGCAGGTTTTCCTTTTTCTCGGGGACCACGCCGCAGGTGTCGCAATGCACGACAGGAATCGGGCAACCCCAATAGCGTTGGCGTGACAGACCCCAATCGCGCAGGCGGAATTTCGTGACGCCTTGGCCGATGTTGTTGGATTCGCACCAATCAATTGTGGTGTTGATCGCGTCTTGGCCCGTTGCCACGTCCAATCCGGCGAAATGGTTGATCCATTGCACGGATTCGGATTTTTGCGGCACGAAGGCGGTGTTTGCAACCGGGGTTTCGTCACCGACCGCATAAAAGGTATCAACCACGGGCAATCCGTATTTGCGCGAGAAATCAAGGTCGCGTTGGTCGTGGGCGGGGCAGGCGAAAATCGCGCCGGTGCCGTAATCCATCAGGATAAAATTGGCAATCCAGACCGGCAGCGTTTGATCGGGGTAGATCGGATGGGTGACGCGCAGGCCGGTGTCGTAGCCGAGTTTCTCTGCGGTCTCAATCGCTTCTTCGGTGGTGCCGCCTTTGCGACACTCGGTATTGAAGGCGGCCAATTCGGCGTTGCCATCTTCGAGGGCTTTGGCAAGCGGGTGATCGGGCGAGATGCCGACAAAATTGGCCCCGTTCAAGGTGTCGGGGCGGGTGGTGTAGACCTCGATTTGGGAGAAATCACCGAAAGGTTCCACCATATCAAAGGCGAATTGCAACCCGCGGGATTTGCCGATCCAGTTGGCCTGCATCAGTTTGACCTTGGCGGGCCAATTGTCCAACCCGTCAAGCGCTTCGAGCAGTTCTTCGGAGAAATCGGAGATTTTAAAGAACCACTGGGTGAGTTCGCGGCGTTCGACCAAGGCGCCGGAACGCCAGCCGCGCCCTGCTTCGACTTGTTCATTGGCGAGCACGGTCATATCGACAGGATCCCAATTGACGATGGCGTTTTTGCGGTAAATCAGGCCGGCGTCCATCATATCGAGGAATAGCGCCTGTTGTTGGCCGTAATATTCGGGATCACAGGTGGCAAATTCGCGCGACCAGTCGATAGACAGGCCAAGCGGTTTCATCTGGGCGCGCATGTCGGCGATGTTGTTGTAGGTCCATTCCTTGGGGTGGCCACCAATCGCCATGGCGGCGTTTTCGGCGGGCATCCCGAAAGCATCCCAACCCATGGGGTGCAATACGTTATGGCCGGTCGAAGATTTGTAACGCGCCACCACGTCGCCCATGGTGTAGTTGCGCACATGGCCCATGTGGATGCGGCCCGACGGATAGGGGAACATTTCCAACACGTAATATTTCGGGCGGCTTTCGTCGCGTTTGGCGGTGAAAATACCGGCCTTGTCCCAGGCGGTCTGCCATTTGGTTTCGATTTCATTGGCGGAGTAGCGCGACATGGGCAGGCCTTTCGGGGCAAAACGGGTTGCTGCGGTGATATTCGCCTGATGCGATGTGGTCCAGTTGAAAAATGTAGGGGTAGCGTGTTTGGGTCGGGGCTTTATATAAAGAACAGACCCTATTGCCGACGGAGCCACAGTATTTCATGAATATTCTTTTCATTCACCAGAATTTCCCCGGTCAGTTTAAACATCTTGCGGTGGCCTTGGTTCAGGCGGGGCATCAGGTGACCGCGCTTACGCTTCGGGTGAAAGAGCGCACCAATTGGAACGGGGTGCGGGTATTGCCGTATAAGATCGAGAGGCGATCGGGGCAGAATGTGCATCCGTGGCTGATTGATTTCGATACCAAAGTGACCCGTGGCGAGGCCTGTTATCACGAGGCGCGGCGGTTGCGCGCGGCGGGATATACACCGGATATAATTATCGCGCATCACGGGTGGGGCGAATCGCTTTTCCTCAAGGATGTGTGGCCGGAGGCGGCGCTCGGGTTATATTGTGAGTTGTATCACAGCGCCGATTATCCGCATTTGAATTTTGATCCTGAATTTCCGTCCAAGAATACCGAAGTGGAGCCGCTGCGTATTCGGATGAAAAACATCAACAACCTGATGCATTTTCCGGTTATGGATGCCGGGCTTAGCCCGACACGGTTTCAGGCGGATACATTCCCAACAGATATTCGCGATCGTATCAGTGTGATTCATGACGGCATTGATACCGAGGTGATCAAACCCGATGCGGGCGCGACGTTTACCTTGCCCGATGGGCGGGTGTTGACGCGCGCCTACGAGGTGGTGACGTTTGTGAACCGCAACCTTGAACCCTATCGCGGCTATCACATTTTTATGCGCGCCTTGCCGGAATTGTTAAAGGCACGGCCCGAGGCCGAGGTGGTGATTGTCGGCGGTGACGAGGTTTCATATGGCGGCAAGGCCCCGAAAGGGCAGACCTGGAAGCAGATATATATAGACGAGGTGCGCGGACAGATTTCGGATGCCGATTGGGCGCGGGTGCATTTTCTGGGTCGGATCCCCTATGACACGTTCATCCCGATGCTACAGGTGAGTCGCGTGCATGTTTACCTGACCTATCCGTTTGTATTGAGTTGGTCATTGTTTGAAACCATGGCCGTTGAAGGCGCAATTGTGGCAAGCGGAACCGCGCCGGTGGTCGAGGCGATTGAACATGACGTGAGCGGGCGGCTGGTGGATTTCTTTGAACCGGATGCTTTGGTGCGGGAGGTTTGCGCCCTGTTGGACGACAAAGAGGCGCGAGCGCGTTTGGGGGCGCAGGCCCGCAAGTTGATTGTCGAGAATTACGATCTCAACAGCATATGCCTGCCGCGCCAGATGCAGTGGGTGCGTGATCTTGCCGGAAAATCCAAAAAGTAAGGCGCGCCATAATATAATGGCGCGCCTGAATCAGCCTGTATTATAATGTGCTGTTAAAGGCTGGCGTCTTTGATTCGCAGTTGACGGGCGCGAGCAAGAATGGCGTCTTCTACGGCGCGCTGCGTGCTTGCCGATACCGGACCACCCCGCGTGGCAAGGGCCACCGTGATCGAGCGCGCATCAAGTGCGGGATCTTTGATAAGAATGGTCGCGCGGTAGGCGCGCCCCCCCCCCGGAGGGGTGCCATATCCGGTGACAATCACGCCGGTAAACGGGTCAACCGATTGAATTGGCAAGAAATTCAGAATATCGAGAGAGGCATTCCACAGGTAACGGTTTACTTTGACGTTGGTCCCGTTGTCCTGTTGCTTGAATATATCAAAGACCGAAGTGCCGTCAGAAACATCTGTGGGTTCGGTTTGCGCGCCACCAACGGGTTGCGCCGTGGTTTGTTCGGCTTCGTCCGATAGGGCCTTGGGGCGAAACAGACCTTTGCCGCCGCCAAGCAGGCCATTCCCTATACCGGTGCCACCGCATGACGCCAAAGCCGTTATAATGACCAGCGAAATTGTTGTTTTGAGTGCTCGCGATTTAGAAGCGTGTTGGAATGTCATGATACCGCCCAATTAATATATGTTTCCTATCTCCTACCCAACCACCGCCAAAGGAGCAAGTTTTTTAGGGGGCGGTCAGGGCGATTTACTGAAGGTTAGAAAGTTGTTGCAAATCATACGGGTATATGAATCTTTGTTCTGAACGTCAGGCCCGGAGGTTATTATCTTGATTTCAGTTCGATCAGTTTTACGTCAGGTTCCTGATCCGCGCG
>JAUZRV010000186.1 GCA_030950105.1 Rhodobacterales bacterium | reverse complement strand
TGAGGGCGGAGTCTGCCTGAAATCAGGGGAGCGGGGTAAAACAGTCGCGAAAGCGGCCGCAAAACGGCTGGTGCCGTGAACCCGAGCGGCAATCGACAACTTCCGCATGCCGAAAGCCATGTTGTTCAGAGTTTCCCTAGTCCATTGTCGTGCCCAAAGTGGTAGATATTGCTGCCATCAAAAATGGCGGTTTTTGTATCCAGTCGTAAGTCCTGCATGAACCCTTGGCGATCATTGGCAAGCAAGGGAGGTAACGGCGTGTCTTTGCGGGGTTGGGGGGCAGGACGTCGGCGATAGACAAATATCCAAAGTGCAAACAGGGTGGCCAGAAGGCCCCATGTGCTGGCTTTGTCCAAATCGGGGCGCACCAAAAGCCACCACAAAAGCAGAGTGAAAATGACCGTCAGCAACGAGATACTCAGCAGTGCGTATAGTGTATTTCGTAATAGGGAACGGTATTCGAAGGGCTGTTTTCCGGGGCGGGAAGTCGCGAGTTTTTGACCTAATGTGATTGGTTCGAGGTTCATAATATGGTGTATCCAAATGATGTTCCCTATAACGTATTTCACAAGATACAAGAAGACCATAACGGCGAAAGGATCGTTGATCGAAACGGGTCGTGATGTTGCATATTGTCAAAATGTCCAGTTGCTATAAACGGGGGCGGCAAAACCACAGGACCGAAAATGACACCCAACGATATCGAAAATATGTTTACCCGCGCGGATGGCGATTATGTGTTTGCGCGCTGGGGGCGGCCGATTGCGCCGATTGTTTTCGGGGTGGATGACGCAACTCTGGAAGTGGTCAAAGGCGCGGTTGAGGCGGTGGCGCGGCTCGCGCGGCTCGAGGTGGCCGAGACCGATGCCGAGTTGGGGGCCAACCTGTTGTTTTTCTTTTTCAGGGATTGGGATGAATTGCGCGCGGTGCCCGATCTTGGGGAATTGGTGCCGGATTTGCCGGATCTAGTGGCGCGGTTGCAGGCGGCGGATGCCAATCAGTATCGGGGATTCCGGTTTGATGAAGGCGGCGCGATCAAGATGTGTTTCGTATTTTTGCGCATGGACGCGGCGCTGGCGGGGATGGCCGCCGAGGATTTGGCACTGTCACAAGTCGTGCAGACGGTTTTACTTTGGTCAGAGGCGGCGTTTGGTGGAAAATCCCCGTTGGCGGTGTTGCCGGATAATGACGCGACGGTATTACGCCCGGAAATTGCCAATCTGATTCATGCGGCCTATGATCCGGTGATGCCGGTGGCCGCACGTGATAAATCCCATGCGCTGCGGTTGTTTGGGCGGATGCCACGGGAATAGGGCGGAAATTTGCGATGACACATAAGTTGGAAATTCGGGTGTATTACGAAGACACCGATATGGCGGGCATTGTTTATTATGCAAATTACCTTCGGTATATTGAACGGGCGCGGTCCGATTGGGTGCGTGGTCTGGGAATTGATCAAAAGGTGATGAAAGCCGAGGGCGCGGTGTTTGTGGTGCGCCGTGTCGAGGCGGATTATCTCGCGGCGGCGGTGTTGGACGATGAATTGGTTGTCGAGACCGAAGCCGTGCAAATCACCGGCGCGCGATTGGTGATGGATCAGAAAGTCAAACGGGATGGCCAAGTGATCTTTCAGGCGATTGTCACGATCGGGGTCCTGGCCGAGAACGGTCAACCGACGCGTTTACCGGCGAATATCCGCTTGAAGCTGCACTGATCGGCGCGATTTGCCCCGTTATGGGACGGAAATTTGGCTGTAACGCGAAATTTACGCGGTAAATATTGGCTTTCCCGTTTTTTTTGGCTAGTCTCGCGGGCAATAAGGCCAAAAAACCGGCCGCAACAAAACGAGCAGGCAGAATGGAAGCAGAAACCCTCGCCCTGGCGCAGGAGATTGATTTCTCTATGTGGGCATTATTTGTACGCGCCACAATCACCGTAAAAATCGTGATGATCGGGCTGTTGATCGCCTCGTTCTGGTCGTGGTCGATCATCGTGCAAAAGTTGATCAGTTATCGCAAGGCGCGCCGGGAGGCGGCGCGGTTTGACCAGAGCTTTTGGTCGGGAGAACCTCTTGACGGGTTGTTTGAGCAGGTGGGCGTTGATCCGGCGGGGCAGTCGGAAAAGATTTTTGCCGCCGGCATGATCGAATGGCGGCGGTCGCACCGTGATGATGGCGGGATGATCGCGGGGGCCACGGCACGCATTGACCGGTCGATGGATGTGGCGATTGCCAAGGAAATCGAAGATTTGCAAAGCGGATTGATTGTTTTGGCCACGGTCGGATCGACGGCGCCGTTTGTCGGATTGTTCGGCACGGTGTGGGGCATTATGAACGCGTTTATCGAAATCGCGGCACAGCAAAGCACCAATCTTGCGGTGGTGGCACCGGGGATTGCCGAGGCGTTGTTGGCGACAGCGATGGGTCTGCTTGCGGCGGTGCCTGCGGTGGTTTTCTATAATAAGCTAAGCGCGGACGGGGACCGGATCATTTCGGGGTATGAAGCGTTTGCCGATGAATTCGCGACCATCCTTAGCCGTCAGTTGGACAGTTGATATGGGCGCGGGTGTAACCACAAGCGGCGCAACCAGCAGCCGGCGCAGGCGGCGCGGCGGTGGACGTAGCAAGCCGATGGCCGAAATCAATGTCACGCCGTTTGTCGATGTGATGTTGGTATTATTGATCATTTTCATGGTGGCCGCCCCGCTGATGACCGTAGGCGTGCCGGTGGAATTGCCCAAAACGGCGGCCAATGCGTTGCCGAGCGAAGACGAGGAACCATTGTCGGTGACAATCACAGCCGAGGGGGTGGTGATGATCCAGAAAACCGTGGTCGAACGCGCCGCGTTGATTGGCAAGCTGCGGGCGATTGCGGCAGAGCGCAGCGGGGACCGCGTGTTTTTGCGGGCGGATAATTCGGTGCCTTACGGGGATGTGGTGCAGGTGATGGGCGCGCTCAACAAGGGCGGTTTTAACAATATTGCGTTGGTGACGGATACCGGCGGGCCGGCGTTGAACGACGCGACAAACCCGTAGGCGAATGTGGTGAATACGGGGTATTACATATCGGGGGTTGGTCATGCCGGCCTGATCGGGTTGCTGCTTTTTGGTGGCATGCCGGTGTCCGATCCCGACCCGATAGAGGTGAGCGACGTGTCGATTATCAGCAGTGAAGAATTTGCGATGCTTATTGCGACAAGCGTGCCGCCGGTGACCGATAGCGTTGAACCTCAAGGATTACAGCAGCCCGAGATTGTTGAAGATGCGCCGGATGTTTCAGAAGTGGCGGATACACCGCCGCCAGTGGTAGAGCCGGACGTAACCGAGAGCGAACCGCCGGATGACGCGCCGGTTGCGCCCGAGATCACACCGCCCGCACCCGATGTTACAATTGAAATCGAACCGGTGATTGCACCGCCAAGTGACCCTGTTACGCCGGTTATTCCAACGGTTCCAACGGCTGTGCGCCCACAAGTGCGCCCCGCACCACGTGTTGCGCCGGTGCCGGTTGCACCACCAGAGCCGGATGTTGCGGTGGACGATGTGGTGCGTGAAACCGCGGTGCCGGATGCCGTCGCAACAGAACAAACCCCCGAAGACCAAGCCACCGCACCGCAAGAGGCCGCCACGCGAATCGTGCCGGAAGATGAACAAGCACAACAGACCACAAGCGCGGCCCCGACCCGTTCGGCGCGGCCCCGCAGTCGACCAAGTCGACCGAACCGGCCAAACCCGAGCACCGCGCAGACCAATAATAACGCCGCTGCGATTGCGGCGGCTGTCGCGGCCCAAGCGTCATCGGCTCCAAGCGGGCCACCGTTGACCAACGCAGAAGAAAACGGGCTACGGCGCGCGGTATCGGAGTGTTGGGTCGTTGATGTGGGTGGACGTTCGGCGAATGTGAGTGTGACACTTGGGTTTTCACTGGACCGGGCCGGTAAAATCATCGGCGGCACGCTCCGCCTGATCCGCAGCGAAGGCGCAAGCGGTGCTGCGGCGGATACGGCCTTTAATGCCGCACGCCGCGCCGTATTAAGATGCCAAAAAGGCGGCTATAAATTGCCGGTGGACAAATATGACCACTGGCGCGAGATCGAAATGACGTTTAACCCAGAGAAAATGAGGATCAAATGATGAGTCACCACATGACCCTCCGGTTGGTAGTGTGCCTGATGGCTGCGATGAGTTTTGGCGCTATCGCGGGTAGCGTGGCGCAGGCGGCGCCGCTCAAGATTGAAATCACCGACGGGGTGATTGAACCATTGCCGTTTGCAGTGCCTGCGTTTGTTGCCGAAAACAGTGCTGCGGGGGAGATGGCGCAAAAAATCGCCCGCGTGGTGGCCGAAGATCTTGCCGGCACCGGATTGTTTCGCGAAATCTCCAAGGACGCGTTTATCAGCACCCTCACCAGTTTTGGCAGCCCTGTGCAATATGCCGACTGGAAAGCGGTCAATGCCCAAGCGTTGATTGGGGGCGCGGTGAGCATCGGCGCCGGTGGTAAATTGACGGTGAAATTCCGGGTCTATGACGTGTTTGCCAGTCAGGAACTTGGCAAAGGTTTGCAATTTAGCGGCACCGAAGCGGGATGGCGACGCATGGCGCATAAGGTGGCGGATGCGGTCTATAGCCGGATCACCGGCGAGGGCGGATATTTTGACAGCCGCGTGGTGTATGTGTCCGAAAACGGCCCCAAGAATAACCGTAAAAAGCGCCTCGCGATTATGGATTATGACGGGGCCAACCTGCAATATTTGACGGACAGTCGCTCGCTTGTTCTTGCGCCGCGATTTTCGCCAACCGGCGATCGGGTTCTCTATACCAGCTATGAAACCGGATTTCCGCGTATTTATGTGCTTGATGTGGCAAGTGTGGGGCGCAAAATTTTGCAAACCCAGGAAGGCACCATGAGTTTTGCACCGCGATTTTCGCCGGATGGGCGCACGGTAGTGTATTCGATCAGCGCAGGCGGCAATACCGATATTTACCGCATGGATGTGAAAACCGGGAGGGCCAAACGGTTGACCAGCGCGCCGTCGATCGAAACCGCGCCAAGCTTTTCCCCCGATGGCAGTCAAATTGTATTCGAGAGCGACAGATCAGGGGCGCAGCAACTCTATATCATGGGGGCGAGCGGCAGTGATCCAACGCGGATCAGTTTTGGACAGGGTCGTTATGGCACGCCGGTCTGGTCGCCGCGGGGCGATTTGATCGCGTTCACCAAGCAATCCAAAGGCCGGTTTCATATCGGCGTGATGCGCGTTGACGGTTCGGAAGAACGGTTATTGACAGCGTCGTTTCTGGATGAGGGGCCAACATGGTCGCCAAATGGACGGGTGATC
This sequence comes from Rhodobacterales bacterium, assembly GCA_030950105.1. Taxonomy (GTDB): domain Bacteria; phylum Pseudomonadota; class Alphaproteobacteria; order Rhodobacterales; family Rhodobacteraceae; genus JAUZRV01. Next base: position 20,762 of record JAUZRV010000186.1, on the reverse strand, counting down.
ATGTTTATGCGCGAAACCCAAGGGGCCTCGGGGGCGTCGAGCCTGTATTCTGTGGATATTTCGGGGCGCAACCTTAAGCGGGTGCGCACAAATGGCGGGGCGTCCGATCCATCATGGTCGCCTTTACAAAACTAGCAGCGCTAAGTAGCGTCATTTTTAAAAGTGAAACAAATATGTTAACGTATACACAAGAAAAACAATCGAGCGGGGCAAGTAATATGAAATTTTTACGCGGAGCGGTTCTGTTAATCGCAGCAGTGACGTTGTCGGCCTGTGCAAGTCCGGACCGTTTTGACAACGATAACACGACTTCCCTTGGTGGTGCGGGCATTTCCGATGGTAGCGCCTCTGATCCGACATCACCGTTATATTTCCAGCAGGCCGTCGGGGATCGGGTGTTGTTTAGCGTTGATCAATCGACATTGGACAGCACCGCACAGGCGGTTTTGGATGGGCAGGCCGTCTGGTTGGCGGCAAATTCGGATTACAATGCGATCATTGAAGGCCATGCCGACGAACAGGGCACGCGCGAATATAATCTGGCGCTGGGCGCGCGGCGCGCCGATGCAGCCCGCGAATATCTGTTGTCGAAAGGCGTGGCTGCGGCGCGTTTGAAAGTTGTCAGTTACGGCAAAGAGCGTCCGATTGAAATTTGCAGTCAGGAAAGTTGTTATGCGCTTAACCGGCGTAGCGTGACCATTCTTTCGACGGGTCTTAGTAGTTAGCGGAGGCAATATGCGTATTTTAGCGAGTATATCGGCGCGGGTCTGCCTGTTGCTGGCGCTGGCAACGGCGCCAACAATTTCTCTGGCGCAAAGTGACACGACTTTGGCCGATATCCGGCAGGAACTTACCGTGCTGCATGTGGAAATGCAGCGCCTTAACCGCGAGTTGTCGACAACCGGAAATGCCGGAAGTATTGCGATTGGCGGATCGGCATTGCAGCGGTTGGATGCGATTGAACGTGAATTGCAGCGATTGACCGCCAAGACCGAGGAACTTGAATTTCGCATCAACCGCGTGGTCAAGGACGGGACCAACCGGATTGGCGATCTTGAATTCCGGCTGGTCGAGCTTGAAGGCGGCGATGTCGGGGCGTTGGGGGAAACCACAACTCTTGGCGGGGTGTCTACGGGCACGCAAGTTGTTGCAGACACAGGAACAGGATCAACTACGGGCGGAACCGCAGAGGTTGGCCAGCTTGCGATTGGCGAGGCCACAGATTTTGAGCGCGCAGAAGCCGCCCTTGATGCCCAGGAATTTCGGGCCGCAGCGGACCAGTTTACCGCGTTTAGTCAAACCTATCCCGGTAGCCCTCTGGAAACCAAAGCGCAATTTTTGCGGGGTAAATCCCTCGAAGGGGCCGGTGATATAACCGATGCAGCGCGCGCCTATTTGGCCGCCTTTAGCCGCAATCCCAAAGGTCCGGTTGCGCCGAATGCGTTGTTTAATCTCGGGCGCTCTTTGGGGCGATTGGGGCAAACCAAGGAGGCCTGTGTAACCTTGGCCGAGGTCGAGGGGCGGTTTCCACAGGCGAAAGCCGTGTTGAAAGCGAAATCGGCCATGCAAAATCTGGGATGCCAATGAACCCGCTTGATGCGGATATGATCGCCACAGTCGGCCAGATATTTCACCCCGTTATTCCCGAAAAAATTGGCGTTGCTGTTTCTGGCGGTGGTGATTCGATGGCAATGCTGCATTTGGCATCTGCGTGGGCCGACACGGCGGGCGTGGAAATCTACGTTGTGACGGTTGATCACGGGTTGCGCGCCGAAGCGGCGTTAGAAGCGCAGCTTGTGGCGAAAGTGGCCGCTGATCTTGGCCATAGTCACGACACGCTGCATTGGAAAAATTGGGATGGCAGCGGCAATCTTCAGGATAGTGCACGTCAGGCCCGTTATGAATTAATATCGGAATGGGCCGAGAGCCGCGGAATTTCGCAAGTTGCGCTTGGGCATACGGTGGATGATGTTGCGGAAACATTTGTGATGCGTCTGGCGCGCGAGGCCGGCGTGGATGGCCTCGCGGCGATGAAAGCGCGGCGTCTTATTGATGGGGTTACGTTTGTGCGCCCGATCTTGCGCATTGAACGCGATACCTTGCGGGATTTTCTGCTGCGTCACGGGCATCAATGGGTCGATGATCCGTCAAATGACGATCTCAAATTTGAACGGGTGCGGGTGCGGCGTGCGATGCAGGCGCTTGATGCGCTTGGTATTGGCCGCGACACTTTGGCCACTGTGGCGCATAATCTTGCTTCTGCACGCGAGGCGCTGGCGTGGCAGACGTTTATGATGGCGAGAAATGTGGTGCATGCCGAGGGCGGTTGCATTGTGATCGACCGCAAGATTTTCCGCACGTTTCACGATGAAATCGCCCGACGCCTTCTGATTCATGCTCTTAAATGGGTGTCCACGTCGCGCTATGGCCCGCGTCGTGCGACCGCAAATCGTGTGTTGAATGCGATTAGACAGGCCAAGGTTTTCACGTTGCATGGGTGCCATGTTGGCGGAAATGAGGATAAAATTCGCATTTTTCGCGAATATGACGCGGTAAAAGACCATATTGTGCACAGTAGCGCGATTTGGGACAATCGGTGGAAATTGGTTGGACCTGCGGTTCCGGGCGCCTGTTTGCGCGCACTTGGAACCGAGGGCCTGCGACAATGCCGCAATTGGCGGGAAACCAATCTTGCGGCTCAAGTTTTGATGGCAACACCGGCCCTGTGGCGGGGCGAGGTGTTGATTGCCGCCCCTCTTGCCGGGCAGCCGCGCGATTGGAAAGTGGAATTGATCCATACGGAAGATGATTTCTTTTCTTCTTTGATGACTCATTGAAGATTTTGGATTGATTTCTATTTTAGACAGGTAGCGCCTGTGTTAAGCGCTGCTTTGACGAGATCTTGAAGGAGACACCCCTTGGGCAACGCAAGAAATATTGCATTCTGGCTGGTATTGTTTTTGCTGATATTGGCGCTGTTCAATTTGTTCAGCGGTTCGGGCAATACGATGCAGAGTAAAGAGGTCGGATATTCCGATTTCGTAGCGTCGGTTGTGGATGGCGGCATTAGTAATGTGGTGCTCGATGGCGAGCAGGTCCGGTTTCGCGGATCGGACGGCAATGACTATGTCACGATCAAACCATCAGATGCGGAAATCACCGTTTTGTTGATTGCCAATAACGTACCGGTGAAGGCCGAGAGCCAAGAGCAATCGGGGTTCCAGACGTTGATATTGTCGTTATTGCCGGTTCTGTTGCTGGTCGGGGTGTGGATTTATTTCATGAACCGGATGCAGGGCGGCGGCAAAGGCGGGGCGATGGGTTTCGGAAAATCCAAGGCCAAGATGTTGACCGAGGCGCAGGGTCGCGTGACGTTTGATGATGTTGCGGGCATTGATGAAGCCAAGGAAGAACTTGAGGAAATCGTGGAATTCCTGCGAAATCCACAAAAATTTAGCCGCCTTGGCGGGAAAATCCCCAAGGGGGCGTTGCTTGTCGGGCCTCCGGGCACGGGTAAAACATTGCTGGCGCGGGCCATTGCCGGTGAGGCGGGCGTTCCGTTTTTCACCATCTCGGGGTCCGATTTTGTGGAAATGTTTGTTGGTGTGGGCGCGAGCCGTGTGCGTGACATGTTTGAACAAGCCAAGAAAAATGCGCCATGTATTGTGTTTATCGACGAAATTGATGCGGTCGGGCGTTCGCGCGGGGCCGGATATGGCGGCGGCAATGATGAACGTGAACAGACATTGAACCAGTTGCTGGTGGAAATGGACGGATTTGAAGCCAACGAAGGCGTGATTATTCTGGCCGCGACCAACCGCGCCGATGTTCTTGATCCGGCGTTGTTGCGTCCGGGCCGTTTTGACCGTCAGGTGCAGGTGTCCAATCCCGATATCAAGGGCCGTGAGAAGATTTTGCAAGTGCACGCGCGCAAAGTGCCGCTTGGGCCGGATGTGGATCTGCGGATTATTGCACGCGGCACACCGGGGTTTTCGGGGGCTGAATTGGCCAATCTGGTCAATGAAAGCGCTTTGATGGCGGCGCGCCTTGATCGGCGATTCGTCACCATGGAAGATTTTGAGCAAGCCAAGGACAAGGTCATGATGGGGGCCGAGCGCCGCAGCATGGTTTTGACCGACGACCAAAAGGAAAAAACCGCCTATCACGAGGCCGGTCACGCGATTGTCGGGATTAAATTGTCCAAAACCGATCCGGTTTACAAAGCGACGATTATTCCGCGCGGACAGGCATTGGGCATGGTTGTGTCCTTGCCGGAGATGGACAAATTGCAATTGTTCCGCGATGAGGCGCTTGAGAAAATCACCATGACGATGGCCGGTAAAGCCGCCGAGACTTTCAAATACGGTGCTGATAGCGTGTCGAGCGGCCCAGCGGGCGATATTCAACAAGCAAGCGGATTGGCCCGCGCGATGGTGATGCGTTGGGGCATGTCCGACAAGGTTGGCAATATTGACTATTCCGAGGCCCATGACGGGTATTCGGGATCAACCGGCGGATTTTCTGTATCGGCGACCACCAAGGAATTGATTGAAGAAGAAGTCAAAAAATTCATTGATGACGGATATGCCGCCGCCTACAAAATGATTGAAGAAAACGCCGAGGAATTTGAACGGTTGGCGCAAGGGTTGCTCGAATACGAGACCCTGACCGGCGAGGAGATTCGTCGTGTGATGCGTGGAGAACCGCCGCATGTCGATGATGATGACGGCGATAAACCGGATGAAGGCAATTCGGCATCGGTCACGGCGATTCCGAAAACCAAACCACGCGCCAAGCCCAAGGCCAAGCCAAAAGATGATGGTGGCATGGAACCGGAACCGTCTTAGGATCTTTCGATGAGTGACGCTATAAAACAAGACTGGAACCCCGAGGCCTATAACAGGTTTCGGGGTTTGCGTTTGCGCCCTGCAATGGATTTTCTGGCGGCGGTTGAACGGGTCCCTGCGGGCGACGTTATTGATCTTGGTTGTGGCAACGGGGTGATTGGTGCGGCGTTGCGGGCGCGGTTTGGGGGCACACGGATTGTCGGTGTTGATAATTCGCAGAGCATGTTGGACTACGCCCGTGAGGCCGGCAGTTTCGATGAACTTGTGAGCGCCGATATAGCCGAATGGACGGCGCAAACGCCACCTGCGTTGATCTTTTCGAATGCGGCACTGCATTGGTTGCCGGATCACGAAACACTGTTGAACCGACTGGCGGGGATGCTTGGGGCGGGCGGGGTGCTGGCGGTGCAAATGCCGCATCAGAACAATGCGCCGTCACATCGGTTGTGGGTGTCTTTGGCGGAAGAAATGTTTGCTGGTCGGGTGGATATGACGCGCGGCCCCAAGGTGATGCCACCGGCGCAGTATCACCGGATATTGTCACCGCTTGGCAATCTTAAACTCTGGGAAACTTCGTATTACCAACAGCTTGATCCATGCGACAATGGCCATCCAGTGCGCCATTTTACCCAGAGCACATTTGCCCGCCCGATCCTTGCTGCGCTTGATGACGCAGAGCAATTGGCGCTTATCAAAGCCTATGAAGCAGTGATGGACAAGGCCTATCCCAAGGCGGAAGATGGCACGGTTTTATTCCCGTTTCGACGGCTATTTTTCATTTTGAAAATGGAATAGGATGCGCGATGCCGGCCCTTCTCCCGACCCATTATAGCGGAAAAATTGTCTGGCTTGGGCATGTGGCCGACAGCGTTGCCGATATGCGCAGTGAAGCACAAGAGGTGATGGAAATCACCTTTGACGGGATGGCGGGGGATTGCCATAGCGGGCGAACACGGCCGTCGTGCAGTCGGGTATTGGCGCAACATCCGCGCGGCACCGAGATTTCCAACACGCGGCAATTTTCAATTGTGTCGGTTGAGGAACTGGCGCTGATAGCAACAAAAATCGGGCTTGGGTCGATTGATCCGCGATGGGTTGGCGCGTCGATTGTTGTGGAAGGAATCCCCGATTTCACCCATGTGCCGCCGTCGTCACGTTTGCAAAATGAAACGGGGGCGACTTTGGTCGTGGATATGGAAAACCGCCCATGCGTGTTGCCCGCGCGGGTGATCGAGGCGCAGAAACCCGGACACGGCAAGGCGTTCAAGGCGGCGGCCAAAGATCGGCGCGGGGTGTGTGCGTGGGTCGAGCGCGAGGGGCAATTGCGGTTAGGGCAGAGATTGGTTTTGCATGTTCCCGACCAGCCAGTTTGGGCACCATAACAGCGCGGCCTTGCGGGCGAGGTTTCCGAAACGAAACCTACCTGCGGCATCCCGACGCAAGTGGTGTCAAAAATGTCGGAAAAGCGAGTTTGCCACAGGCCCAAGCGCGGTAACAACAAGGGGATATTCACGCGCGTATTGCCGCCGTTACAGGGAAACCCTCCATGAGCTTTAAAACCGACATTGAAATTGCCCGCGAAGCTAAGAAACGCCCGATTCAGGAAATCGGTGAAAAACTCGGTATTTCCAGCGATCACTTGCTGCCTTACGGGCATGATAAGGCCAAGGTTTCGCAAGAGTTTATCAACTCGGTGCAGGGCAATCGCAATGGGAAACTGATTTTGGTCACGGCGATCAATCCGACACCGGCGGGCGAAGGCAAAACCACGACCACGGTTGGTCTTGGCGATGCACTTAACCGGATCGGCAAAAAAGCGGCGATTTGTATTCGCGAGGCGTCTTTGGGTCCGTGTTTCGGAATGAAGGGCGGCGCGGCGGGCGGCGGTTATGCGCAAGTGGTGCCAATGGAAGAAATGAACCTGCATTTCACCGGCGATTTTCACGCGATAACCAGTGCGCATAATCTGTTGAGCGCGATGATTGATAACCACATTTATTGGGGTAACGAGCTTGAGATTGACGAGCGGCGCGTGGCGTGGCGGCGGGTTCTGGACATGAATGACCGGGCGTTGCGCGATACGGTGACGTCGCTTGGCGGGGTGGCCAATGGTTTCCCGCGGCAAACCGGATTTGATATAACGGTGGCGTCCGAAGTGATGGCGATCCTGTGCCTGTCTAATGATCTCGCGGATTTGCAGAGCCGTTTGGGCGATATTATTGTGGCCTATCGTCGGGACCGCAGCCCGATTTATTGCCGCGATATTGAAGCCGATGGCGCAATGACAGTTCTTCTCAAGGATGCAATGCAGCCAAATCTTGTGCAAACTCTCGAAAACAATCCGGCGTTTGTGCATGGCGGTCCGTTTGCCAATATCGCGCATGGGTGTAATTCGGTGATCGCGACGAAAACCGCGTTGAAATTGGCGGATTATGTGGTGACGGAAGCCGGATTCGGGGCCGATCTTGGTGCCGAGAAATTCATGAATATCAAATGCCGCAAGGCCGGTCTTGCGCCGGATGTGGTGGTGTTGGTGGCCACGGTGCGGGCGATGAAAATGAATGGCGGGGTCCTCAAGAAAGATCTAGGACCGGAAAATGTCGAGGCGGTCATCGAGGGCTGTCCGAATCTTGGGCGCCACATTGGCAATATGAAATCTTTTGGCGTGCCGGTGGTGGTAGCGATCAATCATTTCGTCACCGATACCGACGCCGAAGTGCAGGCAATTCAGGAATATGTTGTGTCGCAAGGGGCCGAAGCGATCCTGAGCCGACATTGGGAATTGGGCAGTGAGGGCGCCGAATACCTAGCGGAACGGGTGGCCGAGATTGCCGATAGTGGTGCGTCTCAATTTGCCCCGCTTTATCGGGACGAGCTGCCGTTGTTCGAGAAAATCGAGCGGATTGCAAAGTCGATTTACCGTGCCGATGAAGTGATTGCCGACAAGAAAATTCGCGCCCAGTTGCGGGAATGGGAAGATGCCGGATACGGACATTTGCCGATCTGTGTGGCCAAAACCCAATATAGTTTCTCGACGGACCCGGAATTGCGCGGGGCGCCGACAGGCCACACATTGCCGGTGCGCGAAGTGCGTCTATCGGCGGGGGCCGGGTTTGTTGTGGTGATCTGCGGTGATATTATGACCATGCCGGGCCTGCCGCGCACACCTGCCGCTAAATCTATCGGGTTGAATGACGCGGGTGATGTTGTAGGTCTGTTTTAAACGGAGATTCCACGGTTCGGCATCGAGCCGGACCGTGGAATAATGCCTCCGGCGGGGATATTTTTAGAACAAAGATGAGGGTCGTGTCATGACTGCGAGTATTATTGATGGAAAAGCGTTTGCGGCGACGGTGCGGGCGAAAGTCGCGACCCATGTGGCGCGTTTGAAAGCGGATCACGGGATCACGCCGGGGTTGGCCGTGGTTTTGGTGGGGGAAGACCCCGCAAGCCAGGTTTATGTGCGCTCTAAGGGTGAAATGACGGTCGAGGTCGGAATGAATTCATACGAGCACAAGCTTGATATGGATGTCACGGAAGACGCGCTTTTTGCGCTGATTGACAAGCTTAACAATGACCCAGCGGTGCATGGAATATTGGTGCAATTTCCGGTGCCGGCGCATCTGGATGAGGGGCGCATTGTTGCCAAGATTTCGCCGGAAAAAGATGTTGACGGGTTGCATGTGGTCAATGCCGGATTGTTGGCATCCGGTGGCAAAGCGATGGTGTCGTGCACGCCAATGGGGTGTTTGATGTTATTGCGCGAACATCTGGGGTCATTGTCGGGGCTTAATGCGGTGGTTATCGGGCGTTCGAATCTGGTCGGGAAGCCGGTTGCACAATTGTTGTTGCGCGACAGTTGTACCGTGACGATAGCCCACAGCCGAACCCGCGATTTGCCCGATGTGGTGCGTCAGGCAGATATTGTCGTGGCTGCGGTCGGGCGGGCCGAGATGGTAACCGGGGACTGGATTAAACCCGGTGCAACCGTAATTGATGTTGGCATTAACCGGATTGAAGCGCCGGAAAGGGGCAACAATGCGGATGGCAGTGTGAAAATGCGCCTCGTGGGCGATGTGGATTTTGCCAGTGTTGCAGAGGTCGCTGGTGCGATAACGCCGGTGCCGGGGGGCGTTGGTCCGATGACAATCGCCTGTCTTTTGGCAAATACGGTGACGGCGTGTAGTCGCGCAAATGGTCTGATTGAGCCAAAGGGCCTTACGATTTAAATGGATTGATGGCCGATTGTAAAATCTTGTTCCTGGAAGGCGAGTGATGAAGGCAGGGTTCTTGCAGGGAGCCGCCAGAATATGTTAATCAGTCTCACTAACAAGAACGGTATTGGGTGCTGATTTGTGCAAAAAAAACAAGTAAAAGAGTTGTTTAGAGATTTTTTGCGCAGTCTGACAACGCCGGTGACGTTGACGATTTGGGTATTGGTGTCGGTTACATCCGCAATTACCGGCCCATTTGGAACCTATGCCAATATGGAGGTGTTTGCGCGGTCGGTTTATTGGACAGCGGTCGCAGCGGTTGCCATTATCGTGGGGAACGGGGCGCGATTTTTGGCGGCCTATTTGATTGGAACAAAAAAACCGGCGGCCGTTGATGCGCTTTCCACAGTTTTAACAGTGCTGGCTTTCACGCCGATACTTTGGGGGATGACAATGCAAATCCCCGCGCTCGATATGGCAGATGTGCCACACGCATGGCGGATATTATTTTATGTTTTGTTGATTACGGCCTTGGTAGTTTTGCTGCGGCGGGTGATCGTCGGGGCGGATGGTAAAACGTTTTACGAGGCGCGGTTGGAAGATATTGCCGGATTGGGAAAGCCCGCTTATGTCGCCCCGCGCCTTGCCAAGCGGTTTGAGCAGGGCACCACCGGCCCGATATTGCGGCTTACGGTGAGTGACCATCTTGTCGAGGTGATTGGCGAACGGGCAACGGAAACGTTGCGCATGCGGTTTGCCGATGCGATTGATGAAATGGATCCGGTTGTCGGCTATTGCACCCATAGGTCGCATTGGGTGACGCGCGACGCAATTCGGGGTGTCGTATATGAACCGGGCGGCAAGGTTTTTCTTGATCTGCAAAACGGTGACAAGATTCCGGTAAGCCGGAAATATCGTCCGGCACTTGAAAACTTTGGCATTATTTAAAGCGCGGCGCTTGAGTCTTCGGGTCTGGTTTACCTGACAATTTCCTCGTCGCGGACGAACATATTGGCCCACGCACGGTCAATAAGATCGGGTGACATCTGGTAGGGAATACCTTCAAAATCACAAATCGCGATCATTTGGTCGATAAGGAAAATCGGTTGATAATTGGCGTAAACATTATCAATCGTTGGATATTTCTTTTTCAGCAAATGCACGAGGGCACCTTCATCAAGCGGCATTTTGCGTTTGCGCGCGACCATGGCGAAAATCTTCAGGAAATCTTTTTGATCCGGCCCGTCGATTTTGATCTTGAAGAAAATCCGGCGCAAAGCGGCGGTGTCAAAAATCTCGTTCGGGTGGAAGTTGGTCGAGAAAATCACCAGCGTATCAAAGGGCACCTCGAATTTTTCGCCCGATTGAAGCGCAAGGATATCTTTATTTTCCTCAAGTGGCACGATCCAGCGGTTGATCAGGGCCTGCGGAGGTTCCTTTTGGCGGCCAAGGTCATCGACGATGAAAATGCCCCCTGTGGCCTTCATCTGAAGGGGGGCCTGATAGGTGCGCGCGGTCGGGTTGTAAACCAGATCGAGCATATCAAGGGTGAGTTCACCGCCGGTGATCACGGTGGGGCGGTCACAGCGCACATAGCGGGTGTCAAAGCGGTTGCTGGCGCGGCGCAGGGCGTTGGGATCGTCCACCTGTTCTTCGGCGGCGGTATGCACGATCGGATCATAGACGGTTATCACCTGACCCGCATATTCGATGGCGCGCGGCACATAGACCTTGTCGCCCATCGCGTCGCGTATGCCGTTGGAAATTGAGGATTTACCGTTACCGGGCGGGCCATACATAAGGACAGAACGGCCTGCGCTTACCGCCGGTCCGAGGTGGTCAAGAAGGTCATCGGGCAGCACCAGGTGGCCCATCGCGCCGACCAGTTGTTCACGGGTGATTTGCACATTTTTGATGGATTGGCGTTTGATTTGTTCGTGGTAAATATCGAGCGGCACCGGCATGGCACCGAAATATTCGGATTGGGCCAGCGCATCCAGAGCGCGCGCCTTGCCGGCATCGGTAAGTTGATACCCCATTTCATTACCGGCAGTGGCACTTAGGGTGCCGGTGGCCTCAAGCAGTTTTTGTTCTCGCGCGATGTCGATCAATTCCTGCGTCACAATCGCGGGCAGGCAAATGGCCGCGGCAACGTCACTTACCATATTGACGTTTTTGCGGAACATGGTTTTCAACATGATATCGCGCATCATCACGATGCCGATTTTCATCTCGTCGAGATTACGAGGGGGCGGGGGCGCCATTACGCCGCTGGTTTGCATATTCATGTTGTTACCTGCTTTTGTCCTATTTTCGCGTCAGAAAGTGCAGATTGAATGAAGAATAGTCGATTTATTGTCCGTAAACTGCGCCCAAAACCAGATAGAGCGCCAATGTCGCCCCAAGGGACAGGCCCATGGGATAATCCCAGCCCACGTTCCAGCTTTTCCAGTCGGGGGCGAGTTTGCGCAAGGGGCTGTGTTTGACCAAGCGGTGCGCGCTAAATCCGGCCAGAAGCATGGCCGCAAACAACAGAAAGATCAGCCGCAGATCGCCAAAAGCAATGAATGGCGCGGCGGCGGCGGCGAATTTTGCGTCGCCTGCCCCCATCAACCCGCCAGCGGTCATAACCATGCCGATCACGAGGACCACAACCAGATGCGAATAGCGCCAAAGGTAGTCCTCGAATGGCAAGGCAATCAGGCCGACAATCGCGAAAATCACGACCATCGCATAGACCGACACATTGGGAATACGCATGGCGCGCAGGTCACTTAGCGCCACCCAGATGCAGATCGGAATCAGAAACGGCGCGAACCAGAGCGCGGAACTTGCGGTGATGATCATCGCCCTAGCCAGCGGCCCCGTTTTCGAGTGCCCGCAAACCACGAACGGCCTCCTCGAAATGTTGTGGATGGGTATCAATTGCCTCACGTAGAAGGCCCTTGCCGGTTTCCACATCGCCTTGCTTTATGGCGCTTAACGCCAAAGTATGTAGCAATTGCGCGCGCTCTACTTGTGACATCGGAACCACGGGAAGGGTGTAATTTTTCTGTGCACCACGGGCCAAAACCAGATTATTCTTGGCGGTAAACAGGGCGCTGTCCTGACGGATTGCTTCGCCAAACAGGCGTTCGGCACCGGGGAAATCGCCACGGGTGAGTTTGGAATAACCCCAGTTGTTCATGACGCTCGCGGGGCGCGTGGTCAGGCCAACCGCGGTTTCATAAAAACTATCGGCTTTTTTCCACTCGCGGTTGCTATCGGCGACCATCGCTTCGAGGCGGTAGCGTTTGAAGGTTTCAAAGGTCGGGGGAACGCGGTCAAGAACCTCGTCGGCACCTTTCCAGTCACCCGAACGGATCAGAGCATCGGCAAGATCAACGCGGTCTTCGTCGGTGGCCTGTGGGTGTTTGGAAACTTTGCGCCAAGCAGCAGCCCCTTCGGGCGCGCGTTTGGCACGGATCAGCGATTTTCCAAGACCCCGCATAAGATCAATCCGGCGCGGGTTTTCCGAAAGGGTGCGTTGAAAATAGGCGACGGCCTCGTTCGGGTCGGCAACCGTGAGCATGATGTCGTTAAGATTGCTTTCATCAACCACGTTCACATCCTGTAGGGTGCGCGTGACATCACCGCCTTTGTTGCATGCGGTAAGAGCAACCGTGCCCACAAGGCACAGAGAAATTAGAATAGGGTGGCGCATGTTGTGCGTCCTTTTACTGATCTGCCTCGGTATCGGTTCGTTCAGTTCAACGTGCGAATCAAGTAGTCGCTCGTGCCCCGTCGCACCAATTTATAGTTTTGTTCTTCGTCAACAGCATACGCAGAATTTTCTGATTTTGCGAGTGTTAAGCGTAAATTATCTCGAATTGAGTCACTTTGGCCATTATCGAGCGCATATGCGCGGCGTAAAACCTGTTCTGCTTCGGCCAATTCGCCTTTTTCCATCAAAACCACGCCTAGATTGTTCCATGTTTCGGGAATGGCTTCGTCGGTTTTGATGGCGCGGCGCAAGAGTTTTTCGGCTTGGCCCAAACGGCCCAACCCCAAATTCGCACTGCCAAGCGCCGAAAGCGTATCAACGGTCATGCCGTGTTCGGCGGTGGCGCGGGTGAAGGCCTGCAACGCGAGTTCATATTGCTGCGCGGCCATCAGGCGATGACCGACAATCAATCCGTCGACGGCAGGTTTTCCACGCGCCAATCCCGGCGCATAGGGCGAGTCGCGCGACGCACCAAGGCCGCCTGCGGTGCAAGCGGCCAGTGCGGTGCTCAACGCGAGTGCACTTAGGATCTTAAGGGGCATCTTGTTTGGTTTCATTTACTGCTTTGCTGAATCAGCGGATTGTGGTCCGGTCATATTGCTCATCTTGGTAATACCCATAACCGACGGACCAACAAGAATGATCAACAATGGTGGCACGGTGAACATCATCGTCGCAAGTGTCATTTTTGTCGGAAGTTTATTCGCGGCTTCTTCTGCTTTCATAACCCGTTTGTCGCGCATTTCCGATGCATAAACCCGCAGAGCATCCGCGATAGACGTGCCGAAGGTGGCAGATTGTACCAAAACTGTCACAAAACTCGACACGTCCTGAACGCCGGCGCGTTCGGACAGATCGTTGAGCACCTGGGATTTCTCTTTACCGGCCTTCATTTGGTAGGCGACAATTTCAAATTCTTCGGCCAATGCCGGATACGAAGCCCTGAGTTCGGTGGAAATCCGCACGATGGATTGATCCATGGATTGACCGGCTTCTACACAAACCAACATCATATCGAGCGCATCGGGAAAGCCCGCTTCGATTTCTTCCTGACGTTTCTGCACGCGTTTGGTGACCCAGTATTTCGGCATCATATAGCCAACGCCGCCCGGCCCGAGAATATACATCAATGTGTCTTGTGTGGTTGGGTTGCTCTCGGCCATGAACAGCAAATAGTAGGCCACGCCTGCGATCAGACCGACAATGCCCAATACAAATTGCGCCAGATGGAAATAGCGCACCGCATCACGGCCACGATACCCCGCCTGCGTCAACTTGAGTTGAATGTCGGAAAGACCTTTTTCATCCTGTGGTTCAAGAAAGCTCGCGTATTTGTCGAGCTTTTCATTGCGTTGATTGGTGCGCAGTTTGTCGGACTTGCCACCAACGGCTTCGGCTTGCTGTTTGTTTTTCTTGAGCTTGTCGAGCGGATCCGCCTTTTTGCTCAGCAGCATTGGCAAAGTCAGCAAAATCATAAACAGGCCAAGAATACCAACTGCCAACAAGGGACCAAACGGACCAAGGGTGTCGGTCAGCATCGCGTTGATTTGATCGAGAAATTCCATGATGTGACCTCCTTATACTTTGATGTCGACGAGAATACGCATGACCACAAGATTGGTGAGCAGGAAGCCCCCGACAACCAGACATGCAGGGATGAACAACTCGTGGGTCATCACCTCGTCGTAATAATTCGGATCCCCGAGATTAATCGCAATCAGCGCCATAATCGGAAAGGCCGACAGAAATTTACCCGACCATTTGGCCTCGGCGGTGATGGCTTTGACGCGGCGAAACAGGCGGAAACGGGCGCGGATCACCTTGGCCAGACCGGCAAGAATTTCTGCGAGGTTACCACCGGATTGTTGCTGGATTGAAACCGCAACCGCAAGGAAACGCAAATCCTGCATATCAATGCGCTCGGCCATATCCTTGAGAGCTTCGCCAACATCGCGGCCATAGGCAACCTCATCGGAAATAAACCCGAATTCGCTGGCCAGCGGATCGGCGACCTCTTTGGCGACGATTTGAATTGCGGACGTGAACGGATGGCCAACCCGGAGCGAGCGCACCATAAGTTCAACCGCATCGGGCAATTGTTCCTCGATCATCGAAATCCGTTTCGAGGCTTTGGAGTTGATCCAGAAGAATACCCCGCCGACGCCCATGAAAATTGAGGCAAGGGCACGCACGGCCGGATCGGTTTCGGTGCCGATGGTCAAACCAAGGAACGAAAAAACGCTTAATCCGCCCATGATCATGATCAACTGTTTGGGTGAAAATGCGATGGCCGCCTTCTGCGCCTTGTCGGCCAGCAGCGAATAAAGTGGAATTTTACGCGATTTGAGGTGCTGCCCCATCTCGTTGCGCAATTTCTCCATGACTTCTTCACGGCGGGTGCCGTTTTCGAGCATTTCAAGACGGCGATTGATGCGGCTGTTAAGGCTAATGGATTTGCCAAACACCGTAAGATACAGGCCCTCGACCAACACCAGAACGCCGACAAAAATCAGGCCGTAAATGATAAAATCTACACTGATAGACATGATGTTTACTCCGCAGCGATGGGTTCAAAGATGGACGATGGCAAATCAAAGCCCCACATCCGGAAGCGTTCGGAATAGTGTGAACGCACGCCGGTGGCGGTGAAATGGCCGATGATTTTGTTTTCCGGGGTCAGGCCGACACGTTGAAAACGGAACACTTCCTGCATCGAAATGACGTCGCCTTCCATGCCGGTCAGTTCTGTAATCGAGGTCATACGCCGCGACCCGTCTTGGAGGCGGGAAACCTGCACGATGAGGTTCACCGCCGAGGCGATTTGCGAGCGCACCGCCTTGATCGGCATTTCCATACCGGCCATTGCGATCATGTTTTCAAGCCGCGAAACACCATCACGCGCCGAGTTGGCGTGAATTGTGGTCATTGATCCATCGTGGCCGGTGTTCATTGCCTGCAACATGTCGATAACTTCGTCGCCACGGGTTTCGCCAACGATAATACGGTCGGGACGCATTCGCAGTGCGTTTTTCAAACAGTCGCGTTGGGAAACCTCGCCTTTGCCTTCGACATTGGGCGGGCGGCTTTCCATCCGGCCAACATGGGTTTGTTGAAGCTGAAGTTCGGCGGTGTCTTCGATGGTCAGGATACGTTCGTTATCGTCGATGAACGAGGACAGCGCATTAAGCGCGGTGGTTTTACCAGAGCCGGTCCCGCCAGACACGATGATGTTCAAACGGGTGGCAACCGCGGCCTGCAAATAGGCGGCCATTTCTTCGGTGAACGCGCCAAAATTGATCAGATCATCAATGCCGAGCTTGTCTTTTTTGAATTTCCGAATGGATACCAGTGATCCATCCACCGCAATCGGCGGCACCATAGCGTTGAACCGCGAGCCATCTTTGAGGCGCGCATCGACGCTCGGGTTGCTTTCGTCAACACGACGGCCAACGGCGGAAACGATTTTGTCGATGATCCGCAGCAGGTGTTTTTCATCTTTGAAATTCACCGTTGTCAGTTGCAGTTTTCCGTCGCGTTCGACGAAAATCTGTTTGGGACCGTTGACCAGAATATCGTTGACGCTGTCATCCTTGAGCAGCACTTCGAGCGGTCCAAGGCCGGTCACTTCGTCAAAAAGTTCCTGATAGAGTGTGGTGCGATCGTCGCGGTTAAGGACGATGTTGTTTTCTTCCAGATATTCCCCGGAAATCGAATTGATTTCGGCGCGCAAATCGGATTCTGTCGCGGTATCAAGAGCAGCCAGATTAAGATTGTCGAGCAACACCCGATGCACTTCGAGCTTGATTTCGCCAATGCGTTCTTTGCGCTTCAACTCTTTATCGCCACCGCCGATCGCCTCGATTTTCTTGGGCATGGGGCGGCGTATGCTGGCGGCATTGTTCACCGGCTGCGTTTTGGGCAGCTCGGTCACTTTGTCGGCTGTTTTGCTTTTGCCGGATGCGGCGGGATTGGTTCCGGCAGCTTTTTTATATCGGGAAAACATCAATTCGTTCCTTTATTCATTAAGCCGCTTTGGCATCGGATTGGCCAATCTCGAGAAGCGATGCCGCGAGTTTGGCAATCTCTTTGCGCAATGGATTTTTTGCGGCTGTTTCGGCAAGGGGTTGACCGTGGTCGGCGCCTTGGGCCACCACTTTGCCGCCATCGGGCAATTGCACCTCGATCGCAATATCAAGGCTTTCGCCAAGACGTTTCACCCGGCTTTTGCCGCTTAGGTCGGTAAATTTTGGCGCGCGATTTAGAACGTAACGCAGTTTTTCATAAGGCAGTTCTTCGGCCTGTAGCGCACGTTTCAAACGCAGCGCATTTTGTGCCGAACGCATGTCGAGTTCCATCGTCGCGAAATAGACATGGGCGGCGTTCAAGATCACCTCGGACCATTGCACCAGTGTCGACGGCATATCAATAATCACATAGTCAAAATTGTTGCGCGCAACGTCGATGATCCGGTTTACGTCTTCAGACGAAATCAGATCAAGCGGCAGCATTTCTGCGGGTGCGGTGAAAACATGCAATTTTTCATTGAACACCATAAGCGCCTGATTGAACGTGTCGTCATCCATGGCTTCGGTATCGGAAAGGAGATCATAAACCGCCTCGCGACGGGGAAGATCAAGGGAGGTCGCAACCGCCCCAAATTGCAAATCGAAATCAATAATGCAGACTTTTGGCATTTGGGTTTTTGATCCGGTGGCAAGTTCCCAACCCAGATTGACCGCAAGCGTTGTAGCCCCTGTCCCGCCGGCAAGGCCATGCACGGCCAGAATGACGCAGTCGTGATCGCCATTTGACGTTTTGGCCTTGGGTTGTTTGAGTTCAACAGGTTCGTCCACAGCCCCGAGGCGGCCAATTGCGGATTGCAATTCGTTTTCGGGAAGCGGGTAGGGGACAAATTCATCGGCGCCCTGGCGCAGCAATTGATGCAGCGCGGCGGGGCTGACGTCTTCGGCGATCAGGATCACCTTGATGTTGCGCAATTTGGCCTGAGTGATGATTTCGCCGAGCAAGACAAGGTTTTCTTCGTCGCTCTCGTCAACCGCGATGGCAACAAATTCAAGGGTTTCGGCCTCGGGTTGGCCAAAGAATGAAATGGCGTCGTTAAACCCCAAATCGCCCCAGCTTTCGCCCATGGCAGTTTCCATATCTTCGATCAACAGATCAAAGTTAGCCACATCCCGACTAATGGTGCAGGCCCGAAGCGCGCTTGGGTCTGGTTGCAAAATCGTGTCGTCGGTTGCCAAATCTGTCATTACCTCAGGTCCTTTTTACTATAACGCCGGACAGAAGACATGTGATGCGGGGAATTGCTCGATTGCCCCAAATCATCTCCTGCGGTCGCCTGCGTCCGATTCGTATCGCCGGAACGCAACTTTCCCTTTGAAGTGAAAGTCGCTGATAATCTGGGCAACATTAGGGCTAAAAAACCGTAATTGTGCGGTATCTGGAAAACATAACGCCGCTGAAATGCGGCAACAGGCGGATATTTGGGGGCGCAAATGACAAAAGGCGCGGAGAACCCCCGCGCCTTTGTTAAGAAACTGTTGTGTTTATTGGGTTCGGGTCGAAGATCCGGTGGACCGCAAGCCCGACAGGGTGCTTCCCGGCACGGCGCTATTAATATATTCGCGATAAATAATTTGCGCATATTTACCGTCAAGAACCAATGGATGGCCTTTCACGAAACCGGACACTTCGGTCACGGTGCGGCGATTGCGGCGTTCACGGCCCTGGGTCACGATCAAGGGTTGGGTTTCACCAAAAGACACCACCGCTTCGAGACGGGAGCGGCTGATTCCGCGGGTGCCGAGATAGGCAACAACGGCGCGGGCACGGCGCATCCCCAAACGTTTGTTGAACGGATTTGATCCAACCGCATCGGCGTGGCCGTAAACCTTGAACCGGATTTCCGGGAATTGCTTAATCCAGCGCGCCTGTTCATTAAGAGTATCGCGCGCGCCAGCATCCAATTGCGAGGAATTGAAGGCAAAATTGACGGTCGACATCACTTCGCGGGCGAATCTGTTGGCCAAATCGAAGGTATAGGATTTTTCGCCCGACATGATCATGGTGTTGTTCATGGTTGCGTTGCCAAATCCGCCGGTATCAACCAATGCACCTGCTTCGCTGGTGAATGGAGAATATATTGTATCGGGACGGGAACAGGCGGTTACGCCAACCAGTCCGGAAAGTGCAATTAGCCCCAAAAATTTGTTCATATCTTGCCCTAACATGACATCAATCCATCACATATCCATATGACCCGGTAAAGTCTTGTCTGGCAACTTCGCCAGCGGCGCCGGTCACATTGCGTGCTGTGCGGCCAAACAAAAACAGGTCTTTTTCCGAAGGTGGTTTGACCCGATCCGTCGGCAGGGCCAAGGCCTCGCCACGGGTGGGACTTACCAGATGCGCGGTAATAATAATCACCAGCTCGGATTGCTTGCGGTTATAGCTGGCGCTGCGAAACAGCGCGCCCAGAACCGGAATATCGCCAAGCCACGGGATTTGAGAATTGTTGTCGATGAAATCATCCTGCAACAGACCGGCAATGGCAAAACTATCGCCATCGCGCAGTTCAACCGTTGTCGATGTTTCACGCCGCCGGAAGGCATCAATCGAAAAACCGTCAATGGTGATACCGTTAGAGGCATCAAGCGAGGAAACCGCCGCCATCATTTCAAGGTTGATAATATCGCCATCAACAACCCGCGGGGTAAAGTTAAGCTCGATCCCGAAAGGTTTGAATTCAATCGTGGTAACGCCATCGGCCTGTGAAACGGGAACCGGATATTCGCCACCCGCCAGAAATTTCGCTTCCTGACCGGAAAGCGCAATCAGGTTCGGTTCGGCCAATGACCGCACAACGCCCTTGGTTTCAAGGGCTTCCAGAAGAATACCGACTTCGACAGCACCGGCATTAAAGCCAAATACCATTGCACCAGCGTTTGAGTTCGTGGGCGGCGTTGCACCACCAAGCGAGGTTGTCTGGGCACCACTTGTTACACTGGTTCCGTTGCCGCCCGCCAGGCCCAGAGCACCGCCAAGACCAGTGCCGCGTAAAGACAATGAAGAACTTAGCGATTTTGAAACCGAGCGTTCCATTTCGGCAAAGCGCACCTTGAGCATGACTTGTTGGACGCCACCGACGCTCATCAAATTTGAAACCCGTTCCGGGGCGTAACGTTCCGCGAGATCAAGGGCACGTTGAAGCCGTGCCGAACTCGAGGCGGTGCCCGAAAGAACAATACCGTCATTGGCGGTGCGCACTTCGATTTTTTCGCCCGGCAGAATTTGACGCAGCCGTTCCTTGAATTCGGAAATATCCGCACTGACGCGCACATCAACATTGGTGATCAGCCGTCCATTGGCATCCAGCAATGTCAAAGTGGTAAGTCCGGGGGATTTGCCCAACACATAGATCGTGCGATCAGACAGGGAAGAAATATCGGCAATCGCCGGATTGGCAATGCTGAGTTCCGCAAAGGGGGTGTCGCTTTCGACAACCACCGCACGGTTCATGGGCACATTCAGATTGGAAGATGAACCACGTTGCACCACCCGCAAAGTTTCCGCCTGAGCGGAAACGGGGACGGTCAACGGGGCCACTGCCACCATTGCGCCAACACTTAGGGAAACCCCGCATAGGGCCGCCTTGAAAAATCTATCATATGTCATGTGACCTGCCTCTCCGATCACGCCTCAAAATTGTGGATCTTACGCCCACGTTTCGCCCACCATGCGCCAGTTCTGTTTTTATTGCAAGAATCAATAGGTTCGGACAGGGCGATTTACTGAAGGTTAGAAAGTTGTTGCAAATCATAGGGGTATATGAATCTTTGTTCTGAACGTCAGGCCCGGAGGTTATTATCTTGATTTCAGTTCGATCAGTTTTACGTCAGGTTCCTGATCCGCGCGGCA
>JAUZRV010000185.1 GCA_030950105.1 Rhodobacterales bacterium | reverse complement strand
GGCGATCAATTGCCCACCGGGCAGGCCAAGATTACCCCGCATTTGATGGGCGCGCGCAATATCGGCGGCACGATCCATGCGCAAAGGGGCGGGCAGGGCGCTGGTGGACGACCAAAATGCCGGCAGCATGTCCTGCCCGTAACAAATCACCGGAACCCCTAGGGTTTCAAGCACTTCCATGGTTTTTGGCACGTCCAGAATGGCCTTGGCACCTGCGGCAACTACGGTCACTTTGGTGGCTGCCAGTTCATGCAGGTCCGCCGAAATATCAAAACTATCCTCGGCCCCGCGATGCACGCCGCCAATGCCGCCGGTGGCAAACACGTGAATACCGGCCTGCGCCGCCGCGATCATGGTCGCCGCCACGGTGGTCGCGCCGGTGCCGCCGGTTGCCAAACACGCCGCCATATCGGCGCGGCTTAATTTGGCGACGTTTTTGGCAAGGGCGAGCGCCTCGAGTTCCCCATCCAGAAGCCCGATATGAAGCTGCCCGTCGAGAACCGCAATCGTCGCCGGAACCGCGCCGGATTTGCGCACCTCTGCCTCGACAAGACGCGCGGTTTCAAGGTTCTGCGGATAGGGCATCCCGTGGGTGATGATGGTGCTTTCGAGCGCCACAACCGGTTTATTGGCGGCAAGGGCCGCGGCCACATCGGGCGCAATCGTCATAAAAGTCATAAAGGCGTTTCTCCTGAAACATAGATCGCTGCGGCCTGTTGCGCGCGTTCAAGCGCCTCCTGGCGTGGAACACCTGCTGCTTCGGCCGCGATATGGGCCGCCATAAACGTATCCCCCGCGCCTGTCACCCTTGTTACCAGAACTTCGGGGGGATGCGCCGAAATCACCCCGTCACCTGATCCTTCCGAGGCCAGATTTCCACCATCCGTCACCAAGGCGCGCATGGCCCCGCGCGCGAGCAACCCTTCGGCGGCCTGTTGGGATCCCGAAAACACCTGTTGGCATAACAATCCGGCCTCTTCGAGGTTCACATAAAGCACCGCACGCCCGTGATTTAGAAACGGGGCCAGCCGCTCGGCCTTGCCCGGTGACGCCGGTGCCACGCGCATATCCGCCTTGGAAAACGCAGCGCTTTGGGCAATTTCTTCGAGCAAACCAAGCGTAAGATTGCCATCCAGCGCAATCAATCCCGCATAAGGCGCGGTCATTGATCCCAATGTGCCATCGTGCAGCGCGCGCAATATTTTGCCCCCAGCCGCCTCAAGCGAATGTGCATCGGCGATTGCCGCGATCAAGCCATTCGCGCCTTCAACCGCCATGTAACGGTCCGTTGGCAGATCTTCCGAACGATAGACATGGCGGGTTTCCATGCCCAGACTTTGGCAGGCGGCGATCAATTCCTCGCCCTCGGGATCTCGGCCAACCGCACTTAACAGGGCAGGGCGCAGGCCAAACCGGGCCAATGTCATCGCGATATTCATCGCCACCCCGCCGGGCAATCGTGTAATGCGCCCCGGCACGTCCGATCCTTGGCGCATATGCGACGCCGCGCGCCCGATCACATCCCAAAGCACCGACCCGATACATAATATATCTGTTGTTTTTTCCATACCCTGTTGTGACCTCTGGCCGTGCCTAACGCAAGGTTGCAACCGGCCTGTCAACTGGACCTATTCAGGCACGTAAAATGTCAAAGACGCCCAGAGGCTCTCCCAGACGGCGCCATTTCCAAGGGCCAAATCCGATACCGGTTCGCGCAACATCACCGAATCAAACAGATATTCCTTCCCCGGTTCGACCGGCACAATGGCCCGGCCTGCGTCGTCTGTTTGCACAATCGACACGGTCACTTTGCCACTTTGGTCGCGTTCAAACACCTCGATTTGGGCATTGCTGCGCGGCGCGCCCTGATAAAACACCTGCACCGGCATCCCTTGGCGCAGATCCTCGGTATAGGGATTGGCCAGCGCGACAATTTCGGCCTCCATGCCGGTTTGCGCATCTTGCCCCGCGGCGGTGCCAACCCCGATCAGGGTCTTGCAATACCGCGTATAAACCTCTTTGAACTGCACCTCGGGAAGACCGCGGGTACGGTGACGTTCAACCGCTTTAGGAAACCCTTTATGGGTGACAAAATCTTCGAACAACGCCCATTCGCGATAAGTGAGCGTGCTAGGCGTTGATTGATAGGCAAGAACCACCAAACCATCACCGGAATTTTCCACATTAACCGCAGGCGCATCACCGGCACGGGCCTGTATTGGGGCGCGTTGGCCGTTTTGAATCCAGTCAAACATCGCAACACGATTGTCGAAATAGGCAAGTTCGATACCACCGAATTTTTGCCCGTTGCGAATACGCACTTTGACATCTCCTCCGGCATCGGCTGTATACTTAATTGGCTCAAGCCAGAATTCATGGGCTAGCATTGGCGTGGCAAGCCCCATAAAAGCGGAAAAAAACAGGACAGGGATCATGATGAGGCGGTTGTTAAATATATTCATAGGGACCAAAGTTGCATTTGCCGTGCTTTTGTCAACCCTGCTTTTGGTGGGCCAGCTTCTTGTTGGCGGCGCTTCGGCGCATGAGGTCAGCCCGTCCATTGGCGATCTCTCGACCGACGGCAATAAATTCACGCTTGTTTTGCGCCTTAATCTTGAGGCGTTTGTTGCGGGTATTGATCTTGATGGCGTCGAAGATACCAACGCCACCGATCAATCCGCCGATTACGACAGCCTGCGCGCGTTGCCGCCCGAGGATTTGCAAAAAAGTTTGCAAACCCAGTGGCCTAATTTTGCAAACTCATTTTACCTGAGTGTAAACAACGCGTTGGTGCCGCTTGCTTTGCAAAACGTCACAATTTCAGAGGTGGGGGACATTGATTTGCCGCGTCCATCCACCCTGACGATTACCGCTATTTTACCACCCGACACAGCCGCCCTTACGTTCGGGTGGGAAAAACGGTTTGGCACCTTGGTCTTGCGCCATATCGGTGTAGAAGATGGATATACCGGATATCTTTCAGGGGGCGAAATCAGCCCCGAAATCCCGATCAAAGGCGGTGTTGTTCAATCCTCTGTGCAGGTGTTTGGCACCTATATCCCCATCGGGTTCGCCCATATCCTGCCCAAGGGTCTTGATCATATCCTGTTCGTTCTGGGGCTGTTTTTCCTCTCGGTCCATCTGCGCCCGTTGATCTGGCAGGTGACGGCCTTCACATTGGCGCATACGGTCACGCTTGCGCTTGGCGCACTTGGCTGGGTCACGGTGCCCTCGAGCATCGTCGAACCCTTGATTGCGGCGTCTATTACCTATGTTGCGGTTGAAAACATCTTTACCTCGGGGCTTTCGCGGTGGCGCCCGTTTGTTATCTTTGGGTTTGGCTTGTTGCACGGTCTTGGGTTTGCCAGCGTCCTTGGCGAAATCGGCCTGCCGGACGACCAATTTGTGCCGGCCTTGATTGGCTTTAATGTCGGGGTCGAATTGGGCCAGATCACGGTTATTTCACTGGCGTTTCTGGCTGTTGGCGCGTGGTTCCGCAACAAACCGTGGTATCGCAAACGGATCTCGTTTCCGGCCTCGGCGATCATCGCGACCATTGGGGCATGGTGGTTTGTTGAACGGGTTTTCCTGTAACCACATCAAAACGACAGGGCAGGGGTGAAATACCCCTTGCCCCCGACGCAACATGGCCATATACGCGCGCCATTCAATCCCGCAGGTGGGGATGGGCCTTCAGGGGAGAAATCCTTGAAATGTCCGCCGGTTGAGCATCCGCTCTGATTACCCCACCCAAGGTTCAAACCGGAAAGGTAAATAAAACATGGCTCTACCTGAGTTCACCATGCGCCAATTGCTCGAAGCAGGCGTTCACTTTGGTCACCAAACACAACGCTGGAACCCGCGCATGGGTCCGTATATCCACGGCAAGCGTAACGGCATCCATATTCTCGATCTGACACAAACCGTTCCAATGCTGGATCAGGCGTTGACCGTGATCCGTGACACCGTTGCCAAAGGTGGCCGCGTGTTGTTCGTTGGCACCAAACGTCAGGCCGCTGGCCCGATTGCCGACGCTGCCGATTCTTGCGCGCAATACTATATGAATCACCGTTGGCTTGGCGGCACGTTGACCAACTGGCAAACCGTGTCGAAATCCATCAACCGTCTGAAAGAATACGACGAAAAGCTGGAAACAGCCGCCGAAGGCATGACCAAGAAAGAACGTCTTGGCATGGAACGTGAGCAGGGCAAATTGCAAGCCTCGCTTGGCGGCATCCGCGAAATGGGCACCACGCCTGATCTGTTGTTCGTCATTGACGTGCGCAAAGAAGCGTTGGCCATTGCCGAAGCCAACAAGCTCGGTATTCCGGTCATCGCGGTCGTTGATTCCAACTGCTCGCCAGACGGTATTGATTACCTGATCCCGGGCAATGATGATGCGTCGCGTGCCATTACTATGTATTGCGATTTGGCGTCGCGCGCCGCGCTTGACGGAATGTCGGCACAATTGGGCGCCGCTGGCGTTGATATCGGCGAGATGGAAGAAGCACCCGCCGAAGAAGTTCTTGTTGAAGAAGCCGCTGCCGAAGCCCCGTCTGCTGACGAGGCTACACCGGCGCCAGCCGCCGAAGCATAAGGCAAACAACGCTTTATCAACACGTTAAAAGGGGCGGCTTTTGTCGCCCCAACCCTGTTTATACATAAAGGAGACCCAAAATGGCGATTACAGCCTCTATGGTCAAAGCACTGCGTGACACCACAGGCGCAGGCATGATGGATTCGAAAAAAGCCCTGACAGAAACCGATGGCAACATGGATGCGGCCATTGATTGGCTGCGCACCAAAGGTCTTGCCAAAGCTGCTAAAAAATCCGGCAGAACCGCCGCAGAGGGCCTCGTTGCCGTATGTGTTGAAGGTGGCAAAGGTGTTGCGGTCGAAGTGAATTCCGAAACCGATTTTGTCGGTAAAAACGCCGAATTTCAAGAAATGGTCGCCAGTTTTGCCAACGCCGCGATGGGTGTTGACGATATCGAAGCGCTGCAATCTGCCGAAATTGATGGCAAGGCTATTTCCGAAATCCTGACTGACAAAATCGCCAAAATCGGTGAAAATATGTCGGTGCGCCGTATGTCCACGTTGAACGGGGATACGGTTGTGTCCTACGTCCACAATGCCGCCGCCGCAGATATGGGCAGCATCGGCGTTCTGGTTGCGCTCAAGGGCAATGACGACAGCGGCTTTGGCCGGATGGTCGCCATGCACATCGCCGCGGCAAATCCTGCGTCCTTGTCCGAGGCCGATCTTGATGCGGCCGTTGTCGCCAAAGAAAAAGCGGTTCAAATCGAAATCGCACGTGAATCGGGCAAACCAGAGCAAGTGATCGAAAAAATGATCGTTGGCCGGATGAAAAAATACATGTCCGAAGTAACACTTCTCGGGCAATCCTATGTGGTGAACCCGGACCTGACAGTAGAAGCAGCGGCCAAAGAAGCCGGCGTTGAAATCACAGGTTTTGTGCGCCTCGAAGTTGGCGAAGGTATCGAAGTTGAAACCGAAGATTTCGCGGCTGAAGTCGCCAAAATGAATAAATAAAAGATTTAGATCACTGAAAACAAAAACGGTGCGGCCTGTTCTCAGGCTGCACCGTTTCCGTTTTAACCACCCCGACTATTGGGGATGAGAAGGGCGGTCGTTGGCCCGACCTCAAAGCTGATAAATACACTTCAAGGTCGGATCCGGTGTTACCCGGTCGAAACGAAGAGCCTTGAAATTTCAAGGGTTCCTTCCGCTGTCCCTCAGGCTAAAGCCACCACTCACGGAACCTCTACAATTTGCATCTTTACGTCGGGTAAGGAAAGTAAGGGAATCCTTACCTTCGCACGCCGGTCCGTTGATTTTGTTGGGTTTTTTGTTAATACGGGGTAATTAGGTAGGGTATTCCTTACCCCATAAATAGCGAGTTAGGCGTAAGCGATGCGCTGATCACACGGTTGCAGCGTAATTCCAGGGTAGGAGATCGTTGATCTGGCTTTGTTTGTGGCCGTTGACGATGGCCGAGAGTGTTGCGGTTAGGTAGGCATGTGGCTCGATGCCGTTGAGCTTACACGTCTCGATCAGTGACGCGATGATGCCCCAATTTTCTGCCCCAACGTCATGTCCTGCGAAGAGCGCATTTTTCCTGCTCAAAGCGATAGGCCTGATGGTGCGCTCGACCGCATTATTGTCCATCTCAATGCGGCCGTCAGTCAGGAACAGGTTTAGGCCATCCCAGTATTTGGCGATGTATTTCAGGGCTCCGCCGAGCGGGGACTTGACTGAGACGCGGGCGCGGTACTGATGCAGCCATATTTCGAATGCAGCCAGTTTGGGTGCGGAGCGTTCTTTGCGAGCTGCCAGACGTGCCTCCGGGCTCTGGCCGCGGATGTCCGTTTCAATACGGTAGAGGGCAGCGATCTGTTTCAGGCCATCCTCGGCAATCGGGGCCGTGGCATTTTGTGCAACCTCATACAATTTACGCCGCGCATGCGCCCAGCAGTACGCCAGCTCGACATCCTGTTCGGCGCGTTTGAGCAGCCGATTGTATCCGGCATAGCCGTCCACTTGCAGGATACCGCTAAAGCCCTTCAGAATGTCATCCGCATATTTACCGCTACGCCCAGGCGCATAGGTAAAGGCGACCCCGGGTGGGGCCTGCCCCAGCCAAGGTCGGTCATCGCGGGCCAAGGCCCAAAAGTAACCGGTCTTGGTTCTTTTTCGTCCCGGGTCCAGGACCGGTGCACGGGTTTCATCCATGAACAGCTTTGAGGATCGTTTCAAATCGGCAATCAGCGCATCAAACACGGGCCGGAGCTCAAACGCCGCTCTGCCAACCCAGGCGGCCAGCGTGGAGCGGTCCAGATCGATCCCTTGGCGGCTGTAAATTTGGGCTTGGCGATAGAGCGGCAGGTGATCAGCGTATTTTGACACCAGCACATGCGCCACAACGGCTTCAGTTGGCATACCGCCAGGAATCAGGTGCGCCGGAGCAGGCGCTTGGGCAATGCCATTCTCGCAAGCTCGGCAGGCATATTTAGGGCGACGCGTGACGATCACTCGGAACTGCGCCGGGATAATATCCAGCCGTTCAGAGATGTCCTCACCAATAACATGACGTTCTGATCCGCAGCTGCAAGTCGTGCTGTCCGGCTCAACAATCTCTTCAATACGCGGCAGATGTTTGGGCAATGCACCACGGTTGGCCTTGCGTAGGCGGGGCTTGCCCAGCACCAGAAGTTCCTCGGCCTCCTCAGCCGCCTGTATGCTTTCAACAGCCGTTTCTATATCTTCGAGAGCCAGCTCGAACTGACCCGGGTCGACCTTTTCTGACTTTGCGCCAAAAAGCGCACGTTTGAAGTCGGCGAGCAGCTTTTCCAGTTGTGAGATGCGGTCGATATGACGTTCCTCACGCCCGTCAGAGGCAAGGATCATTGCCTTTAGCACATCGATATCATCAGGAAGATCAGTCATATCAATCATGGTCTAACCTAACATTTTCACCCAGGAAACGCCCTTGTAAAACGGGACCCGAGTCACTCTGCCGCAGTGGGTGGACGCACCGACAGAGCGCGCACTTTACGCCAATCCAAGCCCGAGAATAATGCCTCAAACTGGGCGTGATTGAGCGACATCAAACCATTCCGGATAGCAGGCCAGGTGAAGGTATGCTCCTCCAGCCGCTTGTAAGCCATCACCAGCCCGGTGCCGTCCCAGTACAATAGCTTCAACCGGTCCGCCCGCTTGGCACGGAAGACAAAAACTGTGCCAATAAAGGGATCCTTGTGCAGTTCATTCTTCACCAGAGCCGCCAGCCCGTCATGACCCTTGCGGAAGTCCACAGGTTTGGTTGCGATGACAATCCGCACCCGATTTGATGGAAAAATCATACGCTAGCATTCAAGGCATGGGCAATCTCGGCAATTCGGCCAACAGGGGTGGTTGCGTCCAGCCGAATTATCACACCGCCGCGGATCAGGTCCAGCGTGCCAGGCGACGACAAAGTGGCGGGCGGGGTCACCTCATGCAAAACCAGCGGTGCAAATTCCGCCTCTTCTGGAGCTGCAGGCAAGACCAGTTTGCCCTCTCGCGCCATCCGCCGCCATTCTGACAAATGGTTCGCGCGCATATCATACCGCTGCGCAACCTCGCTGACCGTCGCCCCATCCACCAGCGTCTCCGCCACAATCTGGGCCTTCAACTCATCCGGCCACCGGCGATGCCCCTTGGGACCAATGACTACACCGCTCTCTATGAGAACCTCCGCTGAGCGCTCCATGGAGAAAATCCTTCCTAAAATCCAAAACCTACGGACAGAATCGCAGATCAGGACGAGGAGTGGAAGGTGGGGATAGGACACCGCTTACCGATTACCTTGGTCGCGCTGATTGCCGGATGGCGTTATCATGGCAGGCTTGGCAAGGTGGGC
Organism: Rhodobacterales bacterium; assembly: GCA_030950105.1. Lineage (GTDB taxonomy): Bacteria > Pseudomonadota > Alphaproteobacteria > Rhodobacterales > Rhodobacteraceae > JAUZRV01. The sequence goes on along the minus strand of JAUZRV010000185.1, from coordinate 844 downwards.
TTGTCCGGCATTGGCGGGGCCGCCGGCGTCATTGGCGGACTTACCGGCATGGCCGGTCCGGTGGTGATTTTGTTCTACTTGGCCAACGCGCGCCATATCGCCACGGTGCGCGCAAATATAATCCTGTTTCTGGCGGCCACCGATGCTATTATCGTCGCCAATCTGTTGTGGCGCGGTTTGATCGGGGCGCCGGTTTTTGTTCTGGGTCTGGTTCTGTCGGTGCCGTATTTCGCGACGACGATGCTTGGCCAAGCGGCATTTCGACCTGAATATGCGCGCGCATATCGTGGCGTTGCCTACTGCGTGATTGCCCTGGCCGTGATGACCGGGTTGCCGATATGGGAAGGATAAACCATGGAAATGCACGAAATAAATTTTGAAAATGCCCGCCCGATTGATGGCTATGGTCCGGGGTTTTTCCGCGTCGGTGGTCAGGTTTTCGAAGGCTCTCTCTGCGTAAGCCCGACATCGGTGGCCTCATGGGGCGGTTTTGAAGATACCAAAACCCTGATGGGATTTGCCGGAAAAATTGACGTGCTATTCGTGGGTACCGGCGCCGAAATCGCCCATATACCCCGTGATTTGCGCCAGATGCTCGAGGCGGCGGGAATCGGTGTCGAGGTGATGAATTCGCCCTCGGCCTGCCGCACCTATAATGTGTTGCTTTCGGAAGGGCGGCGGATCGCGGCGGCGCTGCTGGCCGTCTAACCCGAATTATTCATCAGCCTCCGGGTATTTCCTTCCGGCGCACTGGATCGGCCGGGTTGACGGCGGCGTTTTGAACTGAGTTTAGAGTGTGCGTTGAAGGTTGATATCTGGGGGTGTTCGGGCGGCTGATGCCGCG
>JAUZRV010000184.1 GCA_030950105.1 Rhodobacterales bacterium | reverse complement strand
GGTCGGATTTGGTGTAGAGTTTGTGTTCTTTGATCAGATTTTCCATTTTGCCACGGGCGCAATAGACCTTTTCGTACAGATGCTTGCTGCGTCCGCCCAGGTTGGTGACGATGAAGCGCACGTCTGTTCCTTGCCAGGAATGATCGCGGCAAATAGAATGGTTTCTTTCATAGTGTATTCCTTTGAAAAATTTACAAGAAACCCGCCGTTTTCGACGGGCTTACAAGGAACACACCAAACCGACCGGTTTTAATCCCGGTTTGGCAAAATAAATCGAAAAGTAATTTTCACGGCGTAGTTTTCTACTGAAATTCCGCCGTCATCTCGGGCACCGGCTGCGCCACGCCCAGCGCCTCACCCAGATCAATATCACGCGAAAACAACGCCCGCCCCACAACGGCCCCTGCGATATTGGGGATATATTTCAAACTTGCGATATCGTCACAATGGCGCACCGTGCCGCGTGCAATCACTTGATGTCGGGTTTTTGCGGCAACCCCCGAAATCATGCTCAATTTGGCATCAACCGCGTCCACATCGCCGTCAATGTCACTTACCATCACTCCTGCAAGCGGGGCGTTTTCAAACGCCGCCACAAAATCTTCCGGCACAAAGGCACTTGGTGCGCGCCAACCGTCGGTCATCACCTGCCCCTGCCAGACATCTACCGCCAAAACGATCTGATCGGGATAAAATTTTGCCAATTCATGCACAAACGCAGGGTCGCGCACCGCCGCCGTGCCAATCACAATCCGCCCGGCACCTTTTTCAATCCAGTGTTCCACCCGTTCACGGGTGCGAAACCCACCGCCCAATTGCACCGGAATACCCGCCGCCCTGATGATGTCCTCGATCAACTCATCATTGTCCTGATTGCCTTCGATGGCGTCAAAATCGGTCACCATCATCCATTGCGCCCCCGCCGCGGCAAAACTGCGCGCCATCTCGACCGGATCAACATGCCAGACAAGCGCCTGTTCAAGACGACCACATTCAAGTGACACACAACGGCCACCCTGTATTTCAATTGTAGGATAAAGGATCATGGCAACAACCTCTCCGATGCGAACAATGTCACGTATTATACGGGCGACATCCGCGCCCCACCTGCAACTTTAGGAAATACCACGTTTCGACGATTTCCCCAAATCGGCATAAAATGCGCTGTTCGCGCCCTCTTTACCAATAAATCACCCTCTACCACAAAAAAACGGCCCCCGCATTTCTGCAAGGGCCGTTCAAATCCACACCAAAAGGTGCGAAAATAATTAGGCGGCTTCGGTGATAAACTTCACGGCGTCGCCAAAAGACTGAATTGTTTCGGCCGCATCATCCGGAATTTCAATGCCGAATTCTTCTTCAAAAGCCATAACCAGCTCAACAGTATCAAGACTGTCGGCGCCAAGATCATCGATGAACGAAGCGTTCTCGACAACTTTGTCTTCTTCAACACCCAGGTGCTCTACAACGATCTTTTTAACGCGGTCTGCGACGTCGCTCATGTTTATTTCCTCATAACTTCAAGGACCTCTCGGCCCGTTTCTTGCCTTTCCCTGCTGCGCACAGCAAACAAAGACTTGGTATTGCCCACAGGGTTACCCACGGGGGCGCTCGTTAACCCAAACGCGGGCTTCCAGTGGTCCCATCATAGTCACCACTGGCAAATCTGCGCCCCCTTTATCACAAGATCATCCCAAGGCAAACGCTTTCGCTCATATGGAACGCGCAATACCAACAACAAGGTTGCGCTTGATTATGCCCGTTTCGCACGCGTGTTAGTGTTCACATGGTTTGATATGGTGGTATTATTTGGTTTGATGTGGGAAGAGGTGGGAAGTCCTGATCCTATCCGGGATGGTTCGGGCGTTCAGGCGATTGTATTGAAGCGATCAACCATTTTGTTTTCGCTGCCACCAAGCACGAATCGAACTTTTGCTAACGCGCCGTTTTGCGGGAAAATAATCGGCAACTGCGTTTGCTTTTTCAAGATATGTCAGGCGATCAATCCGCGCGCGAATAAATGCTTGCAACTCGGGGTCCAGATCAATTTTGGCTGGTCGCCCCGAACGATGCAATTTCCGGTGATCCGTGACGGGTGTTTCACATACAGGCAGGGCATTGATTGCGGCTTTTGAGCAGCCTTCAAAGGCGTGTTCAAGGGCCGTTGAAGCCCTGTTGACGGCCAATGTTGCCGCCTCGTTTAACTGGCGCGCGTTTTCGAGATCGCGCTGTGCTGTGGCAATGTCATGCCGTATGTCATAGCCTGTCATAGGGTCGGGTTTCCTCTTGGTTTCGGGTTAAGCCAACCGCGAACACTGACATCGGATGTGTGAAGGGTGCGCGCTATTTCAGCCACTGACATTCCCTTCCATGCGAGATAATTTGCAGTCCATGATTTGACCAGAGGCACGCGCCTTTGCAAACGATCCGAGACTTGCCCCAGTGCCTTTGCACGCTCGTATCCGACAAGGGCTTCAAGGCGGGATTTCCCTTTCGGGTCTCTCGATAGGTGAAGCTCGGCACCGCCGAACGCCAAAATGAATTCTACCGTCAGTTCTACACCCAAGATTTCGACATAAACGTCGATCTGTGCGGGTGGGCGTGGATAGGCTGGAACGAGGGCGGTAGCGGTCATTGATCTTACCTTTAATTATTCGTATTCTGGAATTAGCAGGCGTGACACGGTGATATTCTCGCGGCCGTAACACGGTCTTTTGACCGGAGTGCTATGCGGGGTTGCCGGTTCGCCGGATTGCGAGGCCCCGTCGCCGGCACCATCCGATTTTATTGGTCACGCCCCGATCAAAGAATGGACTGGAAACTTTGACCGGAGCGTTTCCGTTTGCGCGCGTAAGGAGGCCCGCGCATTCATCTGGTCGGGTTTTCACCTCAATCCCTACCAGAATTCAGTTTTCCAACGTTCCCGCTTTCAGGCCAAGCTGCTGACAAACGGCATCGGATTCGGCAGTGCTAGCCCGAATTATTCATGAAGCGGCGTAAATCGTTTGGCGGGCGTAGATCAAGCTGTTGAAATGTCGTATGATTTTGGTGTTGAACAAGATCATTCACCTCCAGCAGAAAATCCAGCCCGCCATGAACGACGATACACT
>JAUZRV010000183.1 GCA_030950105.1 Rhodobacterales bacterium | reverse complement strand
CGGCATCAGCCGCCCGAACACCCCCAGATATCAACCTTCAACGCACACTCTAAACTCAGTTCAAAACGCCGCCGTCAACCCGGCCGATCCAGTGCGCCGGAAGGAAATACCCGGAGTCTGATGAATAATTCGGGCTAGGGGGTTACGCCCGCCTTGAGGATCGAGATTGTCGTGCTTCCATAGGTGCGCGCATCAAGCATTGTCGTTGTTTTCGGGGGGGTAATAACGGTATTTTCCTCCCAGACGATCAACGCATCTGGCGCAATCCAACCGCCTTCTATGGCGGTTTTGAGGGCTGCTTCGCCAAGTTTTTTACCATAGGGTGGATCAAGAAAAATCAACGTGTAGGGTGCGCCGGAACAGGGGCCAAGGTGGCGGATATCTTTGCGCAGGACGCGGGTTTCTGTGCGCGCATCGCACAGGGCGATGTTTTCGCGGATCAGGTTATTGGCCTTTTTACCATCGTCGATGAAGGTGGTGAACTCTGCACCGCGTGACAGCGCCTCGAGGCCCAGTGCCCCTGTGCCGGCAAATATATCAAGGACGCGGGCACCATGTACGGGGTCGCCAAAGCGGCCGCCGGATAGCACGTTGAACAGGCTTTCGCGCACCCGATCGGTGGTGGGGCGCAAATGGCCGGCGATGTCGCCTTTGCCAACCGACGCCAGCGTGCGACCACGGTATTTTCCGGCGATTATTCTCATGGTTTGAGAAGGGTTTTCAACTCGATTTTCGGGTTGCCAACCAAATCGGGTGCCGGGGATTTACCGGCTTCGATCAGGCGTTTGGCGACCATAAATGCGCGCGGGTCGTTCATCGCATCCACGGCCAAGAGGGTGTCGCCTTGGTAATACCAGAACGAAACCGTGGCACCGTCGCCTTGGCGGGTGATGATGCGATCATAGCCGGTGTTTAACCCTGCGATTTGCAATTTGATGTCGTATTGATCGGACCAGAACCACGGATAAGGGGTATAGTCTTTGGCGGCCCCAAGCATATTTTCGGCGACATTTTCGGCCTGATCAATGGCGTTTTGCACGCTTTCAAGGCGGATACGCCCGCCCTTGTAGGGAAAGGACGCACAATCGCCCGCGGCCCAGATTGACGGGTCGCTAGTTTGCCCTAACGCATTGTTTTCTATGCCATTATTTATAGTAACCCCCGCCATTTCGGCAAGCTCGGTTGCTGGAAAAATACCGACACCGACGATAACAAAATCAAGGTCAATCTGGCTTCCGTCGCTTAATACTGCGCCGGTGACATGAGTGTCGCCAAGGATACGTTCAAGGCCGATGTTTTCGCGAATTTCGACACCGTGTGACGTGTGAAGCGCGCGGAAATAATCGGATGTTTCGGCGGCGGCAACACGTTGCAAAATGCGGTCGCCCATCTCGACCAATGTAACGTCGAGGCCGAGTTTGGCCGCAACCGCCGCAGCTTCGAGACCGATGTAGCCACCGCCAACGATAAGGACCCGCGCGGATTTGGTGAACGCGGGGGCCATGGCATCAACATCGGCAAGATCGCGCACCACATGCACGCCCGCAAGCGCACCGCCAATCGCGGCTGGTAGGCGGCGCGGGTGTGACCCGGTGGTCAATGCAAGGTGGTCATAGCCGATTGCGCGCCCGTTCAATGTGATTGTTTTTGCTGTTGAATCAATGGCTTCTACGGCATGACCCAGTTCAAGATTGATATCGAGATCGCTATAAAAACTCTCTGGCCGCAGGAAAAGGCGTTCAACATCCATTTCCCCGAGAAGGTATTTTTTCGACAATGGCGGGCGTTGATAAGGCGGCACCGCTTCGGCCCCGATCAGGGTAATATCGCCGTCAAAGCCGCTATTGCGCAGCTTGACCACGAGGGATGATCCGGCCTGACCGGCGCCAATAACAACGATATGGGTCATGGTTTTTCTTTCGGGTTAGGAATGTTCATCTGGGTTAACCTTTTTGAACGGTCCATAGGCGGTTAAAACTTCTATATCTTCTTCTACGGCTTTGCGCTCTGCCTCAAGGGATTTCGCAACGGCATCGCGAAATCCCGGATCGGAAATCCAGTGTAAAGAATGGGTTTCCACGGGAAGATACCCGCGGGAGAGTTTGTGTTCGCCCTGTGCGCCCGCCTCAACAGTGGCGAGTTTATGGTCGATGGCAAAGTCGATAGCGCGGTAATAGCAGAGTTCGAAATGGAGATAGGGGTGGTCTTCTACGCAACCCCAATATCGGCCATAAAGTGATGATTTCCCGATGAAATTCAGGGCCCCTGCCACATATTTCCCATCACGACGCGCAAGAACCAACAGGATATCGTCACGCATATCGCGGTGTGCGATGTCGAAAAATGCGCGGGTCAAATAGGGGGTGCCCCATTTGCGCGCGCCGGTATCCTGATAGAAATGCCAGAACGCATCCCAATGTTCGGGCAGGATTTCATCGCCGGTGAGGCATAGGATTTCACCCCCGAAATCATTGGCGCGGGCGCGTTCCTTGCGGATGGATTTGCGTTTGCGCGACGAAAGGGACGCAAGGAACCCGTCGAAAGTCTGGTAATCTTGGTTAACCCAATGGAATTGCTGGCTGGTGCGGCGCAGCAGACCCATTTCAACACCGGCTGTGGCCTCGTTAGCGGTGCAAAATGTAATGTGCAGCGACGAGAGGTGGTTTTCGGCGGCGACCTGAATAGCGCCTTGGATAAGGGCAGATTGACCCATTTCTTCGTAGCCGGATCGGGTCAATAATCGCCGGCCAGTGGCGGGTGTGAAAGGCACCGCAATCTGGAGTTTCGGGTAGTATTTACCGCCCGCGTGTTCATATCCATGCGCCCAATTGTGGTCGAAAATATATTCGCCTTGCGAGTGGGATTTGCCATACATCGGGGCGACCGCGATGACTTTCCCATCTAAACGGGCGACGAGGTAATGCGGTTGCCATCCGGTGCCTTCGCCCACCGATCCGCTGTCTTCGAGGGCGATCAGGAAACGGTGAGTGGTAAAGGGGTCGGTTGGGCGCGCATCACCGCAAGGGTTGGCGCAAGCGTCCCATTCTTGGGCATCGATCTGCGCCAAGGAAGTAAGGATTTGAATTTCAACAGCTTTTTCTTGCATTTCTTCCTCAGTATGAGCCGATTGGAAATTCAATCAAGTGGGGAATTTAGCCGCGTATCCTTCAAAGGTGATCCCGTCGGCGACCTTTCTGGCGGCGTTTTCATCTTCTTGGGATTTGATTGTCCAACTCAGGATCGTGGCCCCTTTGGCGCGCAAGTTGGCAACCCGTGGACTGTCCAGGTCTTTGACATAATGGCTTATGAAAGACGCACCGGACCGGTCATAATCGGGCGCGTCGCGCAGCATTTCAAGAATGGCTTCGGGCACCAGTTTCCAATGTTCTTTGGGGAAATTACACGTCAAAAGCCCACGTGGAATATGCGGGCAAAGGCGCGACATCTCAATAACAGAATGGGGGTTGAACGACATCAGGGCAACGGGACCATCATAGTCAACCAAGGCATCGGCAATGGCGCGTTCTTGTGGCCCGATATCGGGACCAAGAGCGCCATCCTGATCCTTGATCTCTAACAAAAGCGGCACCTGACCGGCCACCAGATCGAGAACCTCGGCTAATGTGGGAATGGTGTCGTTGGTATTCAGCAGCGTCATTTGCGTGAGATCGGCGGCATTGCGTTGCCGAAGCGGCCCGGATTGGTTGGTCAGCCGGCCCAGATCATAGTCATGAAAGACCATCGGCACGCCGTCTTTTGAAAATTGCAAATCGATCTCGATACCATACCCCGCACGGATGGCCGCGCGAATGGCAGAAATCGAGTTTTCAGGCCGCCCATCATCCAGATCATGCAAGGCACGGTGGGCGATGGGCAGGCGAACAAAATCACGTGATAGCCGGCTCATTTTATTTGAAAAATGCCTTCGATCTCGACAGCGACGCCGAGAGGGAGGGAGGGTGCGGACACGGCGGCGCGGGCGTGGCGGCCCTTGTCACCCAAGGCCTCGACCAGAAAATCGGAGGCGCCATTGACCACTTGGGGTTGTTCGGTGAAATCCGGCGTGGAATTTACAAATCCGCCGAGTTTGACCACCCGCACGAGGCGGTCCATATCGCCCCCACAGGCAGCCTTGAGTTGCGCGAGAAGGCCGATGGCGCAGGTTTTGGCCGCTGCGGCCCCCTCGGCTGTGGTCATGTTGTCGCCCAGTTTTCCCTTGATCAACCCGTCAGGGCCGTTCGAGATTTGGCCGGACACAAACACCAGATCGCCGACCTGCACGAATGGCACATAGTTGGCGGCCGGGGCAGGGGCGTCAGGCAAAGTAACGCCAAGCGTGGCAAGACGGGTTTCTATGGTTCCGCTCATTTCTGGTATCTCCATGTGGTCAAAATTGTGTGGTCAAGGTCGGGTTCAAAAACAGGTCGCGCAGAAGCGTGCCAACTGCAAGCAATTTGAAATCACAATTTTGCCGGTGAGGAAAGCCCTTTTAGCCGGTCGATTACCCTTCGCGAAAGGCCTTGGCAAAATAATCGGCAAAAGGTTTGACCAAATAGCCGATTGGCGTGCGATCAAGGGTGCGCACATAGCTTTCTACGGGCATCCCGGGGATCAATGTTGTGCCCTCCGGCAGTTTTTCCAACTCACCGTCCGCGACAAGAATTTCGGCGCGGTAATAGGATTGGCCGGTGCCTTCGTCAACGAATGCATCGGGTGATATTTTGGCAACCACGCCGGATAATTCAGGGGTTTCACGCTGATCAAGCGAGGAAAACCGCAAGGTGACCTCTTGACCGATGACAACCTTATCAACGTGAATCGCCTCGATTTGGGCTGCGATGACCAAAGGCCGGTCTTGCGGCACAAGATAAAGCACGGTGTCGGCGGGGCGCACCACGGCCCGCAGGGTGAAATATTGCATCCCGTATACCACGCCCGAAACCGGTGCCGTGATAGTCAGGCGTTCGATTTGTTCACGCAGGGCGTTGCGCTGTTCGTGCAGTTCAAGTTCGCGATATTGCAAGTCCCGCAAACGGGTAATCGCGGTTTCGCGCCGTTGCGTGCCGAGTTTGAGAATTTCGATTTCGATTTCGGTAATGCGCCCCAAAGCCTGCGCTTTTTGCGACGTTAGTTCCCCCATAGACCCGGATAACTGCGATTGCTCGCGCTGCAAACTCAGAACCCGCGAGGCCTGCGCAAGTCCGCGGTCAAGCAGCGACTGTTGGGATACAAGTTCGCTTTCGATCAGCGCGAGTTGATCGGTCAGGGCCGCGCTTTGGGCTTCGATGCCGGTGATCTGCGCCGAAATCTGCCCGCGCCGTTTCCCAAGCTGGTCAATTTCGGCGTTGATCGACTGGGTGCGCGCCTGAAATAGTCGTTCTTGCCCTTGCATCAACCCGTTAATATCGGGATTCTCTGCCGCGGCTTCGATAAGAAGCGGGTCAAATGTGATGGTTTCGGCCCCGTCTCTTTCGGCATCTAGGCGACCACGGCGCGCGATCAATTCAAAAAGCTGCCCTTCGATGATGGTGAGTTGCGAGATCAATTGCCGCGCTTCCAGCTTTATCAAAACCTGACCGGCCTCGACCAAATCGCCTTCGTCCACCAGAATTTCGGAAATAACACCGCCGTCGGGATGTTGCACAATCTGGCGATTTTGATCGACTTCTATCCGGCCACTGGCGACAATTGCGCCCGATATAGTTGCGGTCGCCGCCCAATATCCGAATCCGCCGAGCAGCACCACCAGTGCCAGAAAACCGGTGACCAACGGACCTGTTGCCGACCATTTTTGGGGTGTTGGATTATTCATTTTACACCCCCGGGAGTAGTGGATTTTTGAATTTCCGAATGGTTTTGGGTGACGTCTTTCAACACTTTATCTTTGGGGCCAAAGGCAACCTTGTTGCCACCATCAAGCATAAGCAGCATGTCACATTCCTGAATTGCCGCAGGGCGGTGGGCCATAATCAGCACCGATTTTCCGTCGGCTTTCATGGCACGAATGGCGGAATTAAGGGCCATGGACCCTTCGTTGTCGAGGTTTGAATTGGGTTCGTCGAGCACGAGAACAACGGGTTCGCCATACATCGCACGGGCCAATCCGATACGCTGCACTTGCCCACCAGAGAGGCGACCACCGGCCGCCGTGACCCGGGTGTCATACCCATCGGGAAGTTTCAGAATCATTTCATGAGCGGCGGCCTTTTTGGCGGCGGCCACGACTTTGGCGGCGTCGGGGTGGTCCGAAAGGCGCGCGATATTTTCGCTTATGGTGCCGTCGAAAAGTTGCACCCGTTGCGGGAGATATCCAATATGTTGACCCAGAATATAGGGTTCGTATTGATCAAGGGCCGCGCCATCGAGGCGGATTTTACCACCCGCAGGGCGCCAAACGCCGGTGATCGCGCGTGCCAATGTGGATTTCCCCGAACCACTTGTGCCAATCACGCCCACGGCCTGTCCCGGTTGAACGGTAAAGGTCATCATGCGCAAAGCGGCCTGGGTTTCGTCGGGTGGCACAACAGTTACTTGTTGCACATCAAGAAGCGCGCGCGGTTGCGGAAGCTGGGTGCGCGGCGCTTCTGGCGCAACTTCCGAGAGTAATTCAGCGAGATTTGACCAGCCTTTGGTCGCTGCTTGCACCACCGGCCATTGACCGATTGCCATTTCTATCGGCGCCAGGGCACGGCCCATCAGGATGGAACCTGCGATCATCGCGCCGGGGGTAAGTTCCCCCTTTAGCACCAGATAGGCCCCAAGCCCGAGCATTGCCGATTGTAAAAACATGCGGAACGTTTTGGTCAGTGCCGAGAATGTGCCGCTTAGATCGGCAGAACTGATCTGGCCTTTTAGCGAATCGTTGCGAATGACCTGCCAGCGGTCAAATGCAGCGCTGCGCATACCCATCGCCTGCACCATTTCGGCCTCGGTTCTGATCTGTTCGGACAAGGCGGCGGCGCGTGCGGTTGCAATATTTGCCTGTAGAACCGGCCGGCGGGTGAAAAACTGATTCAAAATGGTAACAATAACGAGAACAACGCCACCCGCGACGGCCAAAATGCCAAGCCAAGGGTGAAACAGCGCAATAGCAATAAGGAAAAACGGGGTCCAGGGAATGTCAAAAACGGCGATTAGAACAGGCGAGGCAAGCAACCGTTGCACAGATTCCAGATCACGCAAGCCCGAAGAACTGTGGTCATCCGATGCCAATGCGGACTTGCGAATCACCGCATCAAAAACCCGACGATCAAGGCGGGTTTGGAACCGTGCCCCGATTCGGGCCATAACCCGACCGCGCGCATAATCTAGTATCCCCATGATACCATAGAGAAAAATAACCAAAACCGAGAGGGCAATCAACGTCGCAACCGAGCGACTGCCAAGCACACGGTCATAGACCTGCAACATATAGAGCGGCCCAGTGAGCATGAGTAGATTGGCAAAGAAACTAAAGACAGCGACGGCCCAATAAAGCCCGCGACTTTCGCGCCGTGCCTGTCGGAGTTCGTCGCGCCCCGCGTTAAGTCGTGTTTTTTGCATGGGCGTCTTTCTGCTTCTCAACGTTTTTTGTATTTTGAAAGTGCAAAGGTTGTCTTAAAATGGTATCCGTATTCTTGTCGTAATTTAGCCACAGATACAAAAGATGCCGTATCAAATGGTTGGGTGTGGGCGATCAAGCATTTAGAAGCCATCATACGAAGTTAACAGCGGAAATTCCATTGCATTTTTCATTTTCCTTTCAGTTCCCTAGGTCGGTTTTATTTGCTATCGGTCTTCTTGGTGTGGTCGCCCTTACGGCATGCACGACACCCGGTCCCAATGCCATCCCCGGAGAGCCATTTGACCCGTTTGAGGATGGCAATCGCAAAACTCACGCGTTCAATAAATCGCTTGATCGCGCGTTGTTGCGCCCTTCAGGTGACGCCTATAGCAATATTCCGGATGACATTCAGACCAGCGTTTCCAATTTCGCCGACAACCTCTCGCTTCCGAGTGAGGCCGTGAACAAATTGCTACAGGGTGATTTGTTGGGCATGTTGCAAAACTCCTATCGGTTTTTGGTGAATTCGACCTTGGGCTTTGGTGGTCTTTTTGATCCTGCGACCGATTTCGGCGTGCCTGCCGCACCAACCGATTTTGGTGAAACCCTGTATGTTTGGGGCGTTCAGGAAGGGGCCTATGTCGAACTGCCGTTTGTCGGCCCTTCAACCGAACGCGCGGCGGTTGGCAAAGTTGTTGATTTGTTTACCAACCCGCTAAGCTATGTTTTGCCCACGCCAGAGAAATATGCCGGCAATGTCGCCTCTCTGGCCTCAAAAGTCGGCGATCGGGGCCGGTATGCCGATACTATCGATTCAATTTTGTATGACAGCGTAGACAGCTATGCCCAATCGCGCACCATATATCTACAAAATCGCCGTTTTGACCTTGGAGGTGATAATGGCGATGCTTATCTAGATCCTTATGATGACCCGTATGGAGATCCTTATGCCGAATAATCCTTCCCGCCGTTCCTTTGTTGGATCTGTTGTCGCCGGTTTTGCGCTGGCAGGCACCGCATCTATTTTCCCCAATCCGGCGCTTGCCCTCACAGCACCCGTTGCAGAAGCCTTGGTTGAAAAAATAGTTCTCGCAATTAACAAGGTTATCGTGTCCGGGAAACCCCTGTCGGGGATGATTTCCGATTTTGAAAAGATTTTCGTCCGTTATGCGGATGTGGCGATTATTGCGCGCTCTACATTGGGTGTTGATGCGCGCAGTGCATCGGCAAGCGAATTGCGCGCGTTTACCAAGGCCTTTCGCGGTTATATTTCACGAAAATATGGCAAGCGGTTCAAGGAATTCGAAGGCGGGCGGATCGAAGTGCGCAGCACTCGCAAAGTCAAAAGCTTTCACGAGGTCAAGACGATGGCCTTTCTTAAGGGGCAATCGCCGTTTGATATCAAGTTTCTGATTTCTGACAGGTCGGGCAAGCCGTTGTTCTTTGATATGGTAATCGAGGGCATAAGCCTGCGCCTGACAGAACGCACCGAGATTGGCGCGATGATGGACCGGCGACGTGGTGACATTTCCAAAGTGACAGCAGACCTTAAAAAGGCCGGCTAACCCGAATTATTCATCAGACTCCGGGTATTTCCTTCCGGCGCACTGGATCGGCCGGGTTGACGGCGGCGTTTTGAACTGAGTTTAGAGTGTGCGTTGAAGGTTGATATCTGGGGGTGTTCGGGCGGCTGATGCCGCGT
>JAUZRV010000182.1 GCA_030950105.1 Rhodobacterales bacterium | reverse complement strand
TGCCGCGCGGATCAGGAACCTGACGTAAAACTGATCGAACTGAAATCAAGATAATAACCTCCGGGCCTGACGTTCAGAACAAAGATTCATATACCCGTATGATTTGCAACAACTTTCTAACCTTCAGTAAATCGCCCTGATAGATCATATCAATTCTGGCTTTTTGGGGAATACAGCGCCCAACATAAACCGATTCGTTTTCTTTTGCCGTTTTACAATGCGCCAGAAGCTTTTCCTCGGTGCGGTGATAGGCCAAAGTCGCAAGACCGGTCACCCCGGGGCGCGCCTGCAAAACCTGCCCGTAGAGTTCTGGAAACTGCTCAACATATTGGCGAAGCGGCGGTCGCGGGCCTACAAAACTGATGTCTCCGCATAGTATATTCCAAAGTTGCGGCACCTCGTCGAGACGCGTGCGGCGCAAAATACGGCCAGTGGATGTGATCCGCGAAGATTTATGCCCCCCCGAGGCACCACCATCATTTTCAACAGCGTCCATCGTGCGAAATTTCCAGAGGTCAAACCCCTGGTCTAGCGACCTCATCCGCTCTGACACGTAAAAAACAGGGCCGCCGTCACGCAGCAAAATGAACATTGCGACAATCAAAGCCACCGGAGCGAGCAGCACCAGCAGCAAAAGAGCCAGAACTATATCCATAAGGCGCTTGGACGGGGTCACAACACGCCTCCGGGAATCGCGCCTTTGCAGGCGATAAATCGCAATGCTTTTGTGTGCTGTTTTTTGGTCACTATTTGCCCAATGCTGTGAACCGGCAGATTGAGGCTGTTTATCACCACGGCTTGGTTGTAGAAAGCCTAGAAATGGTTTCATGATTCAAGTATTTGACTCACCACGGATGGCGGGGGCATTCCGATGCATATGTTTCGCAAAACGGCTCTAATGATGGCCGCAATTTTGGCGCTTGCGTCCTGCTCGCTTCCGCGTGGGGCGGCGCTAAGCAGCGAAATCCTGCGTCAACAAGAGACCGACACCCCGACAATCGATGTTATTCCCGTGGGACGTGAAAACGTCAGCCGCCTTGCCAAATGGCCGGCCACAGGGTGGCATGGCCATTACCATTGGCTCGAGGCGTCGCGCGGGCCGAGTGCGCCGTTGATTCGCGCCGGTGACAAAATTGATCTGGTGATCTGGGACAGCCAACAAAATTCGTTGCTAACCAATCCTTCGAGCAAAACCGTGACTATGAACGGGCTTGTCGTTTCGCCAAGTGGCGCTGTTTTTGTGCCCTATCTCGAGGATGTCGTGGTGCGTGGTATGACGCCGTCGAACGCCCGCCGCAAAATCCAGGATGCCCTGTCACCCATCGTGCCGGATGCGCAAGTGCAGCTCACTTTGTCTGCTGGACAGAGCAATTCCGTCGATCTGGTGTCCGGTGTTGCCCGTCCCGGCACCTATCCATTACCTGGTCGCAATTATACGATACTAAGTTTGATTGCCCAAGGTGGCGGAATCTCCGAAAACTTGCGCAACCCGATAGTGCGGCTTATCCGCGGCAGCCAAACCTTTGAAATCCGCGCCGATACCTTGTTTTCGACCGCTTCAAAAAATGCGGCGTTGCGGGGCAATGACAAAGTTCTGGTGCAAGAAGACGATCGTTATTTTACCGCCCTTGGTGCGACCGGCAGCGAAAAACTGTTCTATTTTGAAAAGGAATCCATCACTGCACTAGAGGCGCTATCCATCATCGGTGGCCTGTCTGATTCTCGCGCTGATCCCAAAGGTGTGTTGATTCTTCGCGAATATGCCGCGTCTGCCGTGCGCAACGATGATCGTGGGCCAAACCTGCCGCAAGTGGTCTTTACCATTGATCTTACCACTGCCGATGGCCTGTTCGCTGCGCGCGCTTTCCAGATCAATCCGCGCGATACTGTATTGGCAACAGAGTCGCCAATAACTGTTGTCCAGACAATCTTCTCGTTGTTCGGATCGGCCCTTGGCCTCGCCAACCGGATTTGAGGAATCGGTCTTATTCGGGATTAGTTCCGACACGACCAATCGAATCATAGGCCGTGAACCCCGCCTGCCTGGCATCTTTCAACGTGTAAATATTGCGCAAATCCGCCATATGTGGAACTGCCATTTTACGTGCCAGTTTCTTGAGGTCGAGCGCGCGAAATTCGTTCCATTCAGTTAGCCCGAATTATTCATGAAGCGGCGTAAATCGTTTGGCGGGCGTAGATCAAGCTGTTGAAATGTCGTATGATTTTGGTGTTGAACAAGATCATT
>JAUZRV010000181.1 GCA_030950105.1 Rhodobacterales bacterium | reverse complement strand
TTTGAAAAGACTGGAAGATGCGTCAGAGAATGGGTTGCCGCCCGCAATCAGTTCGCTATTCTATATCCCGAACGGTTCAACAGATGACCCGTGAAAACCGCATGGGCTAAACCCCATACACAGAGTTTCGGATACTCCCTCAACACCAAAATCATACGACATTTCAACAGCTTGATCTACGCCCGCCAAACGATTTACGCCGCTTCATGAATAATTCGGGCTAGAGCATTTCAAACAGGCCCGCCGCGCCCATGCCGCCGCCGATACACATGGTCACAACACCGTATTTGGCGCCGCGACGCCGCCCTTCGATCAACACATGCCCCGACATCCGCGCGCCCGACATGCCAAACGGATGACCGATGGAAATCGCGCCACCACTCACGTTCAATTTCGCCGGATCAATGCCCAAGGTATCGCGACAATAGAGCGCCTGTGACGCGAACGCCTCGTTCAATTCCCACATATCAATGTCATCCACAGTAAGCCCGTGTTTCTTCAACAATTTTGGCACGGCAAATACCGGCCCGATGCCCATTTCGTCGGGATCACATCCCGCGACCGCAACACCGCGATAAATCCCGAGCGGGGTCAATCCGCGTTGTTCGGCGGTCTTTGCATCCATCAACACCAAGGCCGCCGCCCCATCCGACAATTGCGACGCATTGCCCGCGGTGATGAACTGCCCTTGCTTGACCACCTGCCCGTCCTTGAACACCGGCTTTAGCCCCGCCAACCCTTCGGCAGTTGTCGATTTTCGCAGGCCTTCATCCAACGCCAAAGTCACGTCTTCATCGCTGATTTCACCGGTCTCGCGGTTTTGCACCTTTTTTACCGTGGTGATTGGCGCAATTTCGGCGTCCAGGTATCCGGCCTCTTGCGCGGCGGCGGTGCGCGCGTGCGACCCGGCGGAAAATGCGTCCTGCGCCTCGCGGCTGATGTTGTAACGTTCGGCCACGATTTCGGCGGTCTCCAACATGGTCATATAAGTTGACGGAATATGTTCGACCAACCACGGATCACGGGCGCGAAAGGTGTTGATCTTGTCGTTCATCACCAAAGACACGGAATCCAGCCCACCCGCTACGCCAATGTCCATCTCGCCGGTTGCAATACGCCCCGCAATCACCGAAATCGCCATCAATCCCGACGCGCATTGCCGATCAATCGACATTGCGGCAACCGACGTTGGCAAACCGGCCCGCAACGCACATTGCCGCGCCACATTGGTGCCGGTCGATCCTTGCTGCAAGGCCGCCCCCATCACCACATCTTCGATCTCGTGCCCCGCTACACCGGCGCGCAACACCGCGTTGGCAATCGCGTGCCCCCCCAAAGTCTGGGCCTGGGTATCATTGAACGCCCCGCGATAGGCCTTGCCAATCGGTGTGCGGGCGGTTGAAACGATGACGACTTCTCGGGACATGGGATTTCCTTGTTTCTGCTAATTTGATGAAGATCGGCAGCAAACGCCACCAACTTTGATGCCAACGATACCGACAATCGCCAAGATGCCAACGCCAATCCCCCTTTATTCAGCCCCGCCAATCCTAGAAACCTGCAAACGTCGCGTAACTTCAATGCTGTTTCCCCATCAGATACCCACTCGAGGCACCCCCGCGCATCGCGCGCCGCGAGATACAAGAAAATGGCGGACTCAACAAACAAACGTCGAACGCCAAGGCACTCTTGAAGTGGTCCTGCTTTTTAGGACAGGTTTGCGGCTTTGCTAAAGTGTATCAGATTTATGTTCATGCCGCTTTTCGTGTTTCCGTTTGGCTGAAGTATGCCGTGTCTGGCGTTCGCTTGTCGAGTGCAGTGTGAGGGCGCTCGGAATTGTAAAAACCGATCCAGTCATCAATGATCCGCTTTGCTTGGAAGCCGTCGGTGATTTCATGCAGGTAGACGGCCTCTTGCTTCAAGGGTAATCCCCCCATTTTTGATGGGGTCCGCTTGTAGAATTACGCGGCCATTTTCAGTTTCATAGCAGGGGTGATCCCGCCGATTTGGTCTTGTCGCGATTACGTTCCGGTCTCTCAACTCATTTAAGCGGCCTTTCGTTCGAAAGCCAAGGGGCTTTTACCGCCCAGCGATGAATGCCGCCGCCGTGGATTGTAGAACCCGTTGATGTATTGGAATATCGCCC
>JAUZRV010000180.1 GCA_030950105.1 Rhodobacterales bacterium | reverse complement strand
CCGCGCGGATCAGGAACCTGACGTAAAACTGATCGAACTGAAATCAAGATAATAACCTCCGGGCCTGACGTTCAGAACAAAGATTCATATACCCCTATGATTTGCAACAACTTTCTAACCTTCAGTAAATCGCCCTGATTCGTTATACATACGTTGGTTTATCGCCTATATCGCGCCTAAAACCGGCGATTTGGTCCCGAAAAATGGCGCGCCCCCCCCCCGGCCCTATCACCCCAAAATCGCCTCGTCCTTTGTTGGCAAAATGGCCCGAAAATCCGGCCTTATCCAGCGAGATATTGCTCCAATGGGGCCGCATCTTTGATGCGCAAGCCAAGCCGCGTGCGCCGCCACAATATATCCTCTGCGGTTTGGGCAAATTCACGCTTCACCAACCAATCAACCTCGGCTGCGCAGAGCGTCGCCCCGAACATTTCCCCAAGATCCTGCGCGGTTTTGGCCGCGCCAAGCACATCCCAAGCTTCGGTGCCATATGTGCGCACCAAACGCGTGGCCCATTCGGCCCCCAAAAACGGGTAATCCCTTGATAATGCATCAATTTTATCCTGCACACCATCATGTGGAAAATCACCGCCGGGCATTGGCGCATCCGCCGTCCACGATTTCCCCAAATTCGGGAAAATCCCGCCGATTTTGCCCATCACCGACTCGGACAGTTTGCGATAGGTGGTGATTTTTCCGCCAAACACCGACAGCAATGGCACCCCATCTTCATTGAGCGATAAAACATAATCCCGCGTTGCTTCTGTGGCGCTGCTGGCCCCGTCATCATAAAGTGGGCGCACCCCGCTATAGCGCCACACGATATCGTCCTTCTCGATTGGTGTTTTGAAATACTCACTGGCAAATTTTCGCAGGTAATCGGCCTCCTCGTCTGTGCAGACCGGGGCAGTGTTGGCGTCGGTATGATCCTGATCAGTGGTGCCAATCACCGTATAATCCCCTTCATAGGGAATCGCAAATATTACCCTGTTATCAGCACCTTGGAAGATATATGACCGGTCATTGTCGAACAGTTTTTTAGTGACAATATGGCTTCCCCGAACCAAACGCACCCCTTCTGTTGAATTGATCCGGATGGTATTGCGAATAATATCCTCGACCCACGGACCGCCGGCATTGATCAACAAACGGGCGTGGTAAACCTGTGTTTCACCACCCGATTCCACGGTAATATCCCAATGATCCGTGCCGCGCTCTGCCGAAATCACCTTGGTCCGCGTCAGGATTTTCGCGCCGCGCGCCTGTGCATCGCGTGCATTCAAAACCACCAATCGCGAATCCTGCACCCAGCAATCGGAATATTCAAAGGCTTTGGTAAAACTGTCTTTTAACGGCCTGCCTGCCGGATCGGTGCGCAAATCAAGCGTGCGCGTCGGCGGCAGGATTTTACGCCCCCCGAGATAGTCATACATCATCAACCCGATCCGCAAAATCCACGCTGGCCGCAAGCCCTTGTGATAGGGCAAAACAAACCGCATCGGCCACGAAATATGTGGCATATTGCGCAACAGAACCTCGCGTTCGCGCAAGGCTTCTTTCACCAGCCGGAATTCGTAGTATTCCAGATACCGCAAACCGCCATGAAACAGCTTGGTCGATGCCGAAGATGTCGCCGACGCCAGGTCATTCATTTCCGCCAAAACAACCGAAAGCCCCCGCCCCGCCGCATCCCGCGCGATCCCGCACCCGTTCACGCCGCCGCCAATAATGAAAATATCCTGAACGTCCGTCGCCATTTCCGAAATCCTAACCAAAGCCTGCCCCGTTTTCTTCGCCTTAGTCGGCCATACTGTCAAGTTCGGTTCGTTATATTCGTTATTTATTCACTTTTTTCCGCGATCTTCACACCGTAGATCAATTGAACTGAACAAACGACTGTGGCAACATCCGCGAAACCTATCGAACTGGACCCGGATTTTGCCTCAAATCATAACCTTGGCGTTTCGTCATAAAGAGATTCTAAACTGCGCCCGCGACACAGGGCGGGTTTCTGTGGATGATTTGGCCGAGCAATTGCAAGTCACGCCGCAAACTGTGCGCCGTGATTTGAATTACCTTTGTGATCACGGTCATTTGTCTCGTGTGCATGGCGGCGCAGTCCTGGAATCCAGCGTGGCCAATATGGCCTATGCCGCGCGCCGATCCATCGCCGC
Source organism: Rhodobacterales bacterium (assembly GCA_030950105.1). Taxonomy (GTDB): domain Bacteria; phylum Pseudomonadota; class Alphaproteobacteria; order Rhodobacterales; family Rhodobacteraceae; genus JAUZRV01. Next base: position 23,180 of record JAUZRV010000180.1, on the reverse strand, counting down.
GGATGAAAAAGAGGCGATTGGCGCGCTTTGTGCGGCCGCGATCCCCGATGATGCGTCGCTTTTCATCAACATTGGCACCACAACCGAGGCCGCCGCCCGCGCGCTGCGCAATCGCCGTGGGCAAATGGTGATCACCAACAATTTGAATGTGGCCAATATCCTTGCCGACAATCCCCACTGTGATGTGGTGGTCACCGGGGGCATGTTGCGCCGCTCCGATGGCGGATTAGTGGGCGAAAACACCGTCGATACGGTGCAACAATTCAAAGCCGACTATGCGATTATCGGTGTTTCAGCCATTGATGAAGACGGTGCACTTCTTGATTTCGACTATCGCGAAGTGCGCGTTGCACAGGCGATTATCGCCAATGCACGCCATGTTTTTCTAGTGGCCGACAGCGGAAAACTTGCCCGCTCCGCCCCTATCCGCATCGGCGACATAAGCGAGGTTGACGCGTTCTTCACTGACAAACTGACGTCTGAATCCTTACGCCAAGTCTGCCAACACCACGGCGTGGAAATCCACGAAACATCTCCGTAACAGTTTGGTTTTCAACAATCTTCCCATCCATCGGGTGTTTTAATCCGGTGTTGGATGGTGTTTTTCACGCCCAATGTTTGCTCGATAAAGCACCCTTTTCTTGCACAGGCAACCAAGGCGCGTTGGTCATCCACCGGTGCATCACTGTCGATGGCCACATCAATCTCGAATGATTTTGGCGCGGTCTCGTAGGTGCGCCCTGACGCCTGCCAATCCCATTGCACCCGCACATCCACCGTCAGATCATTGAGCGGCACATTCAGGCGTTTGGCAAAGGCCCGTATCTGCGTCATCACACAGCCCGTGAGCGCCCCGACAAACATCGCCAAAGGTGGCGGCGCCGTTGCATCACCCCGTGAAACGCGCCTTCATCGGTGGCCATGGCAAAACTTTCTTGCATGGGGGTCACCATTTTCACATCAAGTTCGTTGCGCATTTTCCCGACCGCGGTGCCGCTGCAGGTAAATTCCACCACCGCCCGCGACGGCATATTTGCCGGATCAATTGGCGTGCTCAAGACATTGCCTTTCTGACAATCCGGTTGCCAAGTATGCCGATTTTTTCAATCTCAAGCTCGAATTGATCCCCATCGGCAAGCTGTTTACCGATCTCGAGACCGCAGCCGGTGCCAACGGTTCCCGACCCGATCACCTCACCGGGATAGAGGGTTTCACTGGCTGAAATATGGGCAATAATCGCGGCGAAATCATGGTGCATATCACGGCTATTGCCACCGCCCCAAGGTTCACCATTCACCCGTGCCTGCATGGTTAACGCCACCGGATGCGGCACCTCGTCAGCGGTCAGAATATAGGGGCCGAGAATATTGCCGGTGTCGAAATCCTTGCCTTTGGCGGGGCCAAGTTGTCCAGCCATTTCAACCATTTGGGCGTCACGCGCGGATATATCATTAAGGATGGTATAGCCGAAAATATACGCCGGTGCATCGCCTGCTGCTATGTCTTTGCCTTGTTTGCCAATCACAATCGCAAGCTCGAGTTCGATATCGAGAAACTCCGCATACCCGGGCCAGATCACATCGGCCCCGTGACCGACAAACGACAAACGGTTGCCCTTGTAATAAATCGGTTGTTGATACCACACGGGGGGCACCGAAAATGGTCGTCCGGTCATTTTTTCCGCCGCGGCAAAGCTGTTTTTGAGGTGCTCCTCGAACACTAGGCAATCGCGATATTGCACGGGGATCAAGGGCGGCAAAAACCGCACATCCGAGACCTGTAATATCATCCTAGCGTCTGGGTTCGAGACGAGCATTGCAATATCGGCAAGCGCGCCCTTTCCGCCTTCGATCAGCGCCTGCATATCGTCAAAATGCCCGCTGATATCAAGCAAATGCGCGTCGTTCAGGGCCACAACAACCCGCGCGACGCCGTCTTTTTCAACCGTTGCCAACCGCATCTGATTACTCCGTGAAAATGGCTACGGCGCGGGTAAAACCGGCGGAAGCAGCTTTGATTTTGAAGGGAAAACACGAGATTTCAAACCCGTGCGGTGGCAGGTCTTCGAGGTTGGTCAATTTTTCAAGATGGCAATACCCGATGTCCATACCGGCGCGGTGCCCTTCCCATATGATCGACGGATCGCCATCGCGGGCAAATTGGGCGGCGGTATGGGGGAACGGCGCGTCCCAGCTCCACGCGTCGGTGCCGGTCACCCGCACGCCGCGTTTCGTCAGATAAAGCGTGGCCTCGCGGCCCATGCCGCAGCCTTTAGCAAGGTAATCCGCCTTGCCATAATGGGCACCGGCAGAAGTGTTGACCACGACAATATCGAGGGGTTGCAAATCATGACCGATGCGGGTCAATTCGGCCTCTACATCGGCGGCCGTCACGATATATCCATCGTCGAAATGGCGGAAATCGAGTTTCACACCGGGGTTAAAACACCACTCAAGCGGCACCTCGTCAATAGTGATCGCGCGTTCGCCATTGTTCATTGTGGAATGGTAGTGGTAGGGCGCATCAAGGTGGGTGCCACAATGGGTCGCCACCTCGAGCATCTCCACCGCCCAGCCCTCGCCACCGGGGAGTTGGTCCTCTTTGAGACCGGGGAAAAAACCGCAAACCTGCGCGGCGGTATCCTGATGATTGAGATACTGGATTTTGGGCAACATCGGCGGCGGGTCCGAGGCAATGCCCATTTCCAAAGGAACCGATAAATCAACAATGCGACGCGCCATAGTATTTCCTTTTCGTCATTAAATCAAAGCAGTAGCAAGTATAGGGAAGGCAAGAACCAGCCCCAGAACAATGAGCATCATCACCGCAAATGGCGCGGCCCCGATGAAAATATCCCCCAATGTGATGTCCGGATCATCAAGCGCGGATTTGATCACAAACACCGAAATTCCAAACGGCGGGGTGAGCAATCCGATTTCCACGGCAATGATCGTGACGATGCCAAACCACACCAGATCAACCCCCATTGTGGTGATCACCGGCAACATCAGAGGAACCAGAATGAGCATGATGGACGAGCTGTCGAGGATGGTCCCCATCACGATCACCAACACCACATATGACAGGATAACCCCCCAAAATCCGATGTCGGCGGTGGCGATGAATTGCCCAAATCCCGAGGGCACACCGGACAACGCCAACATGCGCGAATACATCTGTGCCGCGATGATCAAAAACAGGATTGAAGCGGTGACAAGGCCGGTGTCATTGACCACTTTCCAAAATTCTTTGAATGACAATTTACGCCGCGCCAACCCGATCAGGATTGCCCCGCCACAGCCCACGGCTCCGGCTTCGATCGGGGTGAAAAAACCGCCATAGATCCCGCCTCGCACAAGGCCGATCAGGCCCGACAGCGGCACCGCTTTGGCGATCAGTTCGCGGCCATTCAAGGCCCCTTCATCGGGGTCAAAACGGATGTTTTCCCCCAACCATTTTGGGCGCAGATAGGCCATCGCGGTGATGCCCAATCCAAAAACAAGCGCCAGAATGATACCCGGAATAACGCCGGCAATGAACAAATCCCCGACCGATTGTTCGGTCAACAACCCGTAGAGGATCAACAACAGGCTCGGCGGGATCAACATCCCCAGAACGCTTGAGCCGGCGACGACACCGACGCTAAAGCGTTTGGAATACCCGTGGCGCACCATTTCGGGCACGGCGATGCGGGTGAATACCGCGGCCGAGGCGATGGAAATTCCGGTAATCGCGGCAAAAATCGCGTTGGCCCCCACGGTGCCGATACCAAGGCCCCCGCGCAGGCGACGAAACACGTGGTTGGCCACATCAAAGGCGTCGGTTCCCATGCCGGTGATCGACACGATATAGCCCATCAATACGAATAGCGGCACCACGCCAAAGAAGTAGCTCGATATCGTTTCCCAGGCGGCCAAAGCCAGTAATTTCCCCGCCAGAACCGGCGACCCTTTGATGGCCCAGACCCCGACATAAGAGGCAAGCATGAGCGAAAACGGCACCCAGAACCCCAAGTAAACCAGAAGAACCATCGCGCCAAACGAGGTCAGGCCAATTTCAAACGGCGTCATATGCGCGGTCCTTTTGCCGCGCGAATTTTGAACCCCGCACCCAATGCGTCAAGCGCAAGTTGCACCAAAAGGGCGGTGCATCCGATCAGAATCACCAATTTAACCGGCCAGATCGGGGCGGTGAAATCGCCAATCGTGCCCTCGTATGTGCCCCGCACCCACGATTTGACGAACAATGGCCCGCTGGCGTGAAGAAGCACGGCAATCAGGGCAAAAGCCGCAGTGGCGAATATCATTTCAACAAAAGCATGTGCCGATTTGAACCGTTTTCCCAACCAGCCCAACAGCGCCTCGGATCGCGTCACCCGACCCATACGAAAAGTTTGCGGGATTTGCAGAAAAACAATGGCGACAATCGACATCGACACCATTTCCGGCACCCCCGAAATCGGGGTGTTAAACGCCCCGCGCCCGATCACGTCACCATTCACCAGCACCATAATCGCGATGATAAGCAGCGTGCCCATCACATTAAGCGCGGTTGTGCCAGCATCGACAAACCGGCGCAGGCGGGTGAACCACAGCGGGGTGTTCGCCTCTGAAATATTGGTATTGTTGGGCATTTTATATCCTCAATACCCCGCCCCAGAATGTTGAGGCGGGGAAGATGACCAGATTATTCCTGATCCCAATTGCGCACAGGTGTGGCCCCGGCGGCGCGCATCGTGTCCATATAGGTTTTCAAAACCTCGCTGCCCGGTTGCCCCGCGGCATCAAGTTTTTCTGCCCAGAGCTTGGCCACATTATCCATGCCTGCCGCCCATTCAACGCGCATCGCCTGATCTACGTCGGTCACCGTGGCGCCTTTGCTTTCCATGATCGACAGGAATTTGGTTACCGAGGCGTCAAGATCGGCGCTATAGGCGATCCGGTCCGCGGTGGCGGCGTCGCGCAATGCCTGTTGCACCACTGGCGAAAGCCCGTCAAACCAATCCTTGTTGGCGGCCAGACCCCCGGCATATTGCGCGCCAAACCCGACGCGGGTGATGAACGGGGCCACTTCATAGAGTTTACCGGGCAGCGCCGCAGAGGCAAACACGATAACACCGTCATAAACGCCGGTTTTCAATTCGTTGTAATAGGTGGTCAGATTGCCCGACACCCCGACCGCGCCGGTGCCCTTGAGCCAATTCACCGCCGGACCGGGAGCGCCGATTTTGCGGCCCTCCAGGTCGGCGATGGATGTGATCGGAAACTTGGTCATCAACAGGTAATCGTCAATGCCAATCGCACCGCCGAGGTATTCGAGGTTATTGGCCTCCCAGCTGGCGCGCATCTGCGGGTTTTCCGCCTGCAATTTATCCATCAATTCGGCCACAGCGGATGAATCCGCCGAAACGAACGGGGTGAAATAGGTCACGTTTTGCACCGAGAGTTTGGCCGGATCAAACAATGACGACACCAACCCGATTTCGGCCAATCCTTCTTCGACGGCCTCAAGTTCGTCCCCGACTTTGGCAAGCGATCCGCCGTATTGTTCGCTCCATGTGATGGTGGTTCCGGTGCCTTCGAGCGCGGCATTGACCGCTGGAATAAACGTGGTGCTGGCGTGTTTTACCCAGCGAAACACCGCCGGATGCCCCGCCACAATCGTGGCGCGGATTTCTTCGGCGACAACCGGCAGCGCGCCAAATGTCATGACGGCGGCAAGGGCCGCTGATCCAAATAATGTCTTCATGTTTTCCTCCCAGAAATTTGAAATTTGTTTCTTTTTCTATTTATTGACCAGTGCTTGAATACCCCCACAGATGAACGGCACAATTTTGGTAAGCATCAGCTCCGCATCCCCATCATCGCACGCCCCATCCGAGAGCCGCAGCGAACGCCCGGTGCGCGCCATCATGTTCATCCCTACGCCAATCGCGAACATATAGGCCCAAACGGCGTCTTCATGGCTTAACTTTGGTTCGGCCAACATGAGGGCCGCAATAAATTTGCGCGCGATCGGATCATAATATTTTTCCGCGAGTGCCTGTGCGCGCGGCTCTGCGGAATTGGCCATGGTTACCAGTATTCGCGCAAACGCGCTGCCATCATTGGCGAGGGTAATTCCGGCTTCGATGGTGGGGCGAAACAGCGCCTCGACCACATCATGCAGCGCCGGGTGCTCTGCCTCGGCGAGCAACGCCGCCAACATTTCGGCGCGCGCGGTGTTGATGTGATCCGAACGGCGCGCCACCATGCGTTCAAACAGTTTTTCCTTGGTGGCAAAATGGTAATGGATAAGCCCCTGCGCCACCCCCGCACGTTCGGCGATTTCACGCATGGTTGCGCCCTTGGCACCAAGGGCGGCAAAGGTAACTTCGGCGGCGTCAAGGATCCCGTCAAAGCGACGTTTGGCCGTGGCGTCTTTGCGCGCTTCTTCCAATGAAATGGCTGCGTTATTGATCGTGTTATTGATCTTGTTAGTGAAAGTGCTTTCGATCTTTTGTGCCCCCAAATTTCGGATCAGATCATCACCGGATATTTGCATAAATTCCTAACTGATCACTCAGTCAGTTTTCAGGGAAACCAAATTTCTGTCAACCCCGCAGAACGGAAAACCCCCAGGGTGCTGATTTATCAGGGTTTTAATTCGGCGCAGCGCAGCAAACGAAAATATCCGTGTTCGTCTTCACCAACCAAAGCGAGCGCACCAATCGCAAAGGGTCTTGGCAAAAGCGGGACCAATTCGCGCGCCAATACGTTTTGAACCTGCAAAATATCGTCGCGCCCAAGCCGCCCCGTCAGGGTGATGTGAAACCGATAGGCTTCTTCGACATAAAGATAGCCGTATGTTTGCAGCAATTCCTGTTGGCGGGGCGTGGCGTTCGCGGGGGTGCGACGTTGCAAATCTTTGGCGCCAAGCGGCGCACGAAAATCATTAAGGCCGCGCACGACGTGCCCCGCAACCGCGCGCAATTGCGCATCATCGCCCAGCGCGACAAGTGCCAGAAACCGCCCCAGCCGCGACACTTCCAAGCCGTCGAGAACCGGCGTCTGCAACGCGGTGCAAACTGTCATGAATGTCGTTTCAAGATCGCCCAGAGACCGATCATTGGCAAGGTGAAACGGGGCCATCACGGTGGCATGAAACCCGTAACGGTGCGCTTTCCCGATTATAGCAGACAGTGGCAATGGCAGACCGGCAATCTCCGGCGCGGCACATTTTGCCCCCGTGACACAATCATAACCAAGCCAGCGCGCGCCAAATTCGGCAAGAGCGGGCTGTTCGGGTAGGTAATAAACCGCGAACCGTGAATACGTCATCTGCCCCTCTTGATCCTCTGTCCCTCTTGCATACTCACTTACCGGACTTCCACCGGCAAGCATTGTTTTCGACGGAAACGCCGACGGAAACGCCCAAGGCAACCCGCGCACCCCGTGTTCGGTAATTTGGGGGGGACATCTCCCCAATAGAAGCTTTGGTGCCGCCTCCGGTATTCCTGACTGGCGAAGGCGATACCCTTACGGTATGACCACCACATAGCAATACACTGGAGGGCGAACCCATGTCACAATCCGCGCGCAACAACGTGCCGTTCGATAGGTTGGCAATGGCCTTGGTGGGGGCGGCTGCGGGCATTGCGCTCTGGCTTTTTGTCAAAGTCCTGCCCGAACACATTGAAAACACGCGGGTATTGCTGTTCATGACATCCTTTGTCATGGGGTATTTTGCGATAGTGATGGCCCTCACCGGCCCGGCCCGGATGAAAGCGGCGGCTGTTGCGGCGCTTGCACTTGCCCTGCCCGCTGCCACTCTGCTGGTGTGGGCAAGTTTGCGCCACGCGACGACCAACGCCTATCTGGAATCAGGCCTTACCATAGTGGCCTTCATCCTTGGCCTTGGGGTGACGACACCGTTTGTTGCAGCCGCATTGCAAGAAAAATCCGGTTGGAAACATTACCGGCTGTTGTTTGATATTTCATGGGTTATTGTCGTGCGCTATGCCGCCTCATGGCTGTTTGTGGCGGTGTTCTGGGGGGTGCTGATGCTCTCGGATGCGTTGTTCGAGATCGTTGGCATCACATTTATCAAAGATTTACTCGATATTGCCTGGGTGCCCTATTTGATCACCGGAACCGTGCTCGGGTTGGCCCTCGCGGTGGTGCATGAACTTGCCGATTATGTCTCGCCATTCCTGATTTTACGTCTGTTACGATTATTGTTGCCCATTGTTCTGCTGGTGGTTGCTGTGTTCATTGTGGCGCTTCCATTCCGCGGTCTTGACGGTCTCTTTGGCAGTTTCTCTGCTGCCGCTACATTGATGGCGATGGCGTGGGCCGGAATTACCTTGGTGACCACGGCCCTTGATAAATCCGACGACGATGCGGTGGCCAATGTGCCAATGCTGTTGATGACCCGTGGTCTTGCCGCCTTGCTTCCGATTATGGCGCTGCTGTCGACCTATGCTATCTGGTTGCGGGTGAAACAATACGGGCTAACGCCGGATCGCATCGCCGCAGGGTTTCTGGCACTGTTCATTGTCGGCTATTCGCTTGCCTATCTGGTGGCTATACTGCGCAACAAGAGTTGGATGACCGACATTCGCAAAGCCAACCGTATCATGGCAATGGCGCTTGTGGCCGTGTGCGCGCTTTGGTTCACGCCGCTGTTCAATGTCGAACGCCTGTCCACCAAGAGCCAGATCGCCCGCTTTGAAGCCGGTGACGTCACTGTTGACGCCCTTGCCCTGTGGGAAATGGCCCATGACTGGGGATTTGCGGGAACCGACGGCCTTGCCCGCCTGCGCAAGATGGAGGCACGCGACGATCACGCCGCCCTTGTTGCACGTATCGATCTGGCGGTTGCAGCTACGTCCAAATACGCGTTCATGCGTGATCAGGTTACGTCCACAACCGGCGCAACAATTGCATCGCTGCGCAGCCTTATTGTGGTCAAACCCGACGGCGCGACCCTGCCCGAAGATATTTTTCAAACCTTGCCCCGCTTTCAGGTTTCGCAACTGCGATCCGGTTGCGAACGGTTGCTCTCAGACGGGCGGCCCGGGTGTGTTGCGGTGATCGGTACATTCAACCCCGCGATTGATCAACCACAGGGGATTTTCATTTTTCTAACCTCTAAAACCCGCGCGGCAACATTGTCTTTCGGGGGGCTTTCCGGTGCCGCATCTGTTGGCGGGGCCGCTCGGGATGTTGCCACCGGAAGGGGGGCCATATTGACGCCTGATGCCGTCAAGGATGCACTGGACGGCAAATACACCTTTGAAGCGGCGAATTTGCAGGTGTTGACGATTGATGGGGTGACTTTAATTCCCGACAATTGAATCTATTGGTGAAATCTTAAACCCCTTGCCCCCATTCTATTGCCACTGCCGGTAATAAAGAATGGTAACACATGCATGGATTGATCAATCGCGCTATTCAGAATTTCATATGCGACACCTATGGAAAAGGTGCCTGGAGTGAAGTTGCGCGCGCTGCGGACCTCGGATTTTCGGAATTCGAGGCAATGTTAACCTACGACGATGCCCTTACCGATCGGGTGCTGGCGGAAATCGTTGAATTGCAGGACAAGCCCTGCGAATCTATTCTTGAGGACATAGGCACCTATTTGGTGTCCCACCCCAACATTGAGGCGCTGCGCCGATTGCTGCGTTTTGGCGGGGTGAATTTTGTCGAGTTTCTACATTCCCTTGACGATCTTCCCGATCGGGCGCGCCTTGCGGTTTCCGATCTCGATTTGCCACAAATGGAACTGCGGGAACATAACCCAAGCAGCTTTTCCCTTACCCTGACCAGCAATCATCCCGGTTGGGGGCATGTGCTTGTCGGGGTTTTGCGCACGATGGCCGACGATTATGGCGCCTTTGCCTTTCTTGAACACCAAGGCGGCAGCCAAAACGTGGAGGTCGTCAACATTACTCTGGTCATAAGCGCCCACGCCGAAGGCCGCAGCTTTGATCTTGGCGCGCTTATGGATGAAAAGGCGGGGTAGGTTTATGGAAAATTACCACGAAATCACCAATGTTCTCGACGTTATTTGCCCGATGCACGTCATCGTCAATGACAGTGGGCATATCTTGCATGTTGGCCCGACATTGCAAAAATTGCGCCCGGATTCGCCCTTGGCGGATCATCGGTTTCTTGAACTGTTCGAACTCTACCGGCCCCGCACCGTGACCTCGATGAAAGGGTTGCTGTCGGCGGCGGGAACCAAACTTCATCTGCGGTTTCGCGATGCGCCGCGCACATCCCTTAAGGGGATACTTGTCCCTGTAAAAGGCGGTGCCATCCTGAACCTTTCTTTTGGCATTTCCATCCTCGACGGCGTGCGCGATTACGCATTGACCAGCGCCGATTTTGCGGCAACCGACCTAACGATTGAAATGCTCTATCTGGTCGAAGCAAAATCAGCGGCGATGGAGGCATCGCGCAAATTGAACCTGCGCTTGCAAGGGGCAATGATCGCTGCCGAAGAACAGGCCTTTACCGACACGCTCACCGGATTGAAGAACCGGCGTGCCATGGATCATATTCTCGACCGTTTTCTTGAAACCGGTCAGGATTTTACATTGATGCATCTCGACCTCGACTTTTTCAAAGCGGTAAACGACACATTGGGGCACGCTGCCGGTGATCTTGTTTTGCAAAAAGTCGCCCGTATTATGGTGAACGAGACCCGCGATGAAGACACCGTTGCCCGCGTGGGCGGTGACGAATTTGTGTTGCTGTTTTCTTGTTTGGTCGATCACGAGAAACTCGAAACAATTGCCGAACGGATCATTCGAAAACTCGAAGTGCCTATCCCCTACGAGGATGAATTTTGCAAAATATCTGCCAGTATCGGCACGGTTCTTTCGCCGGATTACGACACGCCAAGTGCGGATCAAATGATGGCGGATGCTGATCTTGCTCTCTACGCGTCTAAACACAAAGGCCGCGCCTGCCATACGTTTTTTGACCAAAGCCTGCGCAGTCGTGCCGAAATCCAGGCGCCACCCACAGGTCGTGGCGAAAGCAAAACCGATAGCGAGCAACGATTTATACAATAGCACAAATAGGCCACAGCCCTGAAAGGGGCGCCAACGGCATATCGTAAACATGGTCGATTGACGTGGCCGTTTGGCATGGCGTTTTGACGCTGTTGCAGGTGTATTGGCAAAACGTGATTGCGTTGCCCGTGCGCACAAGGCATGATCAGCGAAAAAAGGAAAGCCCGATCATGCGTAAGTTCCTCGTTGTTCTGGATGATAGCCGTGAATGTCTAAATGCGATGCGTTTCGCCGCGATGCGTGCCTCCAACACTGGTGGCGGCGTTGAAATTCTTGCGGTTATTCCACCCGAAGAATTCAATCACTGGATCGGCGTCGGTGACATCATGCGCGAAGAAGAACGCGAACGGATTCACGCCCATTTCGAAGTGTTCGCAAAATGGATGCGTGACCGTCAGGGCATTGATCCCGAGCTGGTCATTCGCGAAGGCGTTCCTGTTGATGAAATCATCGCGCAAGTGCAAGAAGATGCCGATATCGGCATTTTGGTTCTTGGGGCGGGATCCGGCAAAAAAGGCCCCGGGCCATTGATCACCAACCTGACCCGCAATGCCGGGGCGCTCAGTGTGCCCATGACGATTGTGCCGGGCGAAATGTCCAAAGAGCGCCTACAAGCCGTGACCTAACGCCTGTTTTGGTCCGAGATCGAATTGCCGGCATTTTCCCAACGCACAGGGGAAATACCAATTTGACCGTCCCAACGTCAGTTTAGAATGGTTCCAAACCTTGACAGCCGCTCTTTTGGCGCGCATATCAAATACCTGACAGAAAAGGTGTAACTACGATGTTCATTCAAACAGAATCAACTCCGAACCCGGCAACTTTGAAATTTTTGCCCGGTCAAACCGTGCTCGAAGCGGGAACTGCGGATTTCACGACCCTTGAGGCAGCCGAAGTATCGCCCTTGGCCGCACGCATATATGCAGTGGATGGCATCAACGGCGTCTTTTTCGGGACCGATTTTGTAACTGTCACCAAAACAGAAACCGTTGAATGGGACCACATAAAACCGGCGATTTTGGGTGCCATCATGGAGCATTTCCAATCGGGCCAACCGGTGATGACTGCCGATGCGGTTGCCCCGTCCGGTCATGCCGATCACGATGGGCCGGACCAACAAATAGTCGCGCAAATCAAAGACTTGCTTGATACGCGTGTGCGGCCTGCGGTTGCGCAAGATGGCGGGGATATCACATTCCACGGCTTTGAACATGGCGTGGTCTATCTCCACATGCAGGGGGCCTGCGCCAATTGCCCGTCTTCGACGCTTACCCTGAAAATGGGCATCGAAAACCTGCTACGGCACTACATTCCAGAAGTCACCGAGGTGCGCCCTGTTGCCGTCTAAACCACTGATCCTTGGATTTGATACATCGGCCGCCTATTGTGCGGCCGCTTTGCTGTCTGGTGAAAACGTAATCGCCAAAACATGCGAAGACATGAAACGCGGCCAGGCCGAGCGCCTTATGCCGCTTTTGCAGGGGTTATTGGAGAAATCAGGCTACGTCTGGCAAGATCTCGACGCAATCGGCGTAGGCACCGGCCCGGGTAATTTCACCGGCATCCGCATTTCGGTATCGGCGGCACGCGGGTTGGCGCTTGGCCTCAATATTCCGGCGGTCGGCGTAACAAGTTTCGAAGCCATCAGCCACAATCAGCCATCCCCCCATATTTCAGTGGTTTCCGCCCCGAGAGACCAAATCTACGCAATACTCCCCGGCATCGACGCCGCGCAGATGGATAGATCAATATTGGATCACCAATCGTCGCCGGTTATTTTCTCTCCAGACCCCGCGAATTTCGCGATCAATATCGCGGATATCGCAAGGTCGCGTTACGCAAGTGCCCCGCCTCCACCTGCCCCCTATTACCTGCGAACCGCGGATGCCGCCCCGGCCCGCGATAAGGCCCCTACCATCCTTGAAAACGCACCAGAATTGTGAAAATCCACCAACAGCTCGCGACGATACACGCACGCGCCTTTACAACGGCGCGGCCTTGGAAGGCCGAAGAATTCAAGGTGCTGCTGAAAAGCCCGCATTGCTTTGTCAGTGTCGATTCGCACGAGACCATCAGCGCCTTTGCTTTGGGGCGTGTCATCGCAGATGAAGCCGAATTATTAACCCTGGCCACCGATCCCGCCCTGCGCCGCCGTGGACATGCGCGCAAATGTCTCTACCAGTTTGAAAAAGCGGCCAAGAACGCGGGTGCGGCAACTGCGTTTCTTGAGGTCGCAGAGGACAATACTGCGGCGATCACCCTTTATCAGAACGCGGGCTATCACATAGTTGCGCGCCGAACCGCCTATTACAATCGCAAGCAGGGTGCCGCGATAGATGCTCTCGTTATGAGACGGAATTTTGTGGAATAGGGGGTATTCCTTGCCAACTATTAGTATTTCCTTAAGATTCCTATTGACCATCTGGTCTAAAACCGTCCTAAATTGTGGATGATCAAAATGGTCTGCATTTTTTACAAGGGAGCAGAAAATACTGCACCCCCTATTCACTTATCTGGGAGGATAAACATGACCCTGATGCAAAAATTCCTTGGTGCCGCTGCTGGCATCGCCTTAACTGCGGGTGCCGCAGTGGCCGATCCTGCGATGATTTTCGATCTTGGTGGCAAGTTCGACAAATCGTTTAACGAAAGCGCCTTTAACGGTGCAACACGTTGGGCAGAAGAAACCGGCGGAACCTTTTTTGAGATTGAAATGCAATCCGAAGCCCAGCGTGAGCAAGCACTGCGCCGTTTTGCCGAAGCGGGTGCCAACCCGATCGTTATGACCGGGTTTGCCTTTGCCGGTGCGCTTTCCGAAGTTGCCCCCGATTATCCTGACACAAAGTTTGCGATCATCGACATGGTCGTGGATCAACCAAACGTGCGCTCCGTGGTTTTTAACGAACACGAAGGCAGCTATCTTGTTGGTATAATGGCCGCGCAAGCGTCTAAAACCGGCACCGTCAGCTTCATTGGTGGCATGGATATTCCGTTGATCCGGAAATTCGCCTGCGGCTATGTTCAAGGTGCCAAAGCGGTTAACCCCGACATCAAGGTCATTCAAAACATGACCGGCACAACCCCGGCAGCATGGAATGATCCGGTAAAAGGCTCCGAATTGACCAAGGCACAAATCGCCCAAGGGTCTGACGTGGTGTTTGCTGCGGCTGGATCAACCGGACTTGGCGTGTTGCAAACAGCCGCTGACGAGAACATCCTTTCCATCGGCGTTGACAGCAACCAAAACTATATCCACCCTGGTAAAGTGCTGACATCAATGATGAAACGCGTTGATAACGCGGTTTATCAGGCAATGATGGATGGTCCGGATATGGAAACCGGATTTAACGTCATGGGCATCTCGAATGATGGTATCGGCTACGCGATGGACGAAAATAACGCCGCTCTGGTTTCGGCCGACATGCAAGCCATGGTAGACGCAGCCAGCGCCAAAATCGCCAGCGGCGAATTGGTTGTGCATGATTATATGTCCAGCGATTCCTGCCCGGTCGAATAATAAATGACCGCGCAAGCAAAAGAGGGGCGGCCTGAAGGGGCCGTCTCTACACCGCCATCACCCGCCCCCCCCGCAATCAAATTAGTTGGAATTTCCAAAGCATTCGGGCCGGTGCAAGCCAATAAAGATATCTCGATTTCGGTTCAACCCGGCACGATTCACGGGATAATCGGCGAAAACGGAGCTGGCAAATCGACTTTGATGTCAATCCTTTACGGATTCTATAAGGCAGACAAAGGCGACATATATATTTCAGGCCAAAAAACCGAAATCCCCGATAGCCAAGCGGCTATTGCTGCGGGAATCGGGATGGTCTTTCAACATTTCAAATTGGTCGAAAATTTTTCGGTTCTGGAAAATGTTATTCTTGGCGCCGAAGATGGTGCCCTGTTGCGCCCGTCCTTGGCGAAGGCGCGCAAATCATTGACCGAGCTTTCGGCGGAATACGGTCTTGATGTCGATCCAGATGCCATCATCGAGGACATCGGCGTCGGGATGCAGCAACGCGTTGAAATTCTCAAAGCGCTCTACCGTCAGGCCGAGATTTTGATTCTGGACGAGCCAACCGGCGTGTTGACACCAGCCGAGGCCGATCAACTGTTCCGGATTCTCGACCGGCTGCGGGATGAAGGCAAAACCATTATCCTGATCACCCATAAACTGCGCGAGATCATGGAAATCACCAATACGGTTTCGGTGATGCGGCGCGGCGAAATGACGGCCACGGTAAAAACCTCCGAGACCGACCCCGCCCATCTTGCCGAGATGATGGTGGGCCGCAAGGTATTGCTGCGTGTCGACAAGGAACCAGCCAAACTTGGCGATGAAGTTCTCGCAGTGGAAAACCTGCAAGTCACGGATGAAAAAGGCGTTTTACGTCTTAAGGGCGTGTCCCTCAACGTGCGCGCAGGGGAAGTTCTGGGCATTGCGGGCGTGGCTGGTAACGGCCAATCCGAACTTTTGGCCGTTCTTGGCGGGATGATGCCGGGTAGCGGAACCATCCGTGTAAACGGGCAAGAAATTGATTTGACCGGCAAGGATTCCAACGGCCAAACACGGCGCGCACGTGGCATTGCCCATGTGCCCGAAGATCGCCAGACCGCAGGCCTGATTATGGAATTCAGCGCTTGGGAAAACATCATTTTCGGGTATCACACGGATGAACAATACCAATCCGGCGTTTTGATGGACAATTCCGGGATCATCAAATTGGCAGGCGAACAAATGGATCGCTTTGACGTGCGCCCGCCTAATCCGCGCCTTTCTGCCAAGAATTTCTCGGGTGGCAACCAGCAAAAAATTGTTTTGGCGCGCGAAATTGAACGCAATCCGGATCTTTTGTTGATAGGCCAACCGACACGCGGTGTTGATATCGGGGCAATCGAATTTATTCACAAGCAGATCATCGCACTGCGGGATTCTGGCAAAGCCATTCTACTGGTTTCTGTCGAACTCGAAGAAATAATGTCACTTTCCGACAGGATCGCGGTTATGTTTGACGGTCACATCATGGGCGAACGCCTGCCTTCGGAAACCGATGAAAAAGAATTGGGCCTTCTCATGGCCGGCGTAAACGAGGAGACAGCGTAATGGATAAAATGCCCGCATGGGCCGACGCGGTTCTGGTCCCTCTTATTTCGTTGATATTGGCCGGTGTCTTGTCGGCGCTGGTCATCCTTGCCATCGGGGAAAGCCCGGTTGAGGCGGTTAATTATATGGTCAAAGGTGCCTTTGGCTCGACCAATGGCTGGGGGTATACGCTCTATTACGCGACCAACTTTATGTTTACCGGTCTGGCCGTCGCCGTCGCCTTTCATGCGCGTATGTTCAATATCGGTGGTGAAGGTCAGGCGATGCTTGGCGGTCTTGGTGTTGCGCTGGTTTGTCTGTATATTCCGTGGCCGCACTGGTCTCTGGCTCTTATCGGGTCGATTACGGGGGCCGCAATTTTCGGCGCATTATGGGCCGCGATACCGGCCTATTTACAGGCACGCCGCGGCAGCCACATCGTAATCACCACCATTATGTTCAACTTTATCGCGTTTTCGGTGCTAAATTATGTATTGGTCAATGTCCTGAAACCAGCGGGTGCCATGGATCCGGCCACCGCAAAATTCCCCGAGGCAACCCATTTGCCAACCCTGCACGATATGCTGGCGCCTTTGGGGATCGCGTTTTCGAAATCATCGCCTGCCAATGTCACGCTCTTTGTTGCGCTGGCCGCCTGTGTCGGGGTTTATTACCTAATTTGGCGCACCAAGCTCGGCTATGAAATCCGCGCTTACGGGTTTTCGGAATCCGGTGCTGTTTATGCCGGAATTTCACCTTTCAAGATTATCATGGTGGTGATGCTGCTTTCCGGTGCTCTCGCGGGGGGCATGGCGGTCAATAATGTCATGGGAGAAGCTGAACGTCTGGTGATGAATTCGGTGGAAGGGGCCGGTTTTATCGGCATTGCCGTGGCTTTGATGGGGCGCAGCCATCCGTTTGGCGTATTTTTGGCGGCGATCCTGTTTGGGTTTCTCTATCAAGGGGGTGCGGAAATGGCGTTCTGGACCAAAATCCCGCGTGAATTGGTCGTGGTTATTCAGGCGCTTGTGATCCTGTTTACCGGTGCTTTGGATAATATGGTCCGGATGCCTTTGGAAAAAATGTTTCTCGCCATGCGCAAAAAGGGAGACGCCTAGATGGATTTCCTCACAATACTTCAGGTCTCTGACAGCTCCATACGCCTCGCGGTTCCGTTGCTTTTGGCATGCCTTGCCGGCCTGTTTTCCGAACGCGCCGGAATTTTCGACATCGGCCTTGAAGGTAAAATGCTGTTCGCGGCGTTTTTCTCGGCTGCCATCGCTTACGTGACCGGCTCTGCTTGGCTGGGTTTATTGGCGGGAATTGCCGGTTCCATGTTGCTTTCGGCGCTGCATGGCGTGGCCTCAATCACCTTTCGCGGCAATCAATTGATCTCTGGTGTCGCGATCAATTTTCTGGCTGCCGGTCTTACGGTGTTGATGGCCCAAGCCTGGTTTGGACAAGGCGGGCGCACACCGCAATTATCCGGTGATGCGCGGTTTACCGAAATTACACTGCCCTTCGCAGAGGCCCTGCGCGATGTTCCCGTTATTGGCCCGATCTATTACGAATTGATATCGGGGCACACCGCATTGGTTTACGTTGCTATGCTTTGTGTTCCGCTGACGTGGTGGGTCCTTTATCGCACGCGTTTCGGCCTGCGCCTGCGGGCCGTGGGCGAAAATCCTGCCGCCGTTGATACGGCCGGCATTTCGGTTATCGGTTTGCGCTTTGCCGCTGTTGCGATTGCCGGTATTCTTTGTGGAATTGCCGGCGCCTATCTTGCCACTGCATTGCAGGCGAATTTTGTCAAAGACATGAGCGCGGGACGCGGTTTTATCGCTCTTGCGGCGTTGATCTTTGCCAAATGGAAACCCTGGCCCGCGCTTTATGCGACGTTGCTGTTTGGTTTCCTTGGGGCTGTTGCCATTCGCTATCAAAACATCCAGATCGGCAATTTCACCATTCCGGTGCAATTTATGGAGGCCCTGCCCTATATCCTGACTGTGGTTATTCTGGCCGGATTTGTTGGCAAAGCCATCCCGCCGCGTGCCGGTGGCGAACCCTACGTAAAAGAGCGCTGATTCCATCATAACGCGCCTCCGGTGCGGGCCTCTTTTGGCCCGCACCGATTCGGCATACAATTGTCTACAATGCAATTTTCCGTTTCCTGAATCGGGAAATTCCCCCCGATACATTCAAAAAACCACATTTGTTTGCATCTGCGCTGTTTTATCCCTTGTCGGCGTCTTGCCAAGTGGCAGGGGTGCGCGCTAGGACAGATCATGCAAATTTATCTCCCCATCGCCGAAATATCGGTCAACGCCTTCCTCCTCTTGGGGCTGGGCGGACTCGTGGGCATCCTGTCGGGCATGTTTGGTGTCGGTGGCGGATTCCTGATGACGCCACTTTTGTTTTTTATAGGCATCCCCCCTGCCGTGGCTGTCGCGACAGAAGCCAACGTTATCGTGGCCTCGTCTTTTTCCGGTGTATTGGCGCATTTTCGACGAAAGAATGTTGATATCAAGATGGGCACCGTGCTCATGCTTGGGGGGCTTGTCGGGGCGTTTCTCGGGGTGGCCTTTTTTAACTACCTAAAAGCCATGGGTCAGGTCGATCTGCTGGTGAAACTGAGCTATGTAATTTTCCTCGGTATCGTTGGCGGTTTGATGTTCATCGAATCCTTCAATGCGATCCGGCGCTCGAAAAAACCCGGTGGCGCGATCACACAACGCAAGAAACGCGGCTGGATTGATGCGTTGCCGTTCAAAATGCGCTTTCGCACATCGGGCCTCTATATATCGGTTATCCCACCTATCCTTGTTGGTATCTTCGTCGGTATTCTTGCGGCTATCATGGGCGTTGGCGGCGGCTTTGTTATGGTGCCTGCGATGATCTATCTGCTTCACATGCCAACCAAAGTTGTGATCGGCACATCGCTTTACCAGATCATCTTTGTGACCGCCGCGACCACGTTGATGCACGCGACCACCAACTACACCGTTGATGTCGCTCTGGCGGTTCTATTGCTCGTTGGTGGCGTGATTGGTGCACAGGTGGGCACCCGTCTCGGTTCCAAAATGAATGGTGAGCAGCTTCGCATATTGCTTGCCCTGATGGTTCTGCTCGTTTGTGGAAAGCTCGCCCTAGATCTACTAATTCAACCCGTCGAAATTTTCTCTATCGGCACCGGGGGTCACTAAATGTTGCGTCTATCTCTGCTTTTGCTGCTTGCAGCCATGCCCCTTCGCGCCGAAGAGGTGGTTTTGGGCCTCTCGCAAAATCGCATCGCAATTACGGCCAATTTTGATGGTTCGGAAATTCTCATTTTCGGGGCTGTCAAACGCGAAGAAGCCATCCCCGACGAGCCGCTCGAAGTTATCATAGCAATTTCCGGTCCTTCGTTGCCGCTGACGGTGCGTCGTAAAGACCGCCGTTTCGGGATCTGGGTTAATGTCGATTCCTTTCATGTTGACGAAGCCCCGAGTTTCTACGCGGTCGCCACCAGCGCCGGTTTCAACGAAAGCATCAGCCTGCTGCAAGATGCCGTGCATAAGGTCTCGGTTGCCAAGGCTATCCATTCCACCAAAGAGGGAATCGATTATGGCGACCGGCGGAATTTTCTCGATGCGATTATTCGTATTCGCGAAGACAACGGCCTTTACCAGACCTTGGAAAACGCGGTGGAAGTTGACGAACAAACCTTGTTTCGCACCAATATAACGTTGCCGTCAAATCTAACCGAGGGCGATTATACGGCGCGTATTTTGCTCACTCGTGGTGGCGAAGTCGTCTCGCAATATACAACGTCAATTGATGTTCGCAAAGTCGGGATCGAGAGGTTCTTGTTCAAGCTTTCCCGCGAAATGCCGCTGATTTATGGTCTGATGTCATTGGCAATTGCGATTGCTGCGGGCTGGGGCGCGTCGGCTGCTTTCCGCATCTTCCAACGCGATTAACGGCTTGAAACCGGATATGGCGCGCGGTTGATCCTGCGCCATTATTGATACAAATTATCCGCGCCCAATAAAGGGCATCTTGGTCGCCATCACCGTCATGAATTGAACGTTGGCCTCTGGTGGTAACTGCGCCATATGCAGCACGGATTTCGCTGCATTTTCCACATCCATCATCGGCAATACGATGTGATCGGGATTGGCCGCCAACGCGCGCGCGTTGAGATCATCAACCAGTTCCGTCTTGGCATTTCCGATATCAATCTGCCCGCAAGCAATATCAAATTCCCGCCCATCAAGGGACAAGGAACGGGTCAAGCCGGTGATTGCATGTTTGGTTGTCGTATAACAAACCGACCCGGGTCGCGGATTATGTGCCGAAAGCGATCCATTGTTGATAATGCGCCCGCCCTGCGGGGATTGCTTGCGCATGTGGCCAAAGGCTTCGCGCGCGCAGATAAACATACCACGCAGATTGACAGAAACGACGGCCTCCCAGTCCGCAAGGGAAATTTCGTCAATGGGTGCCGAAGGGCCAAACATGCCCGCGTTATTGAACAATACGTCCAACTTGCCGGCCAGCGTCCTGAATTCGGCAAACACATCGTGCATCTGATTGGCATCGGTAACATCACCCGGCAAGACATGCGCAAATTCATGATCCGCTGCTATTTTTTCAAGCGCACCACGGCGCCGCGCAACCAGACCGACGCGCCAGCCATTCATTAAAAACAGCTTTGCGGTTGCGGCCCCAATGCCCGCGCTCGCGCCGGTAATCAGGATCGTTTTCATATCTCGTTCTCCTGTATTTCAAGGGTCAGTGGCGCGGGTCCAGTGCGCAAATCGTCGACGCGCAAAGGCCCTGACGGTTTTGACAACCGACTGCGCACCACCCAGAGCAAGCGTTCTTCGGCACGGGTGATGGCGACATAAGCCAGCCGTTTCCACAACGGTTGTCCCGCTTCTACCCGCCCGACTTTGGCAGCCACAAACAGATCGGGCGCAAACACCTGCACGTTCTCCCATTGGGAACCTTGCGCCTTGTGAATGGTCACAGCCGCACCATGAAGAAATGCCGCGCCCATGCGGGCTGCAAACGGGATAAACGGCTCCTCCTCACCGGGTTTTTCAATCTTCACAATCGACGCCGCGCTGACTTGTGGATCTTCGGCCCCGAGCACATGAAGACGCGAAAACCCGGGTTTGCGCCCCTCGCCAAGAAACACCACCTGCGCGCCTTTGATCAACCCGCGCGCCTCCAGATCAAGCCGTTTTTTACGGTGTTTGATAGGCAATTCAATGCCGTCGCAAATCAACGGTTCACCTTCCAGAAGCCTATCGCCCGGTGCGCCATGCACCTCGCGAAAGGCATTGATCAACCGAATACGGGTGGCATTGCGCCACACCAGAACCGGCGATCTCGCCATCAGGTCGACCTCGACACGGCTCGCCCAAACCACGCGTTCATCGCGCTTGGCAATGTCTTCGATCATCTTTTCAAAATGATGGAATTCAAGCGCCGGATCGGCCAAGGCGTGCGCCAGATCAAGGATCGGATTATCTGCGTCTTGGCGGTGGATGCGCGACAACTCCAGAATGGCGGGTTTGGGCAGGCTTTCAAAAACCATCGATCCCGATTGACCGACCGGCGCAAGCTGTGCGGGGTCACCAAATATTATCAAGGTCGGGAAGGTTTCTTTGAGGTCCTGAAATTGCTTCTCGTCCAGCATCGACGCTTCGTCAATAAAGCCGATATCAAGCGGCTCATCGCGTTTTTTCCATCCGGTGATGAAATCCGATCCGCGCAAACCTGCCGCCGCCAAAGCCCCCGGAATGGATTTATTGCCCGCATAAAAGGCCGCGGCGCGATCAAGGGCTACTTCCGTGAGGCCCTCGATTTCGGGGCGCTCGCCATTGCCGGCCAACCATTCCGCGATACGTTCGTATTCGGGATCATAAACCGGCGTGTAAAGGATACGGTGGATGGTGGTGGCGGGCACACCATGGTTGCGCAAAACGCTTGCCGCTTTGTTGGTGGGGGCCAAAATTGCCAAGGTGCGTTGCACGCGACGTTTCCTTGGCTCGTAATCGCCGGACACCACCGAAACACCTGCATCTTCAAGGGCGCGATACAATTCTGCCAACAGCAGCGTTTTGCCCGATCCCGCCTTGCCAATCACCGCCAAAACCCGATCTTTCCCCACGCCAGGCGGTAAAATATCGCCACTGGCAAGGTCCACTCCAGAAAGTCGAAGGACCTCGGATATCTGATCATAGGCGTCGGCCTGATCATGCGAAAAAGTGACGGTTGATACATTCATGCGCGCGACCCTACAGCCGCGCGCGTTCCTACGCCAGAGCGCTCGGGTGATCTTGTCAGGCAATTTTTGCCTGTCGTTGTGTGCTGCCAAATGCGCGATCAAACCATAGTTCGGAAATCGCAGGAGAGAGACCCGCCCGCGCCGCAACTTTGGCACGTGCATCATCGGTAAATTCCCAAAGGCCGACGCTGATTTTATCACGCCCCTGCCCTTCGCTGCCCATCAATGTCGGAGAAGACCCGATCGCACGATAAATCCGCACCATGCGCGCATCAAACACCCCAACGTAATGCTTAATCCCGAAACCGCGCATCACTTCGCCACCGGCGAGCATCAAAGCCGCCGCCGTGCGCCCGTCCGCGCGCCGGTCTTCACTGGGGGCGAGACAAAACCGCGTACATTCCCAAATCAATGGGCTTTCTATACGCACGCCATCGGTCAAATGCCCGAAATGATCATTGACCATTATCGCGCCAACGGTTGGCAATAGGCGCATTGATCCGCCATGGCTTCCATCTGCGCGCTCCCAGATGACGTAAAGCGGATTCATCGCGTCATATTCGTCGCGTTCATAGCCGATCTCGTCGACAGACACCTCCCAACCAAGGCGCTTTGGTCTTGTCACGGTTACGTTCCGGTCTCTTTCGAGCAATGTTTGCTATGAAGGAGATAAGAAATGGCAACGAGTTACACCGAAGAGTTTCGCCGTGATGCGGTTCGCATCGCAACAACCAGTGGCCTGACCAGGCCGC